>NZ_JBFRDO010000003.1:0-356400 GCF_052113825.1 Paenarthrobacter sp. TAF1
ATAACTCTGTTGGGAGACACTGGCCTGACGAGCGACGGACGCCCCTTCGACTCCGCCGCTTGGGAGGACTGGGTCGAAAGTATCGAATGGATCAAATCCGGACGCTTCCCTCGAACCCGCGAATCATCGTCACCAGCTGAGTCCCCTCAAAGAGCGGGAGCGCTGACGTTGACATCGCCCTAGCGGATGACGGACAGCCAGCAGATCGTAAAATTCGACGGGACTGGCTTGCCAGCGTCGAGTGGATCAGGGCAGGCAACCCAACAAGAAACCGGTTCTAGACAGAGCACAATCTGTGCCTATCTAACTCAGAGATAGCTTGGAAGTGGGCAGATGCCAAGATAACAGTGTCACCTAGGACGTGGCCATGCAGATTTTGACGGAGTACGCCTCAGCTCCAGTTGGTCCGTACGGGTCGAGGGTGGAGCTGTTTGCGTGGATCCGTCGGGGTGCCCGGTCCATAGTTGAAACGCAAAATAACATTCTTTCCAAGCTCCCCTCCCCTACGAGGGCAAAGCTCCGTGCCGGACTGATTGCCCTCGTCGGTAAAGTTCCATTGGAACTTGCAGAAGGGCGAGTCCACCTCCCAGCAGGAGCTGCGGACGAGGACGATATCCGCAAACGGCGCGTGACATACTTGGCCAAGGCAATTCACGAACAAGGACCCTCCGGGGCTAAGGGCCTGTTATCGGAGCTTCTTGGAACCCAGAACGACCAGGCAGCCCACAATGCCGCCCTGGCAAAGACTCGAGCCACGCTCCAGAGGATGCTGAACACAGTGCCCGCCTAAGGGCCTCCCGGTCTTAGCTTCAGAAGACTGCTGGCGCAGATGTGGAACATTATTTGACCATCGGCAGCGCTCCGGCTGTCATAGGTCACGCACCTAGAGATCACCCAGGGAAAGCTTCTGGCAGCTCACTCCGACCAACGAGAGTGGGTTTGGTACCGCTTCGGCCGAACTGATGTCAGGCGGCGTAGCCTCGCTGGAACCCGTACATGTCGATGACCTTGGCGAATGGCAGACAGCGCGCCGTAAACTCGCCACCGAAGTCGAGCGTTTTGTACTCCACGGCGAGGCTGGCGATCTCATTATGGTGGCGGCCCATGAACTCTCCCAAGAGACTGAGAGAAAGGTCGTTGACCCTGCAGAAGGCGGTCTTTTCCCCTCTTCTTTCGGCCATCTTCCCGAAGCCCCGCCGGAAGTACGTGTCAAAGGAGGGGAGACACCCCCAGACGCCGAGCATCACCTTGCCCACGAGAGTCACGTGAGCGACGCCATCTGGCACAAGTGCCTTGCGGAGGGCATCGTACGCACCGATGATCTGCGCTCGGGCCAGTGGGTTAAGGTAACTGTCCGCGTCGATCTCACGCATCGTTGGGTTGAGGTCCTCAATTACCTGGATGGCTTTGGCATAGTGGCGCATGTTCGTTTCGGCGAACAGGTAAGTCGATCCGCGCAACATGCCCCAGCTGGCAAGGTAGTAGCCAAGCTGGAGGCAGCTTCTCTCCAGGTCCTGCGTTGGCTGGGGGTGGTCCTGAAAGTAGTTGTAGCAATAATCCCAGCTGCGTGAGCGACTGGTCTTGCTCGGCTTAACCCCTTCGGAAACATGGAGGAAGTTCCTGACGACGTTGGTGATGTTCCCTGGTTCGAGTGTGCGCATTGGATCAGCGTAGGACACGCTCTGTCAGGGGACCGGGGTCAAACGTCCTTTGCGGCTGATTGATCAGCTTGCCGGAATGGGCCTGTAGGTGCCATGCAAAATAGCCACGAGATTGCTCGTCATGGGCCCGGCATTTGCGGCCCACGAGGCCCTCGATCCGGTTCCCGACCTGCTCGGGCAAGGGATTGCCTACCTGCATAACACCCGATTCGCCGACGACGATGTAGCCGAACTCGAACAGTGCATCACAACCGAAGAGGCACGCGAGCATAGACACGTTAGCAGTGTCCATACGCTCCTTCTCCGAGCAGGCCGAGCGCGGCTTGATGTGGGCGGCGACCAGAAGCTGTTCAGGGAAGGATTGTCCGCAGAGCGAGCAGGAACTGCCCCTAAGCTGCAGCTGCTGGTTCCGCAGGAATCGCTGTTCTGTCCGGGCTGCCCCCAGTGTCCACTTGTCGCTGGGACCACCAAGGTATTGGGCGGTCGACGCGGCTTCGTCCCGCCCCTCATCGGGGTCATCATTGATCTTCAGCCCCGCCTGCTGCAACAACTGCAGGGCACCTTCTCTGTCCAAGTTATAGAAGTAGCCCCTGTTCAGCGTGCCTGCTGTAGTCATAGGGCCTTGCCCCGGAGGCAAAATTGCGAGGACCTCTTTCCACGGAATATGGACCTTATATAAAGGATCTGTGAGGACCAGTGTCCCTTCTGTGTCCGCAGGTTCTTTGTAGCCGCGGGGCGGAGGATAAGCCGGTGCTGGCAGCGTGGCCGCTTGGCTGATACCGCGGACGGCCGGACGGGAATAGTGCAGGACAAGGTCCCCAGGTCGGACGTTGCGCACCGTGTCCCAGGAGGCAACCCGCTGTCCGGAACTTCCTCGCAGCGGCGCCCATAGCGTCCCGTCGGGAAATACATCCTGGAAGTTGTCCGACTGGATAGCCCACCAAAAATTCGTCCCAGGGAAGACGGATATCTTCATTTGTGTCTCTTGAGAGCTGCTGGTCATGACCTCATTCATACTCCATGATCACGGTCGTTCGGTTGCGTAGTCAGGTCGACGGCATCCGTGCAGCAGACCAGTCCGTTAGGATCACCCTTAAGGACGCTGAATACTCTGATTCGGAAGCCCTCTCCCCTGTTCTTGCTGAGACAGTTCACGGCGAGGCGACTAAACGAGACTCCCCTTGCGCGTGAAATCCCCGTCTTTTAGGACTTTTGACGGCCGCCGCTCCACCAGAGAGCGCTAAGTAACGCCGTCTCATGAATCATTAGTTTTTTGAGACCTCCGGAGTAAGGGCCCGCTGTTCGCTAGGTCAGGGCGGAACTTCGTGCGGCAGAGCCATTAAGCCCATGCTGGCCAGTGAGTGCCTAGAATCAGGGGGTGACGTCAACAGAGCCCGGGCCTGCATCTCCGGCTGTACAGAAATACTGGAATGCCGTTTCAAGGCGCTTAAGCATCGAGTCGCAGGACATGGCCGGCCTTATTCAGCATCAGGGTGAGAAGGGGGACGCCAATGAAAACTCAGTTCAGTTGCTTCTCGCTAAGGTGCTCCCTCCCTCTGTGAGGGTTGCTACTGGGGAGATTATCGACTCCATGGGGACTGCCTCCGCTCAAATGGACACGTTAGTGCTGTCAAACACCGTCCACCCGACTCTCTTCGCTCAAACGGAGGAGAAGATGTTTCCAGTTGAGTCTGTTCTGCTCTGCATCGAAGTCAAGACAACTTTGACGCAGGATGAGGTTGCAGATATTTCAAAGAAGGTCCGAAAGCACCAAAAGTTGAGCACCAACAGGAAGCCCTATCAGGGACGTGGACCCCATCATCCGGCCCGGGCTGGGGTTGATAGAAGGTATGCGGTCCTTTCCACTCGTTGTGCCTCTTCTTCCATCGCGGCATCGTTCATCTCTGTTGTGTCCAAGTGCACTACTGGACCCGGGATGCGCGCGTCACGGTAGCTTCCCTCGGCGAGTTCGTCTGCGTTCTCGCGGAGTGCCTCAGCATCGAAGTGGCAGGGGTGGCGGGCTCCGGAGTTGGCTCTGGCGAGGATCCGCGACGTGAGTATTTCGCCGGAAGCCGAGAGTTGTACTTGGACAAACCTCTGAGTGGACGAACTTGGCACACGGCAGGTTTCTTCCAGCCAGGACGTACGGAGGTTGCCTTCGACGATGAGGTGAGCGCCTGAGACGCTTGCCTCCTGGATGTGTCTGGCGATTGTTGCCAAGGCTTTGTGCCCAATCTCTTTTGAGACCTCTCTTGAGGGGCAATCGCCGAGTGCGAAGTACTCCTCCTTGATCTGGTCCTTTGAGACCACCGGCCATCCGGTGGATGTGGCCAGTATTTGGGCGAAGGTTGTCTTGCCTGTTCCTGATGGGCCTGTGATGACAACGCAAACCACTCTAGGACACGAGGCTTTCAGAGGAGAGGGCACACGCTGCGTCCAGGTCCCTTGGCGCGTTAACGTTGACAGCACCCTCCACAAGGGGTGAGAGCATCTGTTGCCCTTGGCCGAGATAATTGTCGACACCAGCCGTGATGCTGGTGAGGCCGTTGTCGTGGCTTTTGGACAAGAAGTCGATGAATGTTGGTGAGGTTTTCCATAGCCCGATGGTGCAGTGGCCCGTCCTGTGTGGTTCTCCGCGGGCATGGTTAAGCAGTGACCCGCCCGGACTGACCCGCACCCACGCAGACCGCGGATCTTCCCGGTTGGACTCGTTGACCGACGTGTGGGCGAGAGCGGGTGCCCCGGGAGAGCTGGAGTAGGGGTAGTCGAAGAAGTGTTCCATCTGCTCGACAGCGGTGTAAACGTCGGCGTCTACAATGAATGCTTCGCCGTTGAGTTTCTGTCCCCACCGGATGAAATCAGCCAGGTACCCTCGTGGCTCCGAAAAGTGGAGCTGGCCTGCAGGGCCTAGTGTCTCGGCCGCTTTTTCAGCGGCTTCACGGCTCTTGCTATTCATGTCCAGGATGATTTCTCCGACGGCAGCGGAGTTCCTGGCGGCTTCCACGATGCGCGCCAGTATGGTCCTCCCACCGATATGTTGGAGCATTTTGTGTTGGTGAGAGGCCAGTCCGCTTCGGGTGCCGTGTCCTGCGGCCATGATTACGAGCGGAGTTGTCCCTTTACCGGTCATTGCCGCGGTAGGTGTGTTCGCCAAGGACCTGGACCTGTGTGTGGGCAGGGGCGTCGTCCAGTTCGTCTGAGCTGCGGTACCCCATGGTCAGACTGATCCGCGACTCATCAGAGTTGTTGTCGCCAACGGAATGAAAGAGTGTGGCGTCGAAGAGGAGTATGCCGCCGGCCCCGATGGTGACGGGCACAGCTTGCTCCTCAACGCCGTCAAAGATCTTGTGTTCGTCGAGCCACGTTCCACCACCTGGAGGATCGATTTGGGTGACACCTACAAAGGGAAGATTGTGAGATCCCGGGATCACGTAGGTGCAGCCGTTGTCGGGGCGGGCATCTTCCAAGTAGGCGATGGCTGTGACCAGGCCCCTTGACCAGTGCAGGATGTCGCGGTGAAAGCGTGGTTCTACCCGGCCTTTGTCGTTGATGCTTGCGTGGTTGTGGCGGTTTTTCACGAAGACAACGTTGGGGCCGAGGAGGTCTGAGAGTGGTTCTGTGAGGGCTTGGCTGCGGACGAGTTTCCTGAAGGGTTCTGAACGGTCGAAGAAGCCGTAGAGCTTGAACGAAGTCTTATCACCGCTTGTTTCTTCCTTCGAAAATTCTTCTTTGACGCTGAGCCGGAGGTCAGCGACGGTCTCTGGGGAGAGCGCGTTTTCAAGTTTGAGGTAGCCGTTCTGCCGGAAAAGGTGCACTTGGGCAGGGGTAAGACGCATGATGGTCCTTTCGTTGTTGCAGGTTGTGTCGGTGATGATCGCGTTTAGTAAGTCAGGAGAGTTCGTAGCGCGTCCTGAAGCTCCTTCAGCTCTGGATCGCTTTGGCGGGCCTGTGTGAAGGACAGGAGCGCACGACAGGCCAGACCTGCATCGGTGAGGTTGCCGCTGAGCAGGAAGTGCAGCAGCTCTTGGCTTGGGAGCAGCTGGATGTTTCCCATTTCCGAGACGTCCCAGCTGGGGTTAGAGGTTGGTGAAGCGTCCGCGGCGATACTGATGTGCTTGCGCCTGGTGGAGTTCGCGGCCCACCATTCTGCTCCGGCGTAGTACGTTGAACCCGCCTGGTATCCGGTTTCCTCGAGTAACTCCCGTGTTGCTGCCGTTTCGGGGGATTCGTTGGGAGAGAGATATCCTCCGGGCAGTTCCAGAAGTGACCGCTCAGGTCCTACACGAAATTGTTCGAACAGGACTACGTGGCTTGCCTCAGGTGTAAACGCCAGCACGGCGGCCGAGTCTGGGCCGGTGATGATGTCCCACTCGGAGATTGTCCCTCCGGGTTCCTGGAAGGTTGCCCGGTCAATTTTGACGAATCCGTTGTAGGCGCGGGCGGCGCCGGTCTTTGACCAGGTTTCCGGTTCAGGCATTGTGTTCCTTTTCCAAGTGCTCGACGATCGCGTTGAGGCTCCCTCGGATTTTGTATAGAGGGATCCTGCTTACGGCATGGACAAGTCCTGCCTGGTGGTGGCGAATGGCAGCTGATGTGTGCGCGAAAGGTGTTCCTAGGAGCTTTCCTTCGACGTCGCTCATGGCGAACCGTCCGCTTGAGTTGTCGGAGAGTGCTCCAGCGAAGAAGAATGTCCTGTCACGCTCTGTGTAGGGATGGATTTCCAGTGGGTGGTCCTGAATAACTTTGACGTCGTAGGTGGCCGTTATGGGCACGGCGCGTGCGCATGGTTGGAGTCCCAGTTCAGAATGATGGACGAGGAGCTTCCTGTCCCAGGAAGATGAGTCGCTGGTTTGCCATGAACTGATTCTGTTTCTTTCAGCGTTTGCAAACCCGCGGGAGAGCTTGGCGAATGAGTGGGCTCTCAGCCGGAAGTAGGGCCACACGCCATCAGTTATCAGGGCCCCGTCTCGGGAAGTCAGTGAAGTCCTGTCGGCAGAGATAAATTGCCAGCCCTTTGACCGGCAGAGTTCCAGCGCGAGGGATGTCTTACCGGCACCGCTCCCGCCCGTGAGCAGCAGCCCGCCGGCGGCGGACTGGACGCAACTACTGTGGATGGAAAAATATCCCGAGTGCTGTCTGGCCATTTCCGCGGCGAAGATCAGAGCGGGATAAGCCGGCCCTGGTTCTTTCGACACTTTGGCTGCACCGTAGTTGCAGTACAGGTGGTGTTCGGAGGCGTCCCAAGTCCAATGTGGCTCTTCGGCCGTCCGAACGACGGTTGCTTTCGCGCTTATCTCTGTGGGTTCGGTTTGGAAGACGTTGAACCATTTACTGTCCGGGGCTGGAACGCTCCCCCGGAGATCCACGTTGACGCCGAGGACTTGGCGGATGTTAGTCCCTGACATGGGATGGCCCCCCTCCGACTGAGACGGGGATACTCAACGCGGGGTGGAATAGGCGCCAACCGACCAGTGCTGCGAGAGCACAGCCAGCGCCAAGGAGGAGCGGCTGGATTCCTGTGTTTGCGCTGAGGGTTCCGGAGAGGGCATAACCTATGGGCGTGAGGAGGGAGACGCCGAGCCAGTTGAAGGCAAATACCCGGGATCGCATGTCGGGATCCACATGGTCCTGGATAGCTGTAGACCAGTGGATGTCATAGAAAGCGCTGGCCAAGCCACTGACGGCGATCATCGTGATACTGAGCACTGCATTCGTGCCCAAGGCCAGCGCTGCGAGGGCCAGGGGTAGGGCCATCAGCATGTAGGACCCGGCCCGGAGCGGGTTGATGGGGGAATACTTTGCTGCAAGCCAAGATCCTGAAAGCAGCCCGACCGCCCATGCCGCCAGGAGTACGCCCCAAAGGCCTTCACCGCCCGTGCCTACGCCGAACAGGCTTGGGCCAAGGACAAGGATGGGCGCTGAAAACAATGGGCCGAATCCTGAATCCAGGACTATGCCCCATTTCAGCCATGGTGTGGTCTTGACTACTTGGAAAGCCGCTGCGATCTCGGCCAGGATCGATGGCTTGCTTTCGGTGGATGGCTCTCTTCGCTTGGCCCTTATGGATAGCAGCAGGAGGCTGCTGACTCCAAAGAGCGCAGCGTTGCCAAGAATCACTGCGTGCGGGGCCAAAAAGAGGGTGAGCATTCCTCCAAGAATCGGGCCTGCCACCATGGCGCTTGCGTTGCTCGCGCTGATAAGACTGTTGGCTTGGACGCGTCGATCCTTATCGACGAGTTCCGGGATCATTCCACGCATGGACGGCGAGAACATGGCACTTGCCATTCCCCCTGTTAGCTGCGTAGCAACTATGAGTGCAATGAGGTTGGTGTCCTTTGCGCCTAGCAACAACCCCAGGCCAAAGGTCGCTTGGGCGACAAAGTTCACTGCATCGCAGACCGACAGGATCGTGGACTTTGAATATCTGTCTCCCCAGGCTCCGCCCAAAAGGGTAAAGAGGAGCACTGGAACGACTCTGGCGGCCAAAGCAAGGCCGACAAGCGCAGGAGAGCCCGTGGCTTGAAGCGCGATCGATGCCAGCGCGATGGGCGCCGCGGCACTTCCAAGGGCCGTCAGCGACAGGGCACTCCAGAGCGCCAGGAAGCGCGGATTCCGGTGGAGTGGCGCGGTCGGAGCTGACTCAACTTCCTTCAACTTATCCATGAGAACGCCTCGCTTAGCTCTGAATCAGCTACACCTTTGCTCCAAGGTGCAACAAGTACACATTTGATGCCTGCGGTCTTCGCACCCTCGTAATCGGTATGGGCCGAATCCCCGATGTGGAGCACCTGCGACGGGGCTACGTTCATGCGCGTGCAGACTCTTGAAAAAATCAGAGGGTTGGGTTTGGCAATGCCTTCAACTGAAGAGAAGGCGATGGCTTCAGGGGTGAAATGCCCCAGCACGTTCTTGCTCTGCAATTTCTCAAGCAATATGTTCGGTTCATGGAAGAAGTTGTTGCTGACGATTCCGAGTTCGATGCCGGCCGCCGCAAGCCTTGAAATGTGCTCGATGATTCGATCGGCAAACTCGAAGTCTTCATCCACTGAGACCTTCTGCAGTTCTGCTGCTCCGGCGCTCGTGATTTCGGGCGTGCAGGATCCGCCGACGAATTCGACGATATCTTCGAAAAAGCGCTCGGTTCGGGGTTGCAACCCGGTGTCAGTAATCCTCTTGACGGCTCGTTTCTCCGCGGCACGGTAGGCGGCATCCACAGTTGCAATGCTGTAGGAACCGACGCCGAAGTCCGACAGCAAAGCACGAAGCTTCTCCTTCCGCCGAGCATGCCCCTGGCCCGGGTCGGCAAGACGGAAGATCGTGTCGAAGAGGTCGAAAGTGACAAGCTGAAACGGCCGCGAGTTTCTAGGTAGGTTCTTCATGTACCAGGCCATCAGCGGAGAGCTCCCGGACAAATTCCCGTACGTCTGCCTCGATGTCCTCGGCAGGGGCGTCGTATCGTGCAACCAGGGCGCTGATGGTCTCGCCAAGGGTGGCCCCTTCAAGGATGTGCGACCAAACAGCTGCCGCTACATCTTCCAACTGCCACTGCTCGCCATTGAACTCGACGATGTAGCCATCCTCAGTAACACGCCACCGGCAGTTGAGATCCGGACTGACAATCTGATCACTCGACATTAGCCAACACCCTTCTCAGCCGCAGGGTCGTCTTTCGGCACCAACCGCCTAGATCCTCATCGGCTTGGATACATTCGGCCTGCCAATAGTCTTCGGCGGTAAAGACTGCGGATTCAGTCCTCTCCAAGCGCAACAACCGGCGTTTGGCACTGAGTGAAAAGTCATGGTTACGGGCAAGCTCAAAATCAACCACGAACCCAAATGCATCTCTGATCTGTAAGGCCGCTTCACGAGTGCTTCCCGATTTGAAGAGTCCTGCGGCATCTTCCAACCGGACCTCCGCCGAGTAGGCGAAGCGCCTCATCAGGACCTGCCGAAGACCAGCACGAAGAACACGTTCCCTTAATTGTTCGTGCCCCCACGGGTTCGTCAAAGGCTGCCCGTTAACGACACGGCACAGGAACTCCGCGTCCCCATGACTGATTGATTTACGACCGGAAGTGAAGTCGGACTCGAGCTTCGTGATGACAGCATCAGCAGCAGCCTTTGACCAATATTCAAGATCCCACCGTTGACCCTCAAAGTGCTCAATCAGGATCGGGACCGGCGCCTCGTGATAAGTAGTCGAGGTATTGAGACCATCAGCCTCGAGGGATTCATCAGTCAGTCCGGCGATGACGTACAAATCCACATCACTATGGGCATGGCCAGTACCCTCCGCTATCGATCCAGAGAGATAAGAGAGGTCCTGGCTACCGAGACGATTGATGAGCTCAGAGAATCTGGGGGGAAGTTTCATATGCTGTCCATTCGGTGGGAAGACGCGGGACAGAGCCCGCGTCTTCCCGTTCTGCTAAAGGAATTTCTGGATGCTCTTGATCGGCTTGGCCTTTACCTTAACCGGCTTTGAGTACGGCATTTTTTCCTCCTCCCAACGTCTGATCCGACGAGTCCTACGCCGGAAAAGTGGACTATATCAAATGGATTTAGTATTAAAAAGTCAAGTACTTGGGGCGCATTAATAAGTAAACTGAGCAGTGTGAGGCGACCCTTTCCGCGCAGAAGCAATCAGCGTCCGGCGGCGCCGTCACCGCGAAGAGACGGCACTCCAGGCGGGTGTCGGAGTCGTGATCGTCTGTCGGCCCCATAAGTTCGACCGTGGGGCCACCTCCGAGTCGGCAGCCACGACCACTTCATGCGCCATACAGTTGGATGTGTGGCGTTCGCCTGCCACGGCCTTCGGAGCTGCCTGGCGCCTCGGTGAAGGGATCCCCAATTGAACGGGTTCAATCTCGGACGGAGGCCTGCGCATGGCACTTCGATCATTCGTGCAGAGGACTTCGAAAACTGACAACGGCTGTCCGGTCATTAGAACGAGGCATGCACGTAAGACCCGCACGATGACATGCACGATGATGGGGGGATAACTGCAACAATGATGGCGTGACTGGAATGAAGATCGGCTACAATCGAACTTAAACAGGTCTGCAGGACGTAAGCGCCCGCACGCTTTTGCCCTTTGGGACGCCTAAACCAAGCCCCTCCGGTACCTCTACTCGCGTTCGGTTGCTCTTCTAACATCTCATTCAGAGACGATAAGTCAGCGTACGATCTGCTTCAAGCCGTCCTTATACGCCTTCAGAACTGGCTCCGGTATGACGAAAACGATGGGCATTTCAAGCGTTATGGTGTCCGATCGTTCCCCGGATACCAGCCTGTCCATAACCCGTTCCAGGTCCTTTACGACGTCATCAATGAAACGCCGCGCCTCTGCAATCGGTTGAGCTGCATAGTCAGCTGCGAGTTCGGCCATGTGCTTCGCGTGATCAGGAAACCTCGTGGACCTTATCTTCGTCGCCCAGTCTATGAGCCCCTCGTACATGTCGATCACTCGGCCTGCCAAATGCTTGATGAAATCACCGTCTCCGGGTTCTCCAGGTGCACCAAAGGCCGCCAGTTGCGCCTCCTTGGTCATCAGCCGGTCAAGGTTCCCGACAATGGCTTCCAACCTAGAAAGAGACTCTTGGAGTACGTCTATCACTTCCATTTCAGCGACAGCGATCCCTTGTGCCGTCACCAGCCCAAGATGGTAGTCCCGCCATTTTGGTTCAACCCTCTTCTTGCCCTCGTAAAGTGAGGCCGCAAAGAGCAAGTACTCCCACATCGGCGGCTTGGTCGCGAGAAGGTTTCTCATATCGCTCGGATCCTTCGGGACCCTGCTGACCGGGTATTCCAAGCTCGGATCAGGTTCTGTCATTGTTCGTCTTCCCTTGTCCTTTCAAATTCCGGTGGGAGGGCCATCGCCCGGACACCGGCGGCAGCTGCACGGATCCTCATGCCTCTGTCCCTGCTCACGAGAGTTAGCCCATTTCCACTCATGGAAGCGAAATAGCCTGCTTGGCGCACAATCTCATCATCATTGCCTGGAAACCGGACGTAGCCAAAGGGTTCGTCGATGAGTTGCAATGAAACCGTGGCACCCGGCCTCCGCACCCGGGCGAAGGGATCCGCTTGCTCAAGCAGTCCGTCTATTTTCCGTAAGACCCTTCCCGCCACGCGCCCAGGCGTTCCGCCACGGTCCTTCAAGGAATCAAGTTCGTCGATAATGACAAGTGGAAAAACGACGCACAACTCGCTTTCCGTAAAGTGCATTTTCCAAGACAGCTGATCAAACATCATGCCCTGAATGAATACGTTCGTGTCGCATAGGAGCAGCCGCTGGTTTTCTTCTGTGGCGAGCATGCTTCGGTAACGCTCCAGCTGCTGAGTCAGTTCGAATACATGACGATGTTGCCCCAGCAGTTCCCCGCGTATCAGCCCATGGGGCGAGTCGGACTGATCGTCAATTGCCCTGATCTGCCAATACCGGGCTGTGTACAGATCCCTAGCCAGGACCCCCCGGGCGTACACCAAACGTAAGTCGTTTTCGGCCCGCTCGACCCACCTCAAGTATCGAGTGGCGGCCAACACCGGGTCGCCTTCTAGGGATCTCTCAACCTCCGCAAGGGCTTTAAGGAGGCTCCTAAGAATGACCAAAGCGCTATCGGCCGTTTGCCCAGTCTTCAAGTATTCCCAAGTCACAGGGACAGTATCTCGTAAGTACATCTTTCCTCCCTGTTCGAAGAGGAAAGCTTGTGACAGAGTCGTCCAGAAAATGGAGAAGGGGGCCACCCAGCTCGCGCAAACGCGGGCGGACGGTAAGGGATCCCTTACCGTGCATGCCCTCGAGTACGGAGAGGAAGCTGACTCAACGAAGAATCACCTCACCAGGGTCGAGCCCCAGCGATAAGAGGTCGAATTCGATTTGACTGAGGAACTCTCTGCAGCTGCTCTCAACTTCCGCCCAATCGAGTGGGTTGCTGACCATATCGGGGCTGAATACTGACCCCACCACCCAGCCTGACGACCCACGTGTCAGTGAAACCGCGCCAACTTCTTCAAAGGACATCGAGTCAAACATGAAGTCACCTCGGTTCGCGTCGTTGAGCCAGAGAAACAAGCTGCGAGCGAGTTCGACTACGGGAAAGRCTGGCTCTCGAAAGAGTAGCGCAGGCCCTTCCGAGACAGTGAGATCGGCATCAAGACCGACCAAGTAGTCAGCTTGGCTCGTTCCTCCGATGTTGTCAGAATCTAAGTTCGCGTAGGAAAGTCTCATAGTTGCCATCTCATCACCAAACCTCCGTGCTCTGCCCGCGATTCACTCGCACAGTAGACGTCCGAGAATTCACCGCACAACAATTCCGGGCCTTTCTATCGCCCGGTGAAGGATCCTTTACCGGACATCCTCAGGAAACAGACCTCGGTCTGGCTCAGAAACCCTCCCCGCGTTGGCTGAGACACTTAACGGCGAGGCGACTAATCCACGCTCCTCTTGCGCGCAGGGCCTTGGTCGCCGTCATGAAACAGTCCGTGGACAGTCTCGTGGAGTTGCTGGCGGATGCCTCGGGTATCGTCCAGGGAGAGACCGTCAAAATATTCGCGGAGGAAGAACCATTAGTCAGCCACCAAACCACGTGGCCGCGTCACCTGGCTGGTACGCGGACCCAGCAGGAACGATGAGGCTTCAATGGTGGGACGGTGCCGCATGGACGGGGCAATTCTCCGACTTGCCCGCAGAAGGATCGAAAGACAGGCCCCTCCTGCCGCCAAGAACGCCCATATCTACCCCTTTTCTTTGGGCGCTGCTGTGGCTACCTGCGCTGCTGCTCATTCTGGACATCGTGGTGAAGTCTTTTCATGGCTACGCCATCGGACCCGACGGAGCCCAGCTCACTGATCCCGACCTCGAGCTCAGCCTTGGCGATCTCATCGTTGGCGGTGTCGGACTGCCCGTGTACGCGGCCAATGTCGTGATGGCCCACTTGGACTGGCGCAGACTCAAACGCGTCGGCGTCGTGCGCCCCTTTCATTGGGCCTGGGGATTTCTCTCAACCATCTACGTCATCGGGAGGACCGTGGTCGTCCGCAAGGTAGTACCTGGCAGTTCCATCGCGCCGATCGTGATAACCATTGGCCTGAGCCTGGTAAGCATGGCCACCAACTACAGCTGAGCCCCATAGCAATTACCTGTCAAAATCGGTCACACCCACCCGCGTAGGCAGCGCATTCGCAGTCGAGTTTTTGATGCACACTTACGCATCCTCCCGACGTGGTAATCCGGCACTCTTTGCGGGACCCAGTAAGGATCGCGGTTGAGCATCGGTTACAGACGCGGCTGCAACACCTAGCGACCCCGGACCGCCACCACGGAGCGATTAACAGGACTTGCACGGTTCCACCAAAGCGATGTCCCGGTGAAGGATCCCCTTACGTTCACTCGCTCGGAAACCCCCTCCCCCGACAATACTGAGACGCTTCACGACGAGACGACTAAATGAGACCCCCGTAGCGCGCGAATTTCCTCAGTATCTGGATCACTGGCGGTAGCTGTGCAGCACTGCCTCAGGAAGCATTTGTTTTTCGAGACACCACAGTGTCCGCCTCAGGCGTCGACCGGAAAATAGTTCACCCAGCGTGATCAAGGCGCTGCCTCATTGGGGCTCTGAGCGCTTGGTCAGCGTAATCAGTGCCGGTTTCCTCAAAACTGTTCCCAAGATCGACGAAGCTATCGACGTTGAGGATCTCGCGGGCGAACTCCCGAAGCGGCACCCGCAGGACTACCCACCTGCAAGGATTTAGTCAGTATGCTTACGAGTATGAGGATTTGAGGACACGCCCCCTACTCAGGAGATACCGATGCTTCGTAAGTTAGCCATAACTACAGCCGCCTTGGCCCTTTTTGCCGGGTCGATGGCATCCACCACCGCCGCAGCACACGCCGCAACCCCGGCGGCAGCCGCAACCACCGTCCACGCGCAGGGCAGCGTAGCCGCCACCACGGCAACGCCCTCGCCGGATGCAAGCAACCCCTCGGGCCCGTCAACGCAGACACCCACCAACCCCGGGCCATCCTCGGGTGCGCCCGGCACACCTAACCCCGCAGGAAGCGGACCAGCCAACCCCGGCACGGGAGAATCCGAACCCCAGGAGCAGACCCGCACCAACGCCGTGCCGTGGGTGCTGGCGGGCGTTGCCGCCGTCATCATCATCGCGCTAATCATTTGGACCCTGCGGAACCGGCGCGGCCGGGACAAGGGAATCAGCCGGGAAAGCTAGGCCAGCTTCCCGATAAGGCTGCCTTCGAGGTTTTCGAGCAGGTGCCGCGGATTGTCATAGACTTCCGCGGCACCTGCGTCGCGCAATTCGGCCTCGCTGATTCCGCCGCAGGTCAGCGCGATCACCGGGACGCCAATGGCAGAGCCGGCCTTTACGTCCCAGACAGCGTCGCCCACGAAAACCACGTCCTGTGGTTCCAGGTGGAGCTTCTCCAAGCACGCCTCCAGGATGTCGGGCGCGGGCTTGCTCTCCTTCGCGTCATTGGAACTCGTCCACGCATCAATGGAGGATCCGGCGTCGAGGAGCCTGCGGCTGACCTCAAGGTCGCGATCCTGCGCCGAGGACGCCAATCCGACCGCCAGCCCGGCTTCCGAACAGGCGGCCAGGAGATCCCGGGCCGATTCGAAGGTCCGCAGCGCGGGCCAGAAGGTGGAAAAAACCGCACTGTGCGAGGACTTGAGGTTTTCCCGCAAGTCCTCCGAGGGCTCCGGCACCAAGCTCTGAATGAGCCGGTCGCCTCCCATGCCGACGCGCCGGTGGATGGCCGACATTTCGACGTCCAACCCTTCCCGCCGGAACGCCTGCCACCACGCCATAGTGTGGAAGTAGCTCGAATCAATCAGGGTGCCGTCCACGTCGAACAGGACACCGCGCTTATTTGACGTCGCCTCAGTTGCCACAGCTGACCACCTTCGCTTGTGTCGGCGTCCCCTGGGCGGCGAGCGCGGAATCAATCACGGGCTCTTCCAACATCAATACGGCGTACCGCTCCGCAGAGCCGGTTTGCAGCAGGCCGGTGCCGGCCACTTCCCGGATCGCAGCCACCCCTTCAACGGCGTCATCCACCGTGGAAAACCGCTTGGACAAACCCATCAGGCAATCCCCGCCATCCACCATCAAAATCCGATATCCCCCATCGGGCGTTTCCACCAGTTCCAAACGGCCGGCCATCGCTACCTCCTCGTTTTCGATGAAAAACAGCTTAGTAAGACTACTTAGTATAAGCCCTTGGAAATAATCCGTAACGCTGGAAATAGGCGCCTGCAACTTCTTGTTGGCGTGGATATGACAACAATCGGAATTATCGGTGCAGGACACATTGGCAGCCAGGTCGCACGCAAGGCGGTCGAACTCGGCTACGACGTCGTGATCAGCAACTCACGCGGACCCGAGACGCTCGGCGACCTCGTCGCGGAGCTGGGGCCGCGCGCCCGGGCCGCGACGGCGGCCGAAGCAGCAGCGGCAGGCGATTTCGCCGTCGTGACCGTTCCCCTGAAGAACTACCGGGACGTTCCCGCCCAGCCGCTCGAAGGCAAGGTGGTTATCGACACGAACAACTACTACTGGGAGCGCGACGGACGCATTCCGGAGCTGGACAACGGTGAAGCAACCACGTCCGGCCTGCTCCAGAAGCACCTCCCCACCTCGAAGGTGGCAAAGGGCTTCAACCACATCTTCGCCAAGGACATCACGACGGACGGCACTCCCGCGGGGACGCCGAACCGTCGTGCCCTGGCAACCGCCAGCGACTTCCCGGAAGCAGCGGAGCTCGTCACCAGGCTTTACGACGAATTCGGTTTCGACACCGTCAACATCGGGCCCCTTGCAGACAGCTGGCGGGTCGAGCGCGACCGTCCCGCCTATGTCATCCGGCAGAACGCGGATGAACTTCGGGAGAACCTCGCCAAGGCGAACCGCACCAACTGAACCACAGCGCACGACGGCGGACGGGCGGCTTACGCCTGTCCGCCGTCGCACGTCGTGGAACAGTCGGGCATCACCGCGCGGAGGTGGTGCTCATCACGGCAGCATCCAAGCTAAGGCCAAGTTCCTCTTACCATTCGAAGCAGTATCCGTAAGCAACAGCCCCCGCCGTCTAGTCTCGCCCTATGGAAAAGACCCTTTACGACACAGTCATTGTTGGCGGCGGCCACAATGACTCACAGCGGCCGCGTACCTGGCTCGGGCGGGCAAGAGCGTAGCCGTCCTGGAGCGGGACGACCACTTCGGCGGCGCGGCTGTTTCAGCGGCCGCCTTCAAGGGCGTCGATGCCCGCCTCTCGCGCTACTCCTATCTGGTCAGCCTGCTTCCCCAGCGGATTATCCAGGAGCTGAACTTGGACATAGCGCTGGCCCGCCGCAGGTACTCCTCCTACACACCGGACCCGGAAAACCCCGAAAAAGGCCTCCTCATCGATGGCAGCGACTCCCACGCCAGCCGGGAATCCTTCGAAAATGTGGGTGCGGGAGCTGACTTTGACGCGCTGGAAGGCTTCTACGCCGACACCGGCAAGCTCGCGCAAGCCTTGTTCCCCACCGTTTGCGAACCACTGCCCAGCCGATCGGAAGCCCGGGCCCTCGTGGCTGACGACAAGCTGTGGAACTCCTTCATCGAGAATCCGCTGGACCAGGTCATCACAGAGCGCCTCACCCACGATCTGGTCCGGGGCATGGTTTCCACCGACGCCCTGATCGGCACCTTCACTTCGCTCGACGACCCCTCCATGGATGCCAACCGATGCTTCCTCTATCACGTGATCGGCAACGGGACCGGCTTGTGGGACATTCCCTTGGGCGGCATGGGGTCCGTTTCCCGCGAACTCGAGCGGGCGGCCCGGGAGGCCGGGGCGGCGCTGCTGCCGTCGGCGGAGGTAACAGCCATTTCCGACGACGGCGAAGTCCGGTTCCGGCGCGACGGCAGCGAACACGTGGTCCAGGGCAGGCGTATCCTCGCCAACGTTTCGCCATGGGTCCTGCAGGACCTTCTGGGAGCACCGTCACCGCAGGAGGTCGCCCGGCCCGAAGGGGCGCAGATCAAGGTGAACCTGCTCCTGAAGCGCCTTCCGAAGCTCCGGGATGCCACGGTCACTCCCGAAGCCGCCTTCGGCGGGACCTTCCACATCAACGAGCGGTACCAACAGCTTGCCGACGCGCACCGTGCGGCCACCGACGGGCAGATACCCAGCCCACTCCCCTGTGAGATCTACTGCCACTCCTTGACTGATCCGAGCATCCTTTCCGGGGAGCTTGCAGCCGCCGGAGCGCAAACATTGACGGTGTTCGGGCTGCACACCCCCGACCGGCTGGTGACGGAAGAAAACAACCACGTGATGCGTGCCAAGCTCCAGGCCGCCGTCCTCGAATCGCTCAACTCGGTCCTGGCCGAACCCATCGAGGACCTCCTGCTCACGGACGCCGACGGAAACCCGTGCGTCGAGGCCAAGACCACCCTTGACCTTGAACATGCCCTGAACATGTCGGGGGGCAATATCTTCCACGGCAAGCTGCAGTGGCCCTTCCTGGAGGACGACGAGCCCCGGGCTTCCCCGGCTGAACGGTGGGGCGTCGCAACGGGGTACCCGAACATCTTCCTTTGCGGGGCAGGTGCCCGCCGCGGGGGCGGAGTCAGTGGACTGGGCGGGCACAACGCCGCCATGGCGGTCCTGGAGGATTTGCAGGACGAAACCGTGTCATGAACCGGGCCGTGACTGCACTTTATGGGTGGCTGCCTCTTCGGATGCTCGGCGCATAGGGCTTCCGGGGAGGCAGCTGCACCACTCAGCGCAGCCCTACACCAAGGAGCCCCATGTCCACCAAAATCTCCGCTTGGCCCGCCGCGACGCCCATGTGGGTGGATTTGGGAGTGGATGACCTGGACGCGGCCAAGGCCTTCTACGCGGATCTGTTTGGGTGGACCTTCGCTTCCGGCGGCCCGGAGTCCGAGGGTTACGTCCTGGCGGAACTCCGGGGCCGCGCGGTGGCTGGAATCGGCCCTCAACAGGACAAGGACGCGCCGTCCTCGTGGACTACGTACCTGGCGTCAGATGACGTTGACCAGACGGCCGGCAGAATCGTGGGCAGCGGCGGTCAACTGATCGCGCCGCCTTTCAATGTGATGGACTCCGGCCGGATGGCCCTGGCTTCAGACAGTCTCGGTTCGGTGTTTGGGATCTGGCAGGCCGGGAACCACATCGGGGCTGAACGCGTCAATGAACACGGTGCGCTGTGCTGGAACGAACTCCACACCCGCGACAAGGAGGCGGCGCGGTCCTTCTACACGGACGTCTTCGACGTCAGTTTCCAGGAAATCCACGACGACGGCTACGTGTACTCCACCATCTGCAGGCCCCTGGACGGCAGGGAAGTCGGCGGAGTGTTCCACGATGCCGAGGCCTCTTTGCCCGACCGTTGGATGACGTGGTTCGCCAGCGACCACGTCCAAGCCACCGCGCTGAAGGCGGTGGAGCTCGGCGCCACACTCATCCGACCGGCCGCGGAAAGCCCTTTGGGACGCACGGCCATCGTGCGGGCCCCGCAAGGTGAAACCTTCGGCATCATCGACGCGCCCCGGACGAACAACTAAGCGGTCCGGCTGCACGATCAGGCGGCGGCGGGATCCAACGCCTCCGAGATCACCTCGTGTGCGTGCGCTGCGGCAAGCGGCGCCGCCAAGCGGTGAACGGCTTGGAAGGTCCTGCGGACAGCGGGCCCATGCCACTCCGGCGGCAGGTAGTCCGCGGGCAGGTTCGGGTCCTTGTACGGAAACTTACGCCACAAGGTGAGCATGGGGATGTAGTAACGGAAGGCTTCGCGCCGCAACTCCTCGGTGGAACCGGCCAACGCGGCCTCGGGATCATCTCCAACCCGCCGCGTCCACTGCTCTTCGGCCCCCTCATAGAGTTCCAGGAACTCGGTGAATTGCTGGTCGAGTTCGTTCAGGTCCCACCATTCGGCGATCTTCGGACGCATGGGGCCGTCAAACACGTAGTCGCTGCGGAAAAGGTCCACGAATTCGATCAAGCCACTGCTTGTCAGCCGCTCCCTGGCCTGCTCAAGCTTGCCCGCCGGTGCGATCCACACACCGTTGGCTACGGATCCAAAGCCAAGCCCCAGCAGTGCGGAGCGCAGCTGGTGCCGGCGGTTGCGCATGGACTCCGGCACTGAAAACACGGCCAGTACCCATTTGTCCACGGGGGCGGCCTGCTCAGGGGCGAAGATCCTCCGGTCGCCCTCACGGAACACATCGCTGACGGACTCGGAAATCTTGTACTTGGCGATGCCACCTTCACGCACGCTCTTGAGCACGCCCTTGGCCTTGAGCCTGGACACGGAAGAACGCACTCCCGGAGCGTCATATCCCAGGGAACCCAGCATGGAAATCAGTGCTGAGACCGGCAAGGCGTCGCCCGCGTTCCGGCCGTAGAGGCCAAAGATCGTGACGAGGAGTTGCTGGTGGCGCACCGGGGGTGCCGGGACGGCGAACATCGAAAACATCCTCATTTCCGCGCCAAATGTTCAGGCGCCAGTCCACTTCATCATAGGTGTGGGAGCGCCGCCGCCTGCTCAACGAAAGGCCACGAACTGGCAAGCCCATAGTAAGGATGCTTACTATGGAGGAACACTTGAACTCCGCAACAGGATCAAGCAGCCACATCAGGTACTTTCCGCATCAACGATAGGAAGCACATCATGGCAGGAAATCTTGTAGCCCGTTCCATCCACGACCTCACCGCTGCGGCATGGTTCGGCGGCTCATTGATGGGGGCCATCGGGCTCAACGGAGCCGCCGCAGAAGCCAAGGACCCCACCGAGCGCACCCGCTTGTCCAGCAAGGGCTGGGGCAAATGGGCTCCGATCCAGACCGCGGCCTTCGCGGGCCACCTCGCCTCCGACCTCGCCATCGCCTGGGAGAACAAGGGGCGCATCGCCAAGCAGGACAACGTGGCCGCCAACACCGTCTACAAGACTGTGGTGACCCTGGCCGGAGCTGCGGTGACACTTTACGCAGGCATCGTGGGCAAGAAGGTTGACGAGCTCTCCGGCGAAGGCGCCGAAGGAGCCACGGAACCGCGCGCAGGTGCCTCCGATGAGCTGAAGTCGGCACAGACCCAGCTTAAGGCCCTTCAGTGGGCCATTCCCGCCTTCGCTGCCTGGGTCATCATTCTCGGTGCCAAGCACGGAGAGATGCAGCGCCCCAAGAACATCCTGAAGGGCCTGCGCTAACCACGTCGGGATGGCAGTTAATGACAGTCCCGGGGTTCCCAATTGTCATTAACTGCCACCTCGCGGGGCTGCTTCCTAGACGGCGCTGACGGTGACGTCGTCGGGATCGACATCGACGGCGGCGACCGGCACCTCAGGCTGCGGCTTGGGAATCATCGCCACCGCCCCGGCCGCCAAGACCGCGATGCCGGCAAAGATCGCGAAATTCGCCTCGAAAGGCAACTTGGAGCCTGCAATCCAGCCACCGATCAGGGGCCCGGAAATGGCACCCAGCCGGGCGAAGCTCAAAGCCCAGCCCGTGGCTGTTCCACGGACCTTGGCAGGGTAGTAGTCGGCAATGTAGCCGGTGAGGACCAGCGACGTCGAGATCGAACCGACGCCGGCGAACGCCACGAACAGCAAGTTCACCACCATGGTGTTAGGGAAGACCAGCAGCATGATGCCCAGGCCGCCCAGGATGTAGAACACCACCAGGATGAGCTTCTTGCCGTACTTGTCAGCCGCGCGGCCAAGGAGCAGGCCACCGATGGCAGAGGCGAGGCTGAAGACCAACAGGAACGTCAGGGACGAGCCGAGGTCGTAGCCGGCCTTCTTCATGATGCTCGGCAACCAGGTATTCAGCCCGTACACCAGCACCAGGCCGCAGAACAGCGAGATCCAGAAGAACACCGTGGAGCGCAGGTACTTCCTGGAGAACATGGTGGTGATGGTCTTCCACCAAGGATCCGCGGGCCCGCCATTGGCAACCGGGGCCGCCGGGACAACAGGCCGGTAGTCGGCGATCTGAAGAGTAGCGGCCAAGGCCTTCGCCTCGGAACGGCGGCCCTTTGTCTCCAGGTATTCCAGCGATTCGGGCAGGAATTTCCAGATGACCGGGAGCAGGACAATCGGTGCCGCTCCAATGGCAATCACGGCACGCCAGCCACCCAGGGGCAGGACAAACAATGCAGCCAGGGCAGCTGCAACAATGCCCAGGGAATAGCCGGAGTACATGAGGCCATAGTTGAATGACCGCTTGTTCGGGGCTGAGTACTCGATGGTCAGTGCAGCCGCCACCGGGATGACACCACCCATGCCGAGACCGCCGATAAGCCTGAACAGCCCGAACAGTTCGGGGGTAGGTGCCCAGGCCGCGCCGGCTTGGGTGATCGTGAAGATCACCATGGATGCCAGGAGCATCTTCTTGCGGCCTACGAGGTCGCTGAGCGTGCCGATGAACAGGGCACCAATAAGCATGCCGATCAAGGCATATGACCCCAGGCCGCCCAGGGCAAGCGGCGACAGGTTCCATTCCTTGTACTCCGCAAGCGCGGGAAGGACAGCGCCGAGGACGCCGACGTCATAGCCTTCGGCGAGGATCGCGAGCCAGCAGCAGAACAACACCAGGCCGGTGGTCTTCTTAGGCACGTTCCAGTCGTTGACCGGTGCGGTAGCCACGGCTACTTCACCAAAACCGATGCAGCAGCCGACGCCGGGGTCCACCGGAGGTGCGTGGTGGCCTCATCGATGTCCGCTTCCTTCAGCAACGAAAGGCGGGGACGGACGGCGTCAGTGCGCGAGCTCGGTGGCTTGCGGCGTCCCGCCCGGAATTGCGGGATCCACTGGGCGCCGGGCCCCTGGTACTCCTGCTCAGCGGCGGCATGCAGGGTCCACTGCGGATCGTACAGGTGCGTGCGGCCCAGGGCGATGAGGTCCGCACGGCCGGCAAGGAGGATCGAGTTGACGTCGTCGTAGCTTGAGATAGCGCCGACGGCGATCACCGCCACATCTGCCGGAGCGGCCACTTCCTGGCGGATACGGTCAGCGAACGGCGTCTGGTAGCTGCGGCCGAAGGCGGGCTTCTCTTCCTTGGCCACCTGGCCGGTGGAGACGTCCAAGCCGGCAGCGCCGTGGGCCACAAAAGCCCGGGCGATCTCCACGGAATCGTCAGACGTGTTGCCACCCTCGATCCAGTCGGTCGCTGAGATGCGTACCGTCAAAGGCTTGCCGGCAGGCCAGGCCGCGCGAACGGCGTCGAACACTTCCAACGGGAACCGCAGCCGGTTCTCCAAGCTGCCGCCGTATTCGTCGGTCCGCTTGTTGGAAACCGGCGAAAGGAAGGAGGAGAGCAGGTAGCCGTGGGCTGCGTGGATCTCCAGAAGGTCGAAACCTGCCTCCTCGGCACGGACGGTGGAGGCAACGAACTCCGCCTTGATGGCATCCATGCCGGCACGGTCCAATTCCACCGGGGTCTGGTTTTCGGCGCTGTACGGCAGGGCGGAAGGCCCGACGGCGGTCCAGTTTCCCGACTCGAGCGGCTGGTCGATGCCCTCCCACATGAGCTTGGTGGAGCCCTTGCGGCCGGAGTGGCCCAGCTGCGCGCCGATCTTGGCGGTGGAGCGGCTGTGAACGAAGTCCACGATCTCCTTCCAGCTGTCACGCTGGCCATCGGTGTACAGGCCGGTGCAGCCGGGGGTGATGCGGCCCGTTTCGGAAACGCACACCATCTCGGTCATGACCAGCCCCGCACCGCCCAGCGCCTTGGACCCCAGGTGGACCTTGTGGAAGTCGCCCGGGACCCCGTCAATAGCGGAGTACATGTCCATCGGGGAGACGATAATGCGGTTCTTGAGCTCCAGCCCTCCGAGGCGGAACGGCTGGAACATGGCCGGGGCAACGTCGCCAAGGCCCTGGGATTCAGCGAAGTTACGCTCCACCGCCTCGGCGAATCCGGGATCCCGCAAGCGCAGGTTCTCCTGAGTGATGCGGCGGCTGCGGGTGAGCAGGTTGAACGCGAACTGGGTGGGATCCTGGTCCTTATACTGGCCGATGCGCTCGAACCATTCAAGGGAAGCCTGGGCTGCACGCTGGGTCGACGCCACCACGGGCCGGCGTTCGGCCTCGTAGGCCTCCAGTGCTTGCTCCACCGAGGGGTGCTCGTGCAGGCACGCAGCCAGGGCCAGGGAGTCCTCCATGGCCAGCTTGGTCCCGGAGCCGATGGAGAAGTGGGCCGTGTGGGCAGCGTCGCCCAGCAGGACCACGTTGTTGTGGCGCCAGCTCTCGTTGCGGACCGTGGTGAAGTTGATCCACTTGGAGTTGTTGCTCAGGACCTCGTAGCCGTCCAGTTCCTCGGCGAAGATGTCGCGGATTTTGGCGATGGCCTTTTCGTCCGAGACGCCCGGCGGGAAAACCTCGTTGGCGGTCTCGTCGAAGCCCGCGGCGTGCCACACGTCCTGGTGCATTTCCACAATGAACGTGGAGCCCTCATCCGAGTAGGGGTAGCCGTGGATCTGCATGACGCCCCACTCGGTTTCCTTCACGAAGAACTTGAAGGCCTCAAAGACCTGGTTGGTGCCCAGCCACATGAACTTGTTGGTCCGCGGATCCAGGTTCGGTTTGAAGGACTCCGCATACCGGGCGCGGATCTGGGAGTTGATTCCGTCGGCGGCCAGGACAAGATCGTAATTGGCCTCGAGTTCCTCCACCGGCGGCGCCATGGTGCTGAACCGGACATCCACGTTCAGTTCGATGCAGCGGCGCTGGAGCAACTCAAGGAGTTCCTTGCGGCTCATTGCCGCAAACCCCTGCCCACCCACCGTCTTCATCTCGCCACGGAAGTGGATGTCGATGTCGGACCAGCGGGCGAACCGACGGCTCATGTATTCGGCCACCACGGGGTCGGCGTTGCCGATGCCGCCGAGGGTCTCATCGGAAAACACGACGCCGAATCCGAAGGTGTCGCTGGCAGCGTTGCGTTCCCAGAGGGTGATGTCGTGGGACGGGTCCAGCTGCTTCATCAGTGCTGCGAAGTACAGGCCACCCGGGCCGCCTCCAACGATTGCGATCTTCATGGTGATGCTCCTTTTCAGGCCTGGCTCTGGCCGGCAGGGGTAAGTTGCGGGGTTTGGCTCGCGCTCCCGGCGTCCTGTGCAAGGACTCCTTCGCGGAGCTTGAAGTGCTGGAGTTTGCCGCTGGGATTGCGCGGGAGTCCGGTGACGAAGCGGACGTCCCGGGGGTACTTGTAGGGCGCGATGGTCTGCTTCACGAAGTCCTGGATTTCCTTGCGCTTGGCGGCGTCGCCGGTGACTCCGTCGCGCAGGACAACGAAAGCGCAGACGATGCTGCCGCGTTCCTCGTCCGGGATGCCGATGACCGCGTTTTCCACGACATCCGGGTGCTGGTCTATGGCCGATTCAACCTCCGGCCCGCCGATGTTGTACCCGGAGGAGACGATCATGTTGTCCGAGCGGGCCTGGTAGGTGAAGTACCCATCGGCATCCATGGCAAAGGTATCCCCGGTGACGTTCCAGCCTCGCACCACGTAGTTCGCCTGCCGGGGATCATCCAGGTAGCGGCACCCGGTGGGCCCGATGACTGCTAGGCGGCCGATGTTGCCCGCGCCGAGTTCGTTGCCGTCGTTGTCCAGGATGGTGGCCCTGAACCCCGGCACAGCACGCCCCGTGGTTCCAGGACGGATATCGTCCCCGGCAGCGGAGATGAAGACGTGCAGCATCTCCGTGGCCCCGATTCCATTGACCAGGCGCAGGCCTGTGGCTTCACGGACGGCTTCCCAGGTCTCCTTGGAAAGGTGCTCTCCGGCAGAGACGGCAATCCGCAGGCTGCGCAGAAGATCTCCGCGCTTCTCCTTCAGGATGGCCCGGTACGCCGTGGGGGCGGTGAACAGGATGGTGGCACCGGCTGCGGCTGCGTGCTCTGCCAGTTCCACCGGTCCGGCTTTCTCGGTGAGGAGGGATGACGCGCCGAAGCGGAGCGGGAAGACCACCAGGCCCCCGAGTCCGAACGTGAACGCAAGCGGAGGTGAGCCCGCAAAGACATCGTCAGCCGTGGGTTGCAGGATGTACCGGGCAAACGTGTCGGCGTTGGCCAGGATGTCGCGGTGGAAATGCATGGTCACCTTGGGCACACCGGTTGTACCCGAGGTCGGTCCCAGCAGGGCAACGTCGTCCGCGGCCGTGTCCACAGCGGTGAACTCCCCGCTCTTGCGCCCGCAACGGGAGGTGAGGTCGCCGTCGTCGTCCGCGTTACCGGTGGTCGATCCGTACGCCAGGACAGTGACATCGTCCCCTGCCGCGATCGCGAGCTCGTCCACGAAGCGGTGGTCGGAAATCGCAACCACCGGCTTGGTAAGCCCGATCAGGGTGGCGACCTCGGTGGAGCGCAGCATGGGCATGGTGGTGACCACCACGGCGCCGGCCTTCAGGACGCCGAGCCAGGCCGCGACGATCCACGGGTTGTTGGGACCGCGCAGCAGCACACGGTTGCCGGGAACCACGCCGAGGTCTTCGGTGAGGACCTGGGCCACCTGGTTGGAACGGGTTTGCAGCTCGCCGTAGCTCCAGACAACGCCGTCTGGAGTGCGGAGGGCGGGACGGTCGGCACCGTATTGCTCGACAGCGTCGTCGATCAGCACRGCGGCAGCGTTGAGCCGGTCCGGGTATTGGAGTTCGGGGAGGGTGAATTCGAGCGCCGGCCAGGTATCGGCGGGCGGCAGGTGGTCGCGGGTGAACGTGTCCACGTGGGCCGATGGCAACATGCTCATGGCCGTTCCTTTCAGTGGTGCGTCGTTGAAGCTGGGGATGGGCGTTTTGGGGCGTGCGGGTTGCGGGCCGGTCAGGAACCCGCGCGGATCATGCCTTCCTGGGCGACTGTTGCCAGGAGCCTGCCTTGCCGGTCGAAGAACCGGCCCATGGCCAGGCCCCTGTTGCTCTGACCGGATACGGCTTCCTGGGCATACAGCACCCATTCGTCGGCACGGCCGTCGCGGTGGAACCACATGGAGTGGTCCAAACTCGCCGTTGCGAGGCCGGGGCTGGACCAGTTCAATCCATTGACCCGGAGGAGCGGCTCCAGGATCGTGTAGTCGCAGACGTAGGCAAGGGCTGTGCGGTGGAGGTCGGCGTCGTCCGGCAAGGCATCGAAGGCTTTGACCCAGATGGCCTGCTGGGGGACCATGCCGCCCTCCAGTTCGATATATACCGGACCGGGAATATGGCGCATGTCGAAGCTGCGTCCCGTCGACCAGTACTCCGCCGCCGCGCCGTCGGCCGCTTCAAGCGCTTCCGCCGCTGACCGCAGGGATTCAGGCTCGACGGCGGCAGGCGCCTCAGGCTGGAAGTCCGGCCCGTCCTCGGGAACCTGGAAGGAACCCATCGCGGCGTACACCGGCTTGCCGTTCTGGAAGCCGCGGACTGTACGCGTGGAGTATCCGCGGCCGTCCCGAAGGCGCTCGACTTCGTAGCGGACACTGGAACCTATATCCACCGGACGCATGAAGTAGCTGTGCATCGAGTGCAATGTCCTGTCAGCGTCCACCGAGCGCATCATGGCTGCTGCGGCTTGGGCCACCATGTCTCCACCATAGGCTTTTGGCCACGGTACGTACTGCGTGGTTGCTTCATACGCTTCGTCGAAAACCTCCGGCGTTGCCGGGGTCAGCTGGACGGCGCGGAGGAAGGTCTCCGAGGTCAGGGTTCCAGTGATCATGGCCTACGCCCTGCGGTAGTCGGCGAGGGTCTCGTCCGGAACGTCCTCGAGGTTGACCACGAGGTTTTCCGGGGTGCGGGCGGTCAGCCACACGAGGTCTTCCGTGACGGACATGTTGGCCTCGACGTGGGGCATGAACGGGGGCACGAAGACCCAGTCGCCGGCCTTCATGTCCAGGAACTCCGAGTAGTTCTCGCCAAAGTAGATCCGGCCGTGGCCCCGGAGCACATAGCCGCCGGTTTCGGCCTCACCGTGGTGGTGCGGCAATGAACGGTACCCGGGGGTGTTGGACACCTGGCCGAACCAGATCTTGGTCGCCGGGGTGTGCTGGATGCTGACGCCGGAGACGCGGATGCAATCGCCGGACTGTGCGGTGTTGGTGTCTTCTGCACCGGCGCGGGTAACAACCGGGACAACCTTACCGTCAGGCTGGGCGTAGATGGAGTTGTCGCCGTCGAGGACGTATTCAGTGGTTGTCTGGCTCATGGGGTTTCTCCTTTGTCTGGGTTTCGGGACGTTTGTTATGACGCGGGGACTGCGACGTCGGCATAGATCCGGAACAGGTTTTCCAGCCGGCCGATCCCGTCGATTTCGGTGGTGAGGACATCCCCGTCCTTCAGGAAGCGGGGCGGAGTCATGCCCATGCCCACTCCCCCGGGCGTTCCGGTGAGCACGAGGTCGCCGGGGCGCAGGACAGTGAACCGGGAGATGTAGGACAGCAGTTGTGCCGGTCCGAACACCAGGGTGCTGGTGTTTCCCTGCTGCACGAGCTCGCCGTTGACGTAGCCGCGGACGTCAAAACTCTCCCCGGCCTCGTCCGCGGTCAGCATGACCGGCCCCACCGGGGTAGTGCGGTCCCAGGCCTTGCCTTGGAACCACTGCAGGGTCCGGTTCTGCCAGTCGCGCATGGAGACGTCGTTGGCAACGGTGTACCCGGCGATGGCTTCGCGGGCCTGGTCCTCGTCCGCCCGGTACAGCTCGGAACCCACGACGACGGCGAGTTCGGCTTCCCAGTCGACGCGGTCACTGCCGTGGACTTCCACGGCGTCGTTGGCGCCTACCAGGGTGTCCGCGTACTTGGCGAACAAGGTGGGGTATTCGGGAAGCTCCCTGCCCATTTCCTGGATGTGGTCGCCGTAGTTCAGGCCGCAGCAGATGACTTTGCCGGCTCGGGGAAGCAACGGGGCAGGGTCGGCGCCGGTGATGACCGGAGCTCCGGATGCCTGCGTTTCCTCCACGAGAGCCCGCCAGTCCGACCGGCCCAGGAGTGCGCCGACGTCGCTGGCCGGAAGCGCGAGCCAGGCGTCGTCGCCGGTGGCGATGGCCGCCGTCGTTCCTCCGTTGGCCGTGCGCAAAGTGGCGAGTTTCATTGCTTTTCCCTTCGAGATTCTGGATGTGTCGACTTTTTTACGATCGTCACATATGCTCAACGTAGCACGGCGGAAATGATCTGCACAGGGGCTTTTCAAAAGTTTTTGCCGTTGCCACAACCGAGGAGGAACAGCATGAGCCACACAACAATCAACCCGGAGTCACTGGCCAAACCATCCGGCTACGCGCACGGAATCCTGGCCGGCAACACGGTCTTCCTGGGCGGGCAGACAGCGTTGGACAAGAACATGAACATCGTTCCCGGCGGGATTGTGGAGCAGTTCAAACAGGCGTTCACCAACGTGCTCACCACCCTGCGCGAGGCCGGCGGCGAACCTGAAGACCTGGTCAACGTGACCATCTACCTCACCGACGTTGACGACTACATGGCCAACGGCCGGGAAATCGGACGGCTGTGGCGTGAAATGGCGGGCTCGCAGTACCCGGCCATGGCCGGCATCGGCGTCACGCGCCTGTGGCAGAAGGAAGCGTTGATCGAGATCCAGGGCATCGCGGTCATCCCGGAGCGCTAAGCCTCTGGCCTGGCGGGTTCCCGTGGTGAAGCATGTCCCTATGGGAACTGTCACCGAATACCTGGACACTGTCAGCGCCGGCAACCGGGGTCCGTTGGAACGGATCGTCGGGATCGCGCGGGAGCTTGCCCCTGATGCCGAGGAAGGCACCAGTTATGGGATGCCCGCGTTGCTGGTGGATGGCAAGGGCTTCGTGAGCGTGCTCGAAACGAAGAAGCACTTGGCGCTGTACCCGTTCAGCGGCCAGATCCTCCCCGAAATGTCAGAGGAGCTTGGCGGGTACTCGTGGTCGCCGGGAACATTGAGGTTCTCCGCGGACAACCCCGTGCCCGACTCCATGGTGCGGCGGATTCTGGAAACGCGGCTCGCGGCGATCCGGAAGTAGTTTTTGTACAGCTGATGCCCTTATGAGGCCAGATTGAGGGCATTAGCTGTACAAAAACTCAGTGCTTGGCCGAGACGTCCTGGGAAATGGCGTCGGCGGTCGCCACCACCTGCTGCCGCACTTCCTCCAGGTACTGGTCCGGATCCGGCTGCGCCGCAACGGCCTGGGCCTGCAGGGACACGTTGATCGCGGCCACGTTGTCCCCGTTGTTGTGGTTCCAGACCGGGGCAGCGATGGACATCAGCCCGAGTTCCAGCTCCTGGTCAAGCAGGCACCAGCCCTGCTGACGGACACGCTCGACGGCGGCCCTCAAGTCGGGCACGCTGGCGACGGTTCGCGGCGTGAGCGGGGTGAGTTCCGCCGTCGTCAGGTATGCCTCGAGCTTGGCCTGCGGAAGTCCGGCAAGCAGCACCCGGCCCATGGATGTCGCGTAGGCGGGGAACCGCGTGCCGACCGTGATTCCGACGTTCATGATGCGTTTGGTGGCGACCCGCGCCACGTAGAAAATGTCCTGCCCGTCGAGGACTGCGGCCGACGTGGATTCCCCAAGTTTCAGGCTGAGCTGCTCCAAGTGGGGCTGGGCGAGTTGCGGCAGGGACAGGGCGGAGAGGTACGAGTAGCCGAGCTGCAGCACTTTGGCCGTGAGCGCAAAGGTCTTTCCGTCAGTGCGGACGTAGCCGAGCTCAACCAGGGTATGCAGGAACCGGCGAGCCGTGGCGCGGGTCAGGTCCGTGCGGGCTGCGACTTCGCTCAACGTCATGACGGGGTTGTTTGCGTCGAACGCCCGGATCACGGCGAGGCCCCGGGCCAGCGACTGGACGTACTGGTCGCTGGCCTGCGGGGTAACTGCGGAGTCGGTCATGGTTACCAATCCTAGGTGGCGTTGCGGGGTCCCGCTTTGCGCCCTAAGCGGGAAAAATAACATGCAAAGCGGGCCCCGCAACGAGGAGCCCAAACTTGCGGGGCCTACTCTGCGGGCTATGCCGAGGGGATAGCACGCAAAGCGGGCCTCACAACGGGGAGCCCAAACTTGCGGGGCCTACTCTGCGCGCCATGCCAAGGGGATAGCACGTAGAGCGGGCCTCGCAACGAGGAGCCCAAACTTGCGGGGCCTACCCTGCGCGCCATGCCAAGACAGGGCCCACGCCGCCCGGGTTCCCTGACCGAGCTTGCGAGGTTAGGGAGGCGGTGGGGATGTAGAGCGGGCCTCACAACGAGGAGCCCAAACTTGCGGGGTCCGCTTTGCGCCCTAAGCGGGAAAAATAATATGCAAAGCGGGCCTCACAACGAGGAGCCCAGATTTGCGGGGCCTACCCTGCGCGCCATGCCAAGACAGGGCCCACGCCGCCCGGATTCCCTGACCGAGCTTGCGAGGTTAGGGAGGCGGTGGGGATGCAGAGCGGGCCTCACAACGCGGGGGAGCCCAGATTTGCGGGGCCTACTCTGCCTTTTTCAGCGGAAGGGGCACGAGTTCCTGGATCTCGTCGAAGGTGCAGCCGAAGGTCTCGCGGACGGTGACGCCGTCGGGTCCTGTGAGGAACACTGCCTTGTCCGTGTAGACGCGGGTCACGCAGCCGACGCCGGTCAGCGGGTACGTGCACTTCTCCACGAGCTTGGACACGCCCTCGCGGGTCAGCAGGGTCATCATCACGAAGACACCCTTGGCGCCGGTGGCGAGGTCCATCGCGCCACCCACGGCGGGAATAGCGTCCGGGGCCCCGGTGTGCCAGTTGGCGAGGTCGCCGGTGGCGGAGACTTGGAAGGCCCCGAGGACGCAGATGTCCAGGTGCCCGCCGCGCATGATCGCGAACGAGTCGGCGTGGTGGAAGTACGAAGCTCCGGGAAGTTCGGTGACGGGGATTTTGCCGGCATTGATCAAATCGCCGTCAATCTCCTCGCCAACAGCTGCCGGGCCCATGCCGAGCATCCCGTTCTCCGTGTGGAGCGTGATGTTCTGTTCCTCGGTGAGGTAGTTGGACACGAGCGTCGGCTGGCCAATGCCCAGGTTCACGAACGAACCGGGAGCGATATCGCGGGCCACCAGCTGGGCGAGTTCGTCACGGCCCAGCGGCTTTTCGGAGGTTTGGATGCTTGTCTGGGTGCTCATGATCAGGCCACCTGCTCTGCTCGGGAACCGCCGACGCGGACCACGCTGTTGACGTAAATACCGGGTGTCACCACGTTCTCCGGATCCAGCGAACCGGTGGGGACGATCTCCGAGACCTGCACAATGGTGTGCTTGGCTGCGGCGGCCATGATCGGGCCGAAGTTACGGGCGGTCTTGCGGTAGACGAGGTTGCCCTTGCCGTCGGCCTTGAGCGCCTTGATCAGCGCGACGTCGGCGTGGATCGGCGTCTCGAACACCTGCCACTTCCCGTCCAGCAACCGGGTTTCCTTGCCTTCAGCCAAGGTGGTGCCGTAGCCGGTGGGGGTGAAGAACCCGCCAATCCCTGCGCCGGCTGCTCGGATACGCTCGGCCAGGTTGCCCTGCGGCACGAGCTCCAGTTCGATCTCACCGGCATGGAACTTGGCGTCGAAGTGCCAGGAGTCGGACTGCCGCGGGAAGGAACAGATCATCTTGCGGACCCGGCCTTCCTTGATCAGCAACGCCAGGCCCTGATCGCCCTGGCCGGCGTTGTTGTTCACCACGGTCAGGTCCTTCGCCCCGCAGTCCATCAGGGCATCAATGAGTTCGAACGGCTGCCCGGCATTGCCGAACCCGCCGATCATCACCGTGGACCCGTCCTTGATGCCGGCGACAGCCTCGCCAACAGTGTCAATGAAATTCAACATCGCCCTAGACTCCTTCTGAAACTCCGGCAGTTACGTTTTCCAGCACCACGGCCAGGCCTTGACCGACGCCGATGCAGATCGCCGCGACGCCCCAGCGCTGACCGGAAGCCTGCAGGGACCGTGCGAGCGTGCCCAGGATGCGGGTACCGGAGGCGCCGAGCGGGTGGCCCATCGCGATCGCACCGCCGTGGCGGTTCACGATTCCGGGGTCGATCCCCCACGCGTCAACGCACGCCAGCGATTGCGCGGCGAACGCTTCGTTAAGTTCGACGGCGCCCACCTGGTCCCAGCCGATGCCCGCCTTCGCCAGGGCCTTGTTCGCGGCCTCCACCGGGGCGAAACCGAAGAACTGGGGATCGTTGCCATGCGCGCCACGGCCGGCAATACGGGCTAAGGGATCCAAACCAAGAATCCCCGCAGCGGCTTCCGAACCGATCCACGCAGCCGAAGCACCATCGGACAAAGGCGAGGCATTCCCGGCGGTGACCGTACCGCCGTCGGGCCCGTCAGACTCAGGGCGGAACACGGTCTTCAAACCCGCAAGCTTCTCAGCGGAAGAACCGGCACGGATGCCCTCGTCCCGGACGAGATCAGTGCCCGGAACCGCCGTGACCAAAGAATCGTAGAAGCCTTCGTTCCACGCGGCGTCGGCCAGGTTGTGCGAGTCCGCCGCAAAAGCGTCCTGCCGTTCCCGGGTGATCCCGTACTTCTCGCGCAGCCGTTCGGTGGCTTCGCCCAGGGAGATGGTCCAGTCCTTGTTCATGGCCGGGTTCACCAAACGCCAACCAAGCGTGGTGGATGCCAGGGTCATGTCACCGGCCGGGTAGGGCTTGGACGTCTTGGGCAGCACCCACGGCGCACGGGACATGGACTCGGCGCCGCCCACCAGCATGAGGTCGGCGTCGCCGGCGTTGATCTGGCGCGAAGCAATGATGGCCGCGTCCAGGGACGAGCCACACAAACGGTTGACCGTGGTGCCCGGAATGGACACGGGCAGGCCGGCCAACAGGGTGGCCATGCGGGCCACGTTGCGGTTTTCCTCGCCGGCGCCGTTGGCGTTGCCGAACACGACCTCGTCGATCCGCTCAACATCCAGCCCGGGTGCCCGCTTCACGGACTCGCGGACCACGTGCGCGGCAAGGTCATCGGGACGGACAGCGGCAAGGCCGGAGCCGAACTTGCCAAAGGGCGTGCGCACGGCGTCGTACACAAAAGCCTGGTTCATGGTGTTTCCTTCGTTTCTGCCTGACCAACCAGGGACCTGGGGTCAGTTGGGTTCGGTGGCGTCGATTTCGGCGAATACTTTTTGGGCCGTCTTGAAGGCCGAGTTGGCCGACGGCACACTGCAATAAATGGCGGTCTGCAGCAGAATTTCCTTGATTTCGTCCCTGCTCAGGCCGTTGTTGAGGGCTGCCCGGACGTGCATGGCCAGCTCTTCCCAGTGACCGTGCGCCACCAGCGCCGTGAGGGTGACTGCGGAACGCATTTGCCGGCTCAGGCCAGGCCGCGTCCAGATGCCACCCCAGGCAATCCTGGTGATCATGTCCTGGTAGTCCTCGGTGAAGGAATCCTTGCCGGCATTCGCCCGGTCCACGTGCGCGTCGCCGAGCACTTCGCGGCGGACCACCATGCCGGCGTCGTAGATATCCTGCGCGGTGGCGTCCGCCTGCACGGCACCGTTGCGAGCCGCGTCGTTGCTTTCGGAAGCCGTAGGGCTCATCGTCCGTTCTCCTTCATGAAGGTGCGCATCAGCGATGCCACGACTTTCGGTGCCTCTGCGGGCGCGAGGTGCCCGACGCCGTCGAGCGTCACGGCCTCAGCAGTGCCGCCACCGGCGACGATGCTGTTGACAAGCTCTTCAGCCATCGACGGCGGTGCGACCTGGTCCTCTTCACCGGCAATCACCTGCGTGGGGACGGTGATGCTGCCGAGCTGATCGCGGACGTCCAAACGGGCCAGGGCTTCGCAGCAGAACGAATAGCTGAACCTGTCGGCGTCGCGGAGTGCGTGCAGCAGGCGGCTGCTGATCTCCGGCTGGCGCTCCATGAATCCGTGGCCGAACCAGCGCTCAGCGGAACCCTGGATCATCACCGGAGTACCCAGCGAGCGCACGGTTTCTGCACGGTCCAGCCAGCCCTCCGGAGTGCCGAGCTTCGGCCCGGAGCACTGGACGGACAAGCTGCGGAGGCGGTCGCCGTGCTTGATGCCGAGCTGCAGGCCGGTGGCCCCGCCCAGGGAGACACCCGCATAGTGGAACGTCGCCGCCGTGTTTCCGGTGACAGAGTCCACAAGGTCGACGACGGCGTCCGCCAGGTCCGCGACGTCGAAACCTTCGGCGGCGGCCGGCGAGATGCCGTGGCCGGGCAGGTCCCAGCCGATGACGTCGTATTCGTCGCCCAGGAGCGCGGCGGTTTCGGACCACAGAACGGTGGAGGTACCCAGCGACGGGCCGACCACCAGGAGCGGTTTCGCGCCGAGTTCACGTTTCGGGGACAGCAACACGGCCTTGATGGTTGGCTTAGCCACGAGGGGCTCCTTTCGCAGGGGATCCGGTGAAGCCGGGGTAGGCGGCGAGGATCCGACGGCTGATTTCCTGTGCCTCGCCCAGGTAGCTTGCCGGATCCAGCAGTGCCTCAAGCCCGGCGTCGGAGAGCTTGTTGGATGGAACGGTTTCACGGAGGAGCTTGCGGTACGTGTCCCCCTGTTCGGTTGCCGGAGCCGCAAGGGTCCGGTCGACGACAGCCTGCAGCTTCTGCTTTCCGTCCTCGCCCAGCAGAGGGGCGACGGCGGCCGACACACCTTCGCTGAGGAGCAGCGGGCCCGACAACTGCAGGTTCCTGCGCATCGCTTCCGGGAAGACACGGAGACCCTCGGTGAGTTCGCGGAGGTGGGAAGCAGCGCCCATCGCCAGGCCCAGCAGGCGACGCAGCGCCGGCCATTCGCTGTGCCAGGCGCCGTCGGGGCGTTCGTCATTGAAAGTGGCCGCGGCCAGGTGCAGCTGAGATGCGAGGCCGGGAGCCTGCAACGCTGCGCTGCGGATCAGCACGGAGAGCACCGGATTCTGCTTCTGCGGCATGGCCGAAGAGACACCGCGGCCGGCAGCCAACGGCTCACCAAGTTCGGCAACCTCCGGACGGCTCAGGAACAACAGGTCCGCTGCGATCTTCCCGAAGGAATCGACCAGTGCCGCAAGTCCGTCACCGAGGGCCGTCACCACCAGGCGGTTGGTGTGCCAGGGAGCCGTCGCCGGGGCCAACCCCAGCGCAGCCGCCCACGAATCGGCCAGTGTGAAGGGCGTTGAACCGGAGCCCGCGGCCAGCCTGGTCCCGGAGGCCAAGGTTCCGCCGGCCCCGCCGAACTGCACGGTCAACTCCAACGACTCCAGGCGCGCAGCCGCGGCGGCCACGCCCTGGAACCACTGCGCAGCCCTGAGCCCGAACGAGTACGGAAGCGCATGCTGCGTCAGGCTCCTGCCCACGCACAGCGTTTCCGCATGCTGTTCCGCCAAGGTAGCGAGCGCCGTCGTCGTGCCCTTGACTTCGGCCAGCAGCGCCGCGATGGTGCTGGAGGCGAGCAGCATGAGGGCGGAGTCGAGGACGTCCTGGCTGGTGAGCGAGGCGTGGACCGCCTTGCCCGCACCGATGCCGGCGGTGTCCAGCCCGCGGACCCGGGCGCGGAGGTCGCCGAGCAACGGAATCACCGGGTTGCCTCCGCCTTGGGCCCGTTCAGCGATATCCGCGACGTCGTAGGACGCGGGGTTGGCGGCTTCGGCCACCACAGCGGCGGATCCCGCCGGGGCAAGCCCGGCTTCCTCAAGGACAGCCGCCCAGGCGGCTTCGACGTCGAGGATTGCCGCAATCACGGCACGGTCGCCCGTCAGCGCGGCCACGGTGGGCGACGCCGAGACGGGGCTGAGGAGGCCGAAGTCGCCGTCGATCATGCCAGGTTTTCCCTTGCCGGCGAGTCCCCGCTGTTGCCGACGCTGTTGTCGAGCGAACCGTCTTGCTGGAAGTCCAGGAACACGGTCTCGTCGCCACCCTGCAGGCGGATGTCCCAGGTGAGGCCACCGTCGGGGTCGCGACGGGCGATGAGCGTCTTGCGGCGTTCCGGATCCAGGGAGCTCAGCAAAGGATCATTGGCCAGTGCTTCCTCGTTTTCCGGCAGGTACACGCGGGTGAAGAGGCGGTTCATGAGGCCGCGGGCGAAAACGGCCACCGAGATGAACGCTGCCGTTCCGGGCTTGGTGGGACCCGGGTTGACCGTGGTGAACGTGTACACGCCGGAGTTGCCCACGGAGCCCCGGCCCCAGCCGGTGAACGTGTAGCCGTCACGGACCAGGGAGCCGGTGCGCTGGACGATGTTACCTTCGGTATCCGGCTGCCAGATCTCAAGGATGGCGTCCGGGATGGGGTTGCCCGCGCCGTCGTACACCGTGCCTTGAAGGCGGATGCTGCCGGGGCTGCCCGGGGCCAGGAGCTCGTTGTCCTTGGTGAAGGGGAGGGCGTAGCCGTAGAAGGGGCCCACGGTCTGGCCCGGTGTGGGTGTCAGCTTGCTCATGTGCTTACTCCTCGTCCCCGGCGTCGCCGTATGCTTCGTTTTCCGTCCAGGTCCGCTTGGAACCGGTCAGGATGATGTCCCACTTGTAGCCGAGGGCCCACTCGGGGCTGGTCAGCTCGTGGTCGTACTGTGCCACCAGGCGGTCGCGGGCGTCCTGGTCCACGATCGATTGGTAGATGGGGTCCAACGGGAACAACTGGTCACCCGGGAAGTACATCTGGGTGACGATGCGCTGCGTGAACTCCGAGCCGAACATGGAGAAATGGATGTGCGCCGGACGCCAGGCATTCAGGTGGTTCTTCCACGGGTAGGCGCCGGGTTTGATGGTGGTGAAGGAGTACGAGCCGTCGGCGCCGGTAATGCAGCGTCCGACGCCGGTGAAGTTCGGGTCGAGCGGTGCGGGGTGCTGGTCGCGCTTGTGGATGTAGCGGCCCGATGCGTTGGCCTGCCAGATCTCCACGAGCTGGCCGGCCACCGGGCGGCCGTCGCCGTCCAGCACGCGGCCGGCGACGATGATGCGCTCACCCTGCGGCTCGCCGTTGTGCTGGATGGTCAGGTCCGATTCCAGTGCGTGCACGTCCTGGTGTCCGAAGGCCGGCGAGTAGAGCTCGATGGTCTCCGGGTCCGCGTGGTGCAGGCTCTTGGTGGGGTGGCGCAGGATGCTGCTGCGGTAGGGCGCATAGTCCAGCCGCGGCATGGTTTCGGGTCCTTTGCCGTCCTTCAGTGCTTGGGCGTAACGATCCCCGATGGCCTTGATCTCAGCACTGAGGTCCGCCTGCGTCTCAACCTTCTTGGCATCGTGCGCGGCATGCGGCTCTGCTGGCGGCACGAGTTCCTCGGATTCTAGAGCTTGTGCAGTGTTGTCTTGCGGCACAACCGGCTCCTTTCTATGGATTCTTTGAGAGGTTCGGGCAGCTATGCCCGGTGAAGTGAGTCGTATTGGACGGCATGGCGGACTGGGGCATTCGGGGCTCCGTAGCCGTTGTAGCTGCCACGGCGCTCCACCATTTCAAAAAACACACTGCCTACTGTGGCCGTGTAGAAGTGGAGGAATTCGCCGTTGGCGTCCCGGTCATACAGGAGGTTGAGCTCCTGGAGGGTGGCCAGGAAGCCCGGTTCAAGATCGAACCGTGCGTCCAGGTCCTCGTAATAGTTGGCCGGAATCTGCAGGAACTCAAGGCCGCGGTCCCGGGCGGACCGCGCCGTGGCCACGAGGTCGTCCACGGCGAAGGCGATGTGTTCCTGGTACGTTTTGCGGGCGTTCTGCGCTTGCTGGGCCGGCGCCAGGTTCAGCACCAGCCGCACCGCGCCGGTGCTGGTTTCCATGACCTGCGAGCGCACCAGGCCGCTGGGGCTCGGGACCTCTGCGAACGGCAGCGGTTCCAGGGCCAATGCGCTGGTGTAGAAGAGGACGGCTTCGTCAAAGTGCTGCCACGGCTGGGCGAGGTTCACGTGGTCAATGACCGCGTTCTGCCCGCTGGGAACGTGTTCCAGGCCTTCGCCGAACTCGTGCGTCCAGGCTGCGGTTCCGTCAGGGCTGCCTTGGCACAGGAAGATCTCGGTGGAGTCCGGGGCGGAGATGCCTTGGAAGACTTCCTCGTCGGCCTGGACCTTGCGCGCCACTACGGGCGCCTTGAGTTGCTGGGCGCGAGCGGAGGCAATCACTGGAGAGTCGACGTCGAACCCCAGGGCCGCGATGGCCGGTTCCGAGTGCGAGGCCGCCTGCTCGTTGATGATGACGCGCGCCTGGCCCATGGTCCAGAGCTGGACGTCCTTGGTGCGGTGGCGTCCCTCGAATCCGAAGCCGAGCTGCCCCAGGAGCTTCTCGAGCTGCGCGGTGTCGTCGGCTTTGACCTCGGCGAAGTTGAAGCCGGCTGGTTCGTTGACCTTGGGCAGCGTGGCAAGTTCCATGGGATAACGACGGCGGGACGAGGCTGCTGCTTCCGTTCCGGCTTCCGCGGAGGTGCCGGCCAGCCACTTTGCGCTCTGTTCTTCCAGCCAGATGAGTGAGCGCATGGCATCCACTGCGGTCCGTTCCACGTCCGACTGGCGGAAGACGTCATTGAAGACCTCAAGCGATACCGGCCCGGTGTAGCCCGCACGGACGACGTGGCCCATGAACTTGGCGAGCTCGAACTGTCCCTCCCCGGGGAAGACCCGGTAGTGGCGGCTCCAGGAGAGCACGTCCATGGAGAGCTTGGGGGCGTCGGCAACCTGCACGAAGAAGATCTTCTCCGCGTTAATGTCCTCGATCGGGGCGGTGTCCCAGTCGCGGGAAAGGATGTGGAAGGAGTCCAGGCAGGTGCCGAGGTTCGGATGGTCCACCATTTCCACCAGGCGGTAGGCGTGCTCGTAGTCGTTGACGTACTTGCCCCAGGCCAAGGCCTCGTAGGCAACCTTGACCCCGTGGTCTCCTGCCAGTCCGGCGAGCGCTGCCAGCTGTTCGGCCCGCAGCTGGTCGTCATCGATGGTGGCCGTGGCCACGTTGGAGCAGACCAGGATGGTGTCCATGCCCAGGCGCGACATGAGCTTGAACTTGGCCTCGGCCCGCTTGAGGTTGGCCTTCAGCAGGTCCGGAGTGACGCCGTCGAAATCCCGGAACGGCTGGTAGAGATCCAGGCCCAGGCCGAGGTCGGCGGCCATCTTCCGGATGTCCTCGGGACTCAGCGGGGACGTGACGAGGTCCTGCTCGAAGATCTCGATGCCGTCGAAGCCCGCGATGGCGCAGGCCTGCATCTTTTCCTTCAAGGTGCCCGACAGGCAGACTGTGGCGATTCCGGTGCGCATCAGTGGGCCGCCTTTGCGAGGGTGCCGGCGGAGAGCGCGGTTGCGGCGTCTTCCAGGGCGATCAGCTCCAGGAAGTGCTCCCGCATGCGGTTGCGGTCGGCGTCCCGTCCGGTGAAGAGTTTGAAGGCGTCGGCCGCCTGACCGACTGCCATGCGGCCGCCGTCGAGGACTTTGCAGCCCTTGGCCCGTGCTTCGCGGACCAGTTGCGTTTCGATGGGGCGGTAGACGATGTCCGCCACCCAGTGCCTCGGCTCCACGAGTCCCAGGTCCAGCGGCAGTCCGGGGTGGGCGGCCATGCCGATCGGGGTGCAGTGCACCAGGCCGTCGGCGAGGGGCATGATCTGCGGGAGTTCGTCCGTGCTGCGCGGGGTGACGGTGGCCGCGGGGAAGAGTCCGCTGAGTTCATCGGCACGTTCCGCGGCCCGGGCGGGATCCACGTCCACCAGGTCCAGGGTGGTGACACCGGCCTTGAGGAGCGCGTAGGCGACGGCAGAACCGGCCCCGCCGGCGCCAAGCTGGACGACGCGGCCCAAGGTGGCGTCCGGAAGTCCATCCCTCAAGGCCGAACCAAAGCCGGAGAAGTCCGTGTTGTGTCCGATGAACCGGCCGTCCTGGATCAGGACCGTATTGACGGCACCCAGGCGCGCGGCGTCGTCGGAAATTTCATCAAGGTGCCCAAGCACCAGCTGCTTGCACGGGTGCGTGATGTTGAGGCCGTTGAAGCCCATGCGGGCGGCTGCGGTGAGGAGGTCCCCGACGGCGGCGGCCGGCAAGGCCAGCTCCAGCAGGTCGATGGGGCGGTACAGCAAGCGAAGGCCCTGCACATCGGCTTCGCGTTCATGCATGGGCGGCGTGAGCGAGGGCATGACCCCTTCGCCAACGAGGCCCACCAGAACGGACTCGGCTCGGTTGCTCATCCTAAAGCTCCTTTGACTTCAGCACCGCGGCCATTGACGTTTTCTGGGGCGTCGACGGCCGGGTGTTATCCAGATTACTACAAGTGTTCATATTCCGCACGCTTGTTCTTATCGCGAACAAAGGACGTGCCAGATGCGTTGTGTCGGGCTGATTTTTGCGTTGCGGGGCCTGCTTTGCGCGCTAAGAGTCGCGTTTGGCGCGCAGAACGGGCCCCGCAACGAAGCTCAGCGCTGCGGCAGGCGGGCCGCGAGTTCAGCCGCGGCCTCCTGCAGGGTGGGCACATGGGCGATGAGTTCCTCCATGCTGAGTCGGAAAACCGGAACGGCAGTGGCCAGGGAAGCGAACGCGTGGCCCTGGGAGTTGAGGACCGGGACAGCGACGGCACGCATGCCGATCTCGTTTTCCTCGTCCATCACGGCGTAGCCCTGCCGGCGCACCTGTTCAATTTCCGCCCGGAACTTGTCGCGGTCGGTGATGGAATGCTCAGTGAGCGGGTCCAGGGGAAGTTCCTCGATCAGGCGTTTTCGCTCGGGCTCATCCTCGAACGCAACCAGGGCCTTGCCCACCGACGTCGTGTGCAACGCTCCCAGATGTCCGGGGTCACTGGTGACGCGGAACGTCTTGGGCCCGTCCACCTTGTTGACCGTGAGGTGGTGGTCGCCGTCGCGGACCGAGAGGATGGTGGCCTCATGCGTACTGTCGGTGACCCGCTGCAGGACCGGCAGCGCTGTGGCAGCGAAGCCGTGGTGGTTGGAGACGCGTTGTCCGAGCTGGAAGACGCGCAGGCCCAGGTGGTAGCGGCGGCCATCGGGTTCGTAGTCAACGAATCCGTCGCGGGTCAACGAGCCCAGTAGCCGGTAGGTGGTACTGAAAGGCAGTCCGGCGCTTCTTGCCAGATCCGCCGCACTTGCACCCTTCGGCTCGTTTCCCAGCAGGACCAGCAGGCCCAGGGCTTTGCCGACCATGTCGGTCTTTGTGTCCTCTTTCACACTCATAACCCGATGCTCTCACATAGTGAGAGCTATTTCTAGATGGTGATTACACCTCTTGACAAGTGACCATACTCACAGGGATCATTGCTGTATTACGCAAGTAGCTCTCACCATGTGGTTACTAGCTAAGGGATTGACCGGCCGCACCTCGCTTGGGTCTCCCGCTGAAGCTCTATTCGCGACATCGTCGTCACAGAAGGAACACCCAATGAGCCAAACAATGCCGTCAGCGACGCCAGGCATCACCGAAACCACCGGGACACCCAAGAAGGCTGCCCTCGCCAGCTTCCTGGGCAGCGCCGTGGAGTACTACGACTTCTTCATCTTCGGATCTGCCGCGGCTTTGATTTTCCCGCACGTCTTCTTCCCGGACGCAGACACCAATGCGGCCGTCATGTCCTTTGCCACGTTCGGCTTCGCCTACCTTGCACGGCCCATCGGCGCTGCGTTCCTGGGTCACTTCGGCGACCGGATCGGCCGGCAGAAGGTCCTCATGTTCACCCTGGTGCTCATGGGCGCCTCGACCTTCGTGATCGGCTGCCTCCCCGACTTCAAAACCATCGGCTGGGGTGCCCCGATCCTCCTGGTACTTGCCCGGCTCTGCCAGGGTTTGTCGGCAGCGGGCGAGCAGGCCGGCGCGTCATCCATGACCTTGGAGCACGCCCCGGACAACCGCCGCTCCTTCTTCACCTCATGGACCTTGACGGGAACGCAGGGCGGCCAGATCCTGGCAGCGCTCGTGTTCATTCCCGTGGTGGCACTGCCGGATGACATCAAGTACGGCATCGGCTGGCGTATTCCGTTCTGGCTCAGCGCAGTAGTGGTGCTGGTTGCCTTCTTCATCCGCCGCACCCTGCACGAGCCACCCGCATTCGCTGAGGCACAGAAGAACAACCAGATTGCCAAGCTCCCCATCGCCGACCTCCTCAAGCACCACTGGCAGGACGTCCTCCGCGTGATCTGCTGCGCGTTCATTGCCGCAGTCAGCACGGTCTTCGGCACCCTGGCCATCAAGTACGCCCAGGACGTTGYGCACGTGAACAGCACCATCACCCTATGGCTGGTGGTTGTGGCCAACCTCGTGGCTCTGGGAACCCAGCCGCTCTTCGGCACGCTGGCAGACCGCATCGGCCGCAAGCCCGTGTTCATCTACGGAGCAGTGGCCAGCGCCATCATGACGCCGGTCTTCTTCCTGAGCTTCGAGTCCGGTTCCACGCCGCTGATGTTCCTGGCCGCCGTCGTGTACTTCTCGCTTGGCTACGCTGCCGCCAACGCCGTCTGGCCGTCGTTCTACGGTGAAATGTTCAGCACCAAGGTCCGCTTCTCCGGCCTGGCCATCGGCACGCAGCTCGGCTTCCTCGCCGCAGGTTTCGCCCCGACCATCGTGACCGCCATCGGTGGCACCAAACCCGGTGGATGGGTTCCCGTGTCCATCTTCACGGCCATCGTCTGCCTCATCGCCATCGTCTCGGCCTCCACGGCACGCGAATCGGCAAAGGTCCCGACGGCGGAACTCGGCCTGCGCTAGAACGTCACCTCTCCGGCGCTCCAGCACTATTGCCGGAGCTTCGGAACGGGGAAAGCCCGGCATGTCTCCTGATATGCCGGGCTTTCCGCTGCCCGGTCTGGTGTTCAGACAAGGCAAGCGGCAAGGAACATCCCAGGCCTACCGGGGATCCAGCAGCACGGACTGAAAGCTCCCCTGACCGGTTCCTGTGTACAGGAAGAGCTCCCCGTTTCCGCCAACACCCACAACTGACGGATTTCCCGTTCCCGTGAAGCCTGTCCCCAAGGCCGCGAACGAGCTGAAAGTGTTCCAGCCGGAACCCAGGGCAACGCGGGCCAGGAATCCGCCGCTGCCATTGCCCGGATACAGCCACAACGCCCCGTCAGTGCCCCGGGCCATGATGTCCTCCCGGCCATCGCCGTTGAAGTCCCCACCCTGCACTACCGAGTCAAAAATGTCCCACCCCGTGCCGATCTGCTTCCACGGCAGGAAGCCGCCCGAACCGTTACCCGGGTACAGCCACAAGCTGCCATTCGCGGCCCGAGCCACAAGGTCCGCTTTGCCGTCACCCGAGAAATCGCCCGGAGCGAGAAGCTCAGTGAAACCCTGCCAGCCGACACCGATCTGCTTGCGGGCCAGGAACTGGCCCCGGCCGTCTGTCGGGTACAACCACAGCGCTCCGCCGGCTGTCCGTGCGACCAGGTCCGGGTGGCCATCGCCGTCGAAATCTCCGGCACTCAGGACAGTATTGAAAGCATTCCACCCCGACCCCACCTGGACGCGGGGCAGGAAGCCGCCGGAACCGTTCCCCGGATAGAGCCACAACGCGCCGTCAGTACCGCGGGCCAGGATGTCGGCGACTGCATCTCCGTCGAAATCTCCCGCCTCCCAGACCTGGCTGAACTGGTTCCACCCGGCACCGATGACCAAGCGTTCGGCAAAGCCCGAACCGCTGCCCGGGTAGAGCCGCATGGACCCCCCGGAGGTCACCGTCAGGACATCGGACTTCTTATCACCCGTGAAGTCCTGTCCGCTCACGATGTCGCCCACCGCGTTCCAACCGCTGCCGATTGCGACGCGCGGCACGAAACCACCCCAGCCGTTGCCGGGGTACAGGTAGAGGGTGCCGTCGCTTGCCCGCGCCAGAAGCCCGAAGGAGCCATCGGAAGTGATGCTGGTGAAGCCGTTCCAACCCGATCCGATCTGCGACCAGGCACGGAAGCCGCCCTGGCCATCTCCTGAGTAAAGCCAGAGAGTGCCATCCGGCTTGGTCGCCATGACGTCGAGGCGGGCATCGCCGTCGAAATCGCCCACGCCAATGATGTTCGTAAAGCCCTGCCAACCGGAACCGATCTGCCGTTTGGGAAGGAAACCCCCGTTTCCGTCGCCCGGGTATAGCCAGAGGACACCGTCGCTGGTGCGCGCCAGGATGTCGCTTCGTCCGTCTCCATCGAAATCCGAAAAGCCGGTGATGGCGTCAAAAACGTTCCACCCGGAGCCCACCTGACGCGGATTATCCAGCCTGTTGCCGGGCAAACCCGAATACAGCATCAGGGAGCCGTCGGGTTCGCGGGAGAAGACATCGGCGAGTCCATCGCCGTCGAAATCTCCCGTAGAAAAGCGGACCTTGGCGGTGAGCCGCGGGTCGGCAGTGATGGTGATGGTGGCCGACGTCGACGACACCGAATTCATGGTCACCTGCGTACCGGTGTACGTGGTGAAGGTGCTCCCTGCCTGCCAGGCGTGGTTGCTGGCGTACCACGGGTCGGAGAAAGGCTTGGTGGAGGGCATCAGAATCAGGGAAGAAGCGATAGTGGCGCCGCCGCGCTGGACGATCTTCACGCCCATGTTTCCGGGTTTGCCGGCTGTTCCCAGGTAATTGTCATAGCCGGCAGGTTCCCGCAGCTCCAGGTAATAGACCTCTTTGCTGACGGGATCGGTGAATTTGATCGCCCGCTGGGCTTCGGTGCCTCCCCACGGCTTGAGCGTGTAGCTCTTGGAACCCGTTGCGATGCCCACGTCCCGGATCTCATCCCCACGGCCCAGGCCCGCATAGTCCCAGAACGTGGAACTCACAACCGGCGTCGCGTACTGGGCAGCTCCCATGATGTCGGTGGTGTCGCCGTACTCGCGGATGTAGCAGGACGGATCGGTGAACTGGCCGTTGCTGTTGACCCCGACGTCGGACACTCCGCTGCCGCACTGCAGGGCATCTGCGTGCATCAGGCCTATGACGTGGCCGAACTCGTGGCTCATCACGTTGTTGGTGAAGCTGCTGATCTGGGGCAGGAGCACCCGGCCGCTGTAACTGCCGCTGCTGTACCCGGCGCCCAGGGCGTTGCCGGACAACGTGGACGTCGGAATGAAGATGACCAGCGCTGTGTAAGGACTGGCCGACCAGTTCAACTCCCCCGTGATGGTGGAGATGATGGTGCTGTAACTGTCCGTGGAGCGGGCCTTGGATTGGTGGCCGGCGACTTTGCTGGCCACCGTCATGGACAGCTTGTTGGCCGTCATGGCTTTCCAGTAGTTACTGGTGGACACCACAGCCTTTTCAGCGTCCGTCATGGAAACCGGGTTGGTGTTGTCCGCCAGTTTCGCGGTGACCAGCCGGACGTTGATGGTGCCGCCCGGACCGGCTGCCGCAGCTCCGTCACGGAGCAGCGAGTCGACGTCGGCCTGGCCCTTGGTGGGCTGCTTGGTTTCCGGGAGGGGCGTCTCGAAAACATGCTCCGAGTGCGGTGTCCCTTCAACGAATTGGACGTTCGGATTATCGGGCCCGGGAAGTGGAACTGCCGTGGCAGGGGCCTGGACGAAAAACAGGCCGGCGGCAAAAACCACCAAGCCTGTGGACAGCGCGAGCGATCGCCGTAAAACACCCATTGGTTCTCCCGGGAGGACGGAGCCTGTGGTTGCTGTAAATCTCAGTAACCGAGATCAGGCTACAACCGCCTCGGCACTGGCCTGCGGAGGCGCCGGACTTCAGGCGGGCGCGTCTTGTCGCCGCCCGTCGCGGCGGCGCCCGCGCACGGGCGGAAACGCAACCATCCCGGAATGCTAACCGGACCCTAACCACGCCGAAATACCGTGGCAACATTGCCCCTCCACACTGGAATAGCCGGCAAGTGCAGGCACCAGCTCCAGCCAGGAGGACACCATGCTGAAGGAAGTAACCACTCAAACAACACGAATACGCGCGATCAGCCAGCTCCACCGCGGGGACGAGATCGAGGCCCGCCTGTCAGTTGGGCCCGCTTACGACGACGTGGTCATACGCCGCGGACGGGTCCAGGAAACGGCGCCAGGGATCGGCGTCGTCTGGATCATGGATTACGCCTCCGGGATGAGGAAAGCCATCAATACCGACGAATGCAGTGTTTGGCGCGTCGCCTGAACAGTCCCTGCTGGAGACCAGGCTGGACGCCCTTCACCCTCAGCCGCCGGCCACGGACTGGACAATCAAGACCTCCTGGCCCGCCGCAACTTCCGTTTCAAGACCATTCAACCGCCGGACCTCGTCACCGTTAACGTAAATATTCACGAAACGGCGCAGCGCCCCGGTTTCATCACGCAAACGCCTGGCCAGGACCGGATAATCTCCGGTCACCGAGTCCAAGAGCTGTCCAACGGTCACAGCACCGTCGGCGGACGCAGTCAGACAGGACTGTCCGCCGACGAGCGGCTGCAGGACACCAGGCAACAGGACCGTAAAGTCAGCCACAACGGACCTAACCAGGTACCGGGGCGCTGGCTGCTGATTGCTCGACGGCGGTGGCTCCAGCGTCGCTGCCAACAACGACGGCCGCACGAACGCACAGCACGTCCGGCAAGTGCGAGACCACTTCATTGAAGGTCTCGCCCTCGTCGGCGCTGGCGTACACGGAACCACCGCGGGTTCCGAAGTACACACCCACGGGTTCGGCAGTATCCACGGATGCCGCATCCCGGAGCACCGCGTTGTATTCGTGGTCCGGCAGGCCCGTGTGCAGTTCCTTCCAGGTGTTACCGGCATCGTCGGTTCGGTGGACGCTGAGCTTGCTGCCAGGCGGGATGCGTTCACCGTCGGCCTTGAGCGGGATGACCCAGGCCGTCCCTTCCCGGCGCGGATGGGTGAGCATGACGAAACCGAAATCGGCTGGCAGCCCTTCGGCGATGGAATCCCAATTCTCGCCGTTGTCATCCGTCCGGTACACACCGTGGTGGTTCTGCGCGTACAGGCGCCCTTCGACGGAGGCATCGGCTGCGATCTTGTGCACGCACTGGCCGAACTCGGGATTGGGGTCCGGCATGAAGTACGCCGAAATGCCCTTGTTGCGGGGCTCCCAGGAGGTCCCGCCGTCGAGGGATCTGTAGACGCCGCCAGTGCTCATGGCGATGTGGACCTTCTCGCCGGATGGATCCACCACAATCGAGTGTGCCGCCGCGCCGCCGTAGCCCGCACCCCATTCACTGCGGTGGGGGTGGTCCCATAGTCCGCGGTTCAGCTCGAAGTGTTCGCCGCCGTCGGTGGATTTCCACACCGAAATCGGCTCGCAACCGGCCCACACGACGCCTGGGCGGGAGTCGGCGTCGGGGTAGATCTGCCAAACCCGTTCCAGGGCGGCGTCGGTGCCGTCCGGGAATTTGATGGCGCCTTGCTCGGGCTCGGTCCATGTGGCGCCGAGGTCGTCTGAATGGGCCACGGTGGGTCCCCAGTGCTCAGACCTTACCCCCACCATGATTCGTGTTTTGCCGTCCCGCGTGTCTATCCCGATGCTGGGTATCTCGCTCATCAGGAAGTGCGGACCGGAGAGGGACCATTCTTTTCGGTCCGGGCTGGTTGCCAGCCACAGGCCTTTCTTGGTTCCGATCGCCAGGACATAACTTTCTGCGGTAGCCATGAGTCCCATCGAACCATCGTGGGGTGGGGAGGGCAATGGGTTTTTGGAGCCATGTGGAGAATTCACGAGGGCTTGCGCTTGGTCCTGGGATTCGGGTCCCGGCACCGGATTCCCGATGCGTTGCCACACCAGCTACGAGTACCTCAGGCAACCTTCGCGTTGTGTGATGTCAGGTGGAGGAGGCCGCGTCCAAGGGACCATCGGCCTTGAACGCGCGGTTCCTGCCCGCTGCTTTGGCTTGGTAAAGGGCCCCATCGGCGGTGTGGATCAGCTGGGCCAGCGTTGAGCCTGAAATTGCAGTGGATGAAATCCCGTAGCTGACGGTGGGAAACTCCAGCCCGTCAGGTGCCGGTGCAGCGGCCAGGCGCCGGCTGATCTCGGTGGTGATGGCTTCCGCCGCGACCTCGTCGGCACCCGGCAGGAAGATGACAAATTCCTCCCCGCCGTACCGGCCCACCAAGTCGGTCCTGCGCAACGAACCCTTGCACGCCACGGCAAACGCCCGGATGGCAGCGTCCCCGGCGGCATGCCCGTGGGTATCGTTCACGGACTTGAAATGATCAAGGTCGGCCAGGACAACGGCCGCCGACCTGCCCGCCGTTTGCAGGGCAGCGAGCTCCCGCTCAGCCAATTCCATGAAAGCCTGGCGATTGAACAAGCCCGTCATTCCGTCGCGCGATGCCCGCTCATTGAGCCTCGTGATGAGCTGGTGGCTATTGAGCGCGGTCATGCTGAAGGAAACCAGGACCAGCAGCATGATCAGCAGCAAGCACGTCACCGCCGGGCTGAAATAGGACTGCAGGACCTCGCTGTCCGGCCCTGCCACGGCATAAACCACTATGCGGCAACCGAAGTAGGCCACCAGGACAGCAGCGACAACCAACAGCGGCCGATGAGCTTGCGAGGCCCGCGACTTCAGCAAGGCCAGTTCCCGGGCGGCGAGCGCCATCCCGGTCGCCATCAAAGCGAAGTACACCAACCCGCCCTGCCACGCGCCGTCGGGGTCGGTTTCAATGACTGTCGCCGAAGCCGTTACTGCCGGAGCAGCAAATAGCAGCCATAACGGCGTGCCAAGGTTCCGCAAGGAACGGAACCCCGCCCAGACACCGAAGGCTCCGGCGACCGTAAGAGCGTTGCCCAGGGGGCTGGCTACCCAGCCCCAGTCCGCTTCCTTCAGCCAGTACGCCACGTTGCCCGCAAGCCAGCACCCCAAGGCAGCACACCAATAGGCGCTGTAGAGCGATCGGGTCCTCCGGTAAGAACCCAGGAAAAGAACCCACAGTGTTAACGTCACAACAGCAAGAGCAAGTTTCATGCTCAACAAATCCAACATCGAATCCCCCATTCACCGGCCAGCATAAGGGCCGGCAGGAGAATGGGCGGGACACGACGCGGCGAAGGACCGCAGCTGCAGGGCGGGCTATGCCCCGAAAGAGCTGCTCAGGCCCCGTAGTCCTCGTCCGTGACGTGTTCCAGCCAGGTCACGACCTGGCCGTTCCCGTCGGCCTCCTGCATCGCGATATGTGCCATGAACCGGTCCGGGGTGGCGCCGTGCCAGTGTTCCTCGCCGGGTTCGATGTAGACAACGTCGCCGGGGCGGATCTCCTGTATCCCGCCGTCCCGCGTAGCCACCAGACCTATTCCGTCGGTGACATACAGGGTTTGTCCCTTGGGGTGGTGGTGCCAGGCAGTCCGTGCACCGGGAGCGAACCGGACGTGTGCGCAGCCGATGGCTGATTGCCCATCCGGGTTCCGGATACCGTCGATCTGCACGGTTCCCGTGAACCATTCCTTCGGGCCGGCTGCTGTCGGGTTGCCGCTTTTCATGTACTTCATGTTTCGCTCCTCAAGAATCAGCGCGTGCCTGCCGTGGCCTTTTCGACGACGTTTTCGGTAGCCGCCCAGGACGCCAGGAGTTTCAAGCCTTCCTCGCTGGCACTTCCTGGCACGGCCGGGTAGACGGTGACGTGGAGGCCGGTATCCTCGTCGAGTTCGAGCTGCTGGTAGGTCAGTTCCAGCGATCCGACCACCGGGTGCTGGAAGGTCTTCATTCCCGAGCGGTGCCGCCGGACATTGTGCGCGGCCCAAAGGGTGCGGAATTCCTCGCTCCGCATGGACAACTCGCCCACGAGTTCGGCGATTGCCTTGTCATGGGGGAAGCGACCCGCGTGGCGGCGCAGGATCTCCACGTTGGTGTTCGCGGCACGGTTCCAATCGGGATAAAAATCCCGTCCGCGGGGATCCAGGAAGATGAACCGGGAGTGGTTCGCGGGGCCGGCCGTGCTCCGGAAGAGGTCGAAGTACATGGCGTAACCCAGAGCATTAGCAGCCACCACGTCCATGCGGTTGTTGGAGATCAGAGCCGGTGCTCCCGTAATGGAATCCAGGAAAAACTGGAGCGCGGGATCGATCGTGCGGGCCGCCTTCTTGACCTTTGTGCGCCCGCCCCGGTTGGCTGTCCGGGCGAGGTCGTAGAGGTGCTCGAGTTCTGCGCGGTCCAGTTGCAGCGCTCCGGCGATGGCGTCCAGGACGCTGTCCGATACGCCGGAGAGGTTTCCCCGCTCCAAGCGGATGTAGTAGTCGATACTGACACCGGCAAGCCGCGCCACTTCATCGCGCCGCAGGCCGGTGACCCGCCGTCGAATGCCGAAAGCTTCGATGCCTGCCTGCTCCGGGGTGATGCGCGCGCGGCGGGACATCAGGAACTCCCGCACTTCCGACCGATTGTCCATGCCCTCCACGTTACGACCCCCGTTGCCCGCGGTGAGAGGTTCTGTTGGAACCCGTATAAACGGTCCCTCCCACCTGTCCGCCAAGCCATGGTCCGATGGATCCCAGTTCACCTGAGAGGCCAATCCATGTCAGCAGATACCCGTACCGCCACGCCCGGCGCACACAAAGAAGGCCCGAACCCCGTGAGCCGTTGGGGCGGTGTCTTCGCAATGTCCTTTGGAGCGTTCGCCGTGGTGGCCTCCGAATTCATGCCCGTGAGTCTCCTGACTCCCATGGCCAATGATCTTCAGGTCTCCGAAGGGTTGGTGGGCCAGGGCATTGCGATCTCCGGGCTGTTCGCCGTCCTCACCAGCCTTTCCGTGTCCGTGGTAACCGGCAGGATGAACCGGCGCACCTTGCTGATCGGGCTGGCCGCGTTGATGGGTGCCTCCGGCGCCCTGATCGCCTTGGCCCCGGGGTACCTGCCATTCATGGTGGGCCGGGCATCCATCGGTGTTGTCATCGGCGGTTTCTGGTCCATGTCCGCTGCCACCGCCATGCGGCTGGTCGCCCCGGCGCAGGTGCCGCGTGCGCTGGCGATCGTCAACGGCGGCAATGCCCTGGCCACAGTTCTGGCTGCGCCGCTTGGCAGTTACCTGGGTTCGTTCATTGGTTGGCGGGGAGCATTTCTCTGCCTGGTGCCGGTCTCGGCGGTTTGTGTGGTGTGGCTCTGGATTTCCTTGCCGTCCCTCGCAGCGCCGCCCAGCGGGAACAAGGCCCGCGACATCCTTACCATCTTCACGGCTTTCAAGGACCGGACTGTCGCATGGGGCATGGCCGCCTGCGGGAGCTTCTTCATGGGCCAGTTCATCCTCTTCACCTACGTGCGGCCCTTCCTGGAAACCGTGACCCACATTGACGGTCCAGTGGTGTCCCTCGTGTTGCTGGTCATGGGCGTATCCGGATTCGTCGGGACCATGCTCATCGGCCGGTTCCTGGGTGCTGGCCTGTACCGGACACTCATGGTGATCCCTGTCGTCATGGCCCTCGTCGCAGTTGCCTTGATCCCGTTCGGTGGCGTGTTCGCCGTCGTCGTTGTTCTGTTGGGTTTCTGGGGGCTGTTGGGAACGTCCGCTCCGGTGGGCTGGTGGAGTTGGGTGGCGCAAGCGATGCCGCGCAACGCCGAACAGGGCGGTGGGCTCATGGTGGCCGTGGTTCAGACATGCATTGCCTTGGGCTCCACAGTTGGCGGAGTGCTGTTCGACTCGCTGGGCTTTGAAAGTACCTTCCTGGCAAGTTCCGTGGTCCTTCTGGTGTCGGCGTTCCTGGCGTTCATGACGAAGCGCGTGTCACGCAGGCGGTAGCCGCGATCTGGCGCCCCGGCCCGCAGCTGTTGTAAATTGAGGGCGAACGTAGGCAGACGCAATCCATCCGGTGGGCCTGCTCGCAGCGGTCAATGCATCGCGAACCCCACCGGGCCTGATGCCGCCGCGCACCCCTGGTATCCCTCGTGCAGCGGCCGGCAGCATATTGCGAAAGGTGCCGCCCATGCGTGCAATCCCGTTCCCCCTTCCCGCTTGCTCGAGCAGGAACTCATGGCCCGTCTTGCGCGCCTGGACCTGGAAGCCAAGGTCCGGCTGCTGTCGGGCAAGGACCACTGGAGCACCTACGCCGATGAATCGATCGGGCTGCGCTCCCTGGTTCTCTCCGACGGAACCGTGGGAATCCGCGGCGTGCGGTGGACCGAGGCGGACACCTCCATCAATATCCCTTCGGCGACGGCGCTGGCAGCAACGTTCGACGCTCGCGTGGCGGCCGCCATGGGTGGCGTCATCGGCGCGGAAGCCAGGCGCAAGGGCGTGGATGTCGTCCTTGGACCGGTGGTCAATCTTCAGCGCACCCCCTACGGCGGACGCCACTTCGAAGCGTTCAGCGAGGACCCGTACCTCACGGCCATCATGGGGGCGGCCATGGTGCGGGGAATCCAAGCCGAGGGCCCGGCCACCACAGCCAAACACTTCATCGCGAACGAGGCCGAAACGGACAGGCTGAATTCGAACTCGGTGGTCCCTGAGAATGTATTGCGGGAGGCCTACATGGCCCCGTTCGAAGCGATCGTCAAAGCCGGTGGCCTCGGCATCATGTCCTCCTACAATCGGGTCAACGGCACCCCGGCCGTCGAGTCGGACCTCGTGACGGAGATTTTGGAGCGCGAATGGGGATTCGACGGTTTGGTGGTTTCCGACTGGGGAGCCATCCGGACTGTGGAGTCGACAGCGCTGGGTGGTACCGACCTGGCGATGCCCGGCCCCAGGACCATGTGGGCCGCGGGCCTCGTGGATGCAGTCCGCCAAGGACGCGTCCCGGAGGCGGCCGTCGACAACAAGGTGCTCCGGCTGCTGCGGCTGGCGGCCCGGCTCGGAGCCCTCGACGGCATTGAGCCACTGGTGGACCGGGATGCCCTCCCCACGCCGCCGTCCGCGGAATCGTCCGGGATACGCCGGCTTCTGCGGGACACCGGGGCCAAGGGCATGGTGCTGTTGCGCAATGAGGACCGGGCCTTGCCGTTGACGACGGCGGCACGGAAGATCGCCGTCGTCGGTCCTGCCGCTGTGGTGCCGAGAACCAACGGCGGCGGCAGCGCGGCGGTCATCGCTCCCCCGACCGTGCCGCCCCTGGAGGCGCTGCGCGCGGCCATGCCGGACACCCTGTTCCATTACAGCGAGGGGGTCCGCCCCACCACGCTGGTGAAGACCCTTTCCGCAGCGAACGGCTCCGCGCCGGGAGGCCAGGGCGTGGTCCTCATTGAATTCCTGGACCAGGAAGGCCGCACGCTGGGCAGCGAAACACGCGACCGCTGCGACACTCTGACGTACGGGATGGGCTACCCCGACGGCGTTCCGGAGGACGAGGTCAAGGCCATCCGGGCAAGCACCCTCCTCACCGCCGACACCCCGGGCGATTACGTGTTCTCCGCGGCGGGCGTGGGCCACGCGCAGGTGACCGTGGACGGCGTCGCCCGGTTCGATGGGGATCTCATCCCCATTAATGGCGACGCCGTGGTGGGCATGTCCCTGCCGCCGCAAGCGCTGATTGACCTCGCCATGGCGCCGGGACAGGCGGTGGGGGTGGTCTTCACCTACACGCCGGCGCAGCGGACCGTGGCCTCCCTCCGTTTGGGCTTTGATTCAGCAGCACCCGACGCCGACCTGCTGATCGCGGAGGCGGTGGAGTCGGCCCGCGATGCGGACTGCGTCATCGTCTTTGCAGGCACGGGTTCGGAAGACGAAGCTGAAGGTTTCGACCGGACCACACTCGCTCTGCCGGGGCGCCAGGACGAACTGGTGGCAGCGGTGGCGGCCGTGAGCGCGAAGACCATCGTGGTGGTCAATTCCGGGGCGCCCGTTCTCCTGCCCTGGCGTGACCAGGTGGATGCCATCCTCCTGACGTGGTTCGGCGGCCAGGAAATGGGCTGGGCTGTGGCGGACGTTCTGACCGGAGAGGCAGAGCCCGGTGGCAGGCTGCCCGTCACCTTCCCGTCCCGTGAGGAAGGTCTGCCTTCGCCGCAGCCGCAGAATGGCGACGTGGTCTATCGCGAAGGGCTCGCCATCGGCTACCGCGCCGGGGCGGAAACCGCACCTGCTTACGCCTTCGGGCACGGACTGGGCTACGGAAGCTGGAGCCTGTCACAGCTGGAGGCCCGGGCACAGGAGGAGGACGTCGCTGTGACCGTCCGGCTCAGGAACCATTCCGCCCGGGCGTCCAGCGAAGTGGTTCAGCTCTACCTCTCCCGGGGGCAGAGCCGGGTGGAAAGGCCCGCCCTGTGGTTCGCGGGGGCGGCCGTTTCCGAGCTGCCTGCAGGAGCGGAAGACACGGTTTCCGTGACGATTCCCCGGCGTTTGTTCGAGCACTGGGACACCGCCGCCGGCTCCTGGTCCCTGGAGCCCGGGATCTTCCACCTCCGCGCGGGGACGTCCAGTGCGGATTTACCTTTGATGACGGACATCCGGGTGGACTTGGCCGGGGCGGATGCGTTGCGTTTAGGCTGAACGTGGCACCAACTCCCTACCGAGGATGACGGAGAAAACCATGACTGAAGCAAACACGACTGCGCGCGCAGAACAACTGAAGGCCCTGCATGAAGCGCCGGAAATCCTGAGTGTCGTCAATGTTTGGGATGCGGTCAGTGCCACCACGGTGGCCGCCCTCCCCCAGACAAAAGCCATCGCCACCGCCGGGCACTCCATCGCCGCGGCTTTCGGCTACAAGGACGGAACCATGCCCTTGGACGTGGCGCTCAGCGGAGTGGAGAGGATCGTCAAGGCTGTGGACGTCCCCGTCACTGCAGATCTCGACGACGGATATGAGGATCCTGCCGAAACCATCCGGCGCGCTATTGGCATCGGAGTCGTGGGCGCCAACGTTGAGGACCGCCTGCGGCCGTTCGACGAAGCGGTTGCCCGCGTCAAGGCGATCATCGATGCCGCCAACGCCGAGGGTATTCCGTTCCAGCTGAATGCCCGCACGGACGCGATCGTCCGCGGTGGTGACCGTCCGATCAAGGAAAGCATCGATGACGCCATCGCACGCGGTCGGGCCTTCCTCGACGCCGGTGCAGCGCTGGTTTTCGTGCCGGGCGCGCTGAACCGTGATCTCATCGAACCGCTTGTTGAGGGCCTCGGCCACGGCAAGCTCTCCGTGATCGGCGCTCCCGGAGCGTTGCCTGCTGCCGAGCTCCAGGAACTCGGCGTAGCCCGGGTGTCCTACGGTCCGTTCACCCAGCGGGTGGCCCTCCGCGCTCTTCAGGATCTGGCCTCTGATCTGTACGGCTCCGGCGTCATCCCAACGGACACCCCGGCGCTGAACTAGGCCTAAGCCGTCCCGGCCCGCTCTGAGCGAGCGGGCCGGGACCGGCCTTGGCCAGCGTTCCCGGCACCTCTTTCAGTGCTTGCTGCGTGGTCCTAAAATTACTGTGCAATGCGGGCAACAGAGACCGAGCAGAAGGGGCGCGGTTGCCATGGCCAAAAGTCCATTCCACCACGGTAAACCGGATCAAAACAGTGACGGCAAGGTGCACAGGACCCGCTTCGGCGAGTGGCTGCAGCGCGAGGACTCAGGCGTGGAGGGAACCGGCAGCAGTATTTTCATACGTCGCCACGATGACCACCAGCCACCTGAACGCACGTGCATCCAAGGCCACGAGATAGCGCCGGGGGAAACGCACTGCTCCCAAGGACACCCAGTAGGTTGACGCTCCAGGCCGTAACCGGTTACGAAGTCGACCGAGTATCAAAAGCCGCCGCCGATTCCCGCAGGAGCCGGGCCACCGTGTCCAAGGGAAGGCTTGTCGGCCTTCGCCTGTCGAACCGACGCAGCGCGATGTGCCTCGTCCCCAAACCCGGCACATCCAGGACGTCCACCTGGTCCTGGACCACTCCTGTCAACGCCAGGGTGGGCACGATCGCAACACCTTCCCCGGCCGCCACCAGCGCCAAGGCAGTCAGTGTGTCCTGGTATTGGTGAATCGTCTCGATGTGGGCACCCGTCGAATGGCGCAGGCGGCCAAGCACGGCAATGTTGGCTGCGGACGGCTCTACGCCCAGCCACGGCAGGGGCAGGCGGCTCAGGTCCAGATTGTCCGTGCTGAGCAGTGATCCCGCCGGCACCACCAGCTTCCACGGCTCATCCAGCAGTGGTTCTTCCACCATCCCGGCTGCCAGGGGACGTTGATCCGAGGTCGTCGAATCCTGCTCAACCACCACGGCATCCAGCTGGCGTTGTCGGAAGAGACGCATGAGCGCCGGGAAGCCGTCCTCCACCAGCTGGATCTGCAGTTGCGGGTACTGGACGCGCCACTCCGGAAGGCGCGGAATGACCACCGTGCGCATGAAGCTGGTGAACCCACCTACCCGCACAACTCCCGCGACCTCCGCTTCTCCCTGCATCCGCGAGCGCGCCACGTTCAACGCCCGCTCTATTTCCTCCCCGGCCTCCGCCATGGCCAGTCCGGCCGGTGTCAGCACTGAACCTTTGGGGGTTCGGAGGAGCAGCGCCTGGCCTGCTTCGTTCTCCAATTTGGTGAGTTGCTGGGACACTGCGGACGGTGTGATCCGCAGTTCGTCGGCAGCGGCGAGGACCCCTCCGGTACGGGCGACGGCGAGGAGGACGAGCAGGCGTCGGGGGTCCATTTCCATGTTCAGAGATTCTAAATACGGGCTTCAGAATAATGCAATTGAACTAAAGGCAGCTATCCCCCAAAATTTAGTTCAAGGCCGTTCTTCGCTCTGAAGGGCCGGTCTCTGCATTCGGCAGAAAAACCCCTGAAACCATTCGTCGCCCGGCCACTTCCGGCTGCCTGGACATGAGAGGACCCCCGATGGAACTGCTGTGGGAAATTACCGGTTGGGCCGGTGCGGCGGCGATGCTCTGTGCCTACATGACAGTGTCCATGGGATGGATCAAGCCGGGCAGTACCTTCCAGGCCGTGAACCTGTTTGGCTCCTGCGCGTTCATCATCAACGGCACCCTCCACCAAGCGTGGCCCTCGGTGGTGACCAACGTGGCATGGTTCCTCATCTCAGCGGTGGCGCTGCTGCGGATGCGCTCCCGGACGGAGGCTGCAGTCGCCGAGCCCGAACCGATGACCGCCCCGGCCCTCGCCACCATGGACCCAGCCGGCTGGGACACAGGCGGCTGGGACACAGGCGCCCGGGACAGCATCACGGACACAGCCGCGCAGATGGTCATCCCGCGGCCCAGCCAGGCAGTCAACTGCGCGTAATCCGCGTATCCCTGGGCTGCACATCACACAAGGTAACCTCCCGTCGTCGTCGTAAGCGGCAACGCTTAGGGTGGGCAATAAGCGCCGACCGACAGAGAAGGAAGCCATGCCCACCCCAGACCGTCCGCTGCGCAAGCTTGGATTCCTCACCATCGGCCTGTTCGATCCCGCGGATCCGGCTGCGGGGCACCGCTCCACCCTGGAGATCATCGAACTCGGCGAGCGTTTGGGATTCGACAGTGCCTGGTTGCGCCACCGGCATCTGCAGTACGGAATTTCGTCGCCGGTTGCGGTGATGGCAGCGGCCAGCCAACGGACCTCGAAGATCGAGCTGGGCACCGCGGTGACACCGCTGGGTTGGGAGAATCCGCTTCGCCTGGCCGAGGACCTGGCCACAGTGGACCTACTCAGCGGAGGCCGCATCAATCCGGGGGTCAGCGTCGGCGTACCGATGCACTACGACACCGTCAAGCACGAGCTCTACCCGGATTCCGCGGACACCGAAGATTTCAGCTACGCCCGTGTGGACCGTTTTGCCCGGCTGGTCGCCGGCGGGAAGGTGCGGGAGTTTTCCGGCAAGCAGGGCGTGGTGGAGGAGTTCTCAAACCGCGTGGAACCCCATTCCGCCGGGCTGCGTGAACGGATTTGGTATGGAGCAGCGAGCCTGAAGTCGGCAACGTGGGCGGGGGAGAACGGCTTCAACCTGCTTACCAGCAGCGTGGTGTTCCCGGGCCCGGATGAAGAGCCGGATTTTGCTGCAGTACAGCAACGGCAGATCCGCGCTTTCCGTGGCGCGGCTGAGGCAAGCGGCAGCAGCACCGCCCGCGTCTCGCAAGGACTGGTGGTGATCCCCACGGACTCGGCTTCCAGTGCCCAGCGGGAGAAGTACCAGCGCTATGTCGATGAGCGGACTCCGCGCACCAGCGCGCCCCAAGGCCCGCAGCGCATGATGTTCGCGCGGGACCTCATCGGCAGCAGCGATGAGATTGCCGAACAGTTGTACGCGCACCAGGGCTTCCAGGAAGTGGACGAGGTAGCGTTCGCGTTGCCGTTCAGCTTCGAGCACGAGGACTACGTGCAGATCCTCACCGACATCGCGGGCACGTTGGGGCCGGCGCTGGGGTGGGCGCCGACGGAATAGCCTCAGTCCACGAATTCGGACTGGGTCTCGATGAAGTCCCAGTCGGCCGTGGTCAGCACACCGCTGACTTTGTCCGGATGGGGACCGCCGGCCTCGGCGATATGTTGCAGGACCTGCAGGGGGAGTTCTTCCACGCGCAGGTTCTCGCGCAGCCATTCCTTGCTGTCCATGTGCAGATCAAGCCACCACATGTAGATTTCCACCGCGGGACCACCTTCCGTCGGTTTAACGGTAGGCCTGGTCGGTTGCCGCTTCAAGGCCTGAAACCCCTTGCGGGGTGGCCGTCGTAGGGCCAATCTGTACGTAGGAACCACAAGGGACCCGCGATGGACTGTGACATCGAGCTGGAAATCGACGCTGGCTCTGCACGCGGTGAATATACGGTGCACGTGGTCCGTGCGCCGGCGGGAGGGCATGCGTCCGGAGCCTTCACCTTGGACGTAGATGGCATCCAGGACCGGCTTCCGCAGCTAGAAGCCACCGTCCTGGCTTCCGCGGTCGCCGCCCGGCGGACGTTGCCTATCGCCGAGGTTGCGGTTCGGGAAGTGGGGCAGGAACTCTTTCAAGCCCTCTTTACCCGTGAGGTGTACGGCACTTACCGGGCAAGCCTTGGGGCAACACAGCATTCGGGCCAGCAACTTCGCGTAGTGCTTCGGCTCGCTGCTCCGGAGTTGGCCATGATGCCGTGGGAGACCCTCTTCGACCCCGGGACAGAGACCTACCTTTGCCAGACAGAGCCGCTCATCCGGCACATCCCGGCCCCCGATTACAACCAGAACCCGCTGGACGTCGCACCTCCGCTGAGGATTCTGGGCATCGTCGCATCGCCGCGCGACCTTCCTGCCCTTGACGTCGAGACCGAGAAGGACCACTTGGGCCGGGCTTTGGCCGGCCCCATGAGCGAGGGCCGCGTGGAACTGGTGTGGTCCAAAACCGGGACCTGGGATGACGTCCAGTCGATGCTCCTCGCCGGCCCATGGCATGTGGTCCATTTTGTCGGGCATGGCGACTACGACCCCCGCACGGACGAGGGCCGGATCGCCCTGGTGGGCCAGGACGGACGTGCAGCCATGGTCCGCGCCGTCCGCTTGATGGCCCTGCTCAGCGTGGCCTCCCCCAGGCCACGGCTGGTGGTGCTCAATTCGTGTTCTTCCGGTGAGATGGGCCAGACCGACCTCTTCTCCGGGACGGCTGCCGCGCTGGTCAGGAGCGGAATAGGCGCTGTGGCGGCCATGCAGTTCGCCATCAGCGACGCCGCCGCGATCGCCTTCGCCCACGGCTTCTACGCCGCAATAGCCAACGGCCGCACGGTGGACGAAGCCGCCCGCGTTGGCCGCATCTCGGTCATGGCCAGCCCCGACGGCACGTTGGAATGGGTCACGCCGGCCCTCTACGTCCGGGGCGGCTCCACGCAGCTCTTCACGCTGACGGGGCCGCCGCGCGCACCGGCTTACAGTGAAAGCACGACGGCGGCCGCCGCGTCGGGTGGTCAGGCTGCGGTGCCGCCCCCTGCTGTTGCGAACACCGAACAAGCCCACACCGATCAGGCGATGAAGCGGGCCCAGCTGAGGGCGTTGTACGTGCAGGCAACCGCGGAATTGCGTGCCCGGCGATTCGAGCAGGCCGTCGAGTTGTTTGAGGACCTACTCACTCTGGAACCCGGTTACAGGGACGCTGCAACGCAAAGGGATGCGGCCCGCAGACGGCTGGAGCTGGCACGTATCTACCGCGAGGCGCTCCAGGCGGAGGAATCCGGCGATTGGTTGGCCGCTGCGGACGGCTTCGCCTTGGTCCTGGATGACCCCGAGTATCCTCAAGCCGCAGCGCGCAAACAGGACTGCGAGCGAAAGCAACGCGTCTCCGACCTAGAGGGGGAACTGCGGTACCACTCCTCCCAGGGCTCCTGGCAGGCAGTGCTCGACGTTTCCAGTGAATTGGCTTCAGTGGACCCCTCGGCGGCGGATCCCGGCGGGCTCGCCACGGCAGCGCGTGCCGAAATCGAGAAGGCCAAGCCAAAGCAAACCCCTTCCGCGGAGGAGTCCCAAACTGATATGGCCGGCACCCGGGGTTCGTACACCACCGTGTATCAGCCCCCGCCCCAACCGCGCGCTGCGCCGCTGACCGGTGTGCCGGCGTCGAATATTGCAGCTGCCCAAGCCGGGCAAAGCCCGGTGACATCACAGCCGGGCGCGTCCGCGCCATTGAATGCGGTTCCCCTTGCCTGGGGCGGTGCCGTCCTGGCGGTGGCCGGCGGGCTTGGGGTGTGCTTTGCCGTCTACTTCCTGTGGTTCGATGACAACTATTGGTACGAGAGCGGCGGCGACGCATCCCTGAGGATCCTCTACGGTTTGGTGGCTCCCCTGGGATACCTGCTGCTGGCCGTCGCCGGCCTTCCGGATCGGACCATCATCGGACGCCTGGTGATGGCCGGAGTTGTTGTCTCAGGTGCGGTCTTTGGACTTTCGGGACTGAATTACAGCGTGGAGCTGACAGCTGTGGTGTTCAGCTTCGTGCATGCAGGTTTTGGGTTGTGCGCGGGCATCCTGGCCATGCGTTCCAGGCAATCCAGGCTTATGGGCTGGCTGCTGCTCTGGCCCACACTGTCCGTGCCGCTGGTCTGGGTCCAGGACAAGGGAGTGTTCCTTGAATCCTGGTACCGGACACACGCCTACTTTGCCTTGATACAGCTTTTTGTGGTTTGCGCGGCCGGCATGGCTTTCCTGGCGGCCTCCCGCCGCCTGCGTGCGCGGTCAACGGAAAGGATTGGAAAATGACACACCTGGTGGAGTTCGCAACGGATGACGGCGGCACCGTGATCGTGGAGGTGGCGAGCACTGCCGGCAGCCTGGTGACACGGGGTGGTGAGCACACGGCTGATCACTCGGGGGTCTTCGCGCGTGCCCAGCAGACGTTCCAACGGGCCCTCGAGCATGTCCGTCCCGCGGTCCAAGGCGTCATTGACGAGTTGCTCAGCCTGGAAAACCGCCCCGATGAGCTGAGTGTGGAGTTCGGGATAGACCTACATGCGGAGGCGGGCGCCTTTATCGCATCGGCCAGCACGGCATCCAACTTCAAGGTGCGGCTGACGTGGAACAAGCCTGTTCAACAGCACGGCGCGGCGCAACAATAAGGGTATGGCTGAGGAAAATTTCAGCGGGCCCATTCCCCTCGTGGTGGGCGTCCTTCCCGACCAGCACGTGGAGGTGCTGCAAACGGCCCGGACCCTGGCCGAGCAGCTCGGCGTGCCGCTGGTGTGCGCCTACGTGGACGAGGCCAGCTACCTCGTGGAGTGGGATCCCTCCCGCGAAACCCACAGGATGTCGCTGCACCCGGAAAAGGACGACGCCGAGGTGGACGCGGTCCGGGGGGATCTCGGCAAGATGATCGGGGAAGCCATGGATGGCGGCAGCGCCGACTGGACCCTGCGGCTGCTGGCCGGCGATCCCGCCCGGGCCCTGGGCCGGCTGGCGGCGGACATCAACGCCTCCATGATCATTGTGGGCTCGCCGGAACCTGGTTTGGGGCACCGGATTTCCGAGGCCCTCAACGGTTCCGTGGCTGCCTGGCTCAGCCATCACCAGCGCCGGCCGGTGCTGATTGTGCCCCAGAAAAAGCGCCATGACGGGGACCGGAGAAACTAAAGCGAAAGTACTTATTCGAGGTGGTGGCATTGGGGTCCCATGGCACGTAGAGTGATGAGTGCAGGAAGCGAAAGCGCCTGCTCAAAGACCGCTCCGGAGTGCGTATCCCCCAATAACGCACTCCGGAGCTCTTTGCTTTAAAGGCAGCGCGATGCGGCCACTACCTCCTTAAAGCACATCGGCCCCGGCATGCCTTTTGACAGGCATGCCGGGGCCGATCCGGTTTCACATTGGCTCGTGACGGCAGAAGCTCACGACGCCGGAACCCACCGTGGGTGCCGGCGGTTCACCTCACGAAGGTGTACAGCAGGGCCGCCATTCCGAAGCCCACAATGGACAGCACGGTTTCCAGCACGGTCCAGGTCTTCAGGGTGTCCTTGACGGACATGTTGAAGTACTTGGAGATGATCCAGAATCCGCCGTCGTTGACGTGGCTGGCGATGATGGAGCCGGAGGAAATGGCCACCACGATCAGGGCGAGCTGCGGCTGGGAGTACCCGGTGGCCAGGCTCGGTGCCAGGATGCCGCCGGTGGTCACGATTGCCACGGTGGCCGAGCCTTGGGCGATGCGCATGCCCGCACTGATGACGAACGCGGACAGGATGATCGGCAGGCCGGCCTGGGACAGCGAGTCCGCAACAGCCTTACCAACACCCGTGGCGGACAGGACTGCTCCGAAGAAGGCACCGGCACCGACCACGAGGAGAATCATGCCAACGGGCCGCAGCGAAGATCCCGTGATTTCACTGAGCTCGGCGGAGGTCATGCCGCGGCGGATGCCCAGCAGCCACATGGCCAGCAGCACGGCCACGGTCAATGCGATGGCCGGGTTGCCGAAGAACTGGAGGACGTCCCGGAAAGCCCCGGGAGGAGCGAAGATGTTGCCGAACGTGCCGCCAAGGATGAGGATCATGGGCAGGCCGATGGCCAGCAGCACCAGGCCGATGGACGGTTCGTGGCCCCGGGCTCCCTCGGCCTCGGGAACGATCCGGTCTTCCGGAACGGACACCATCACGCGCTTGCCGATGTACGTACCCCACAGGATGCCGGAAGCGAACCAGGCGGGGATGCCGCAGATGAGGCCCATGAGGATGATCCAGCCAAGGTCAACGTGGAAGAGGCCGGCAGCGGCAACAGGGCCGGGGTGCGGAGGCAGGAAGGCGTGGGTTACGGACAGGCCTGCCAGCAGCGGCAGTGCGTACAGTGCCAGGGACTTGCCGCCGCGGATGGCGGCAACATAGACCAGCGGCGCCAGGACGAAGATGCCGATATCGAAGAACACCGGAATACCCAGTACGAAGCCGGTGATGCCCATGGCAAGCGGGGTGCCCTTTTCACCGAAGATCTTCACGAGCCTGCCGAGCAGCACTTCCGCGCCGCCGGACCGTTCCAGGATGGCGCCCAGCACGGTACCGAGGCCGATGATCACGGTGATGTGGCCGAGGATGCCGGCGAATCCCTTTTCGATGAGGGCGTCGCTGCTCTTGGTGGCCGAACCCACCAGGGCTTCCACGGAAATCCCGCCGACCAGGGCCACGATCACACCCGTCCCCACGAGGGCGATGAACGGTTCGAGCTTGACCTTGATGATCAGGAACAGCAGCAACGCGATGCCCGCGCCTGCCAGGAGGAGCAGGCCGGCGGTGTCGTGCCGCAGCCATTCAAGAAATTCATTCATGGGCGTTTCTTTCTGGGTGAGTCCTACTTGAGGGTGCTGGTGAAGGCTGCGGCACGTGCCGCGATGTCTGCCCAATCGCCGGCAGCGACTGCTGCGGGCGGGACCACGCTGGTGCCACAGCAGACTGCGGCAGCACCGGCGTCGAGATAGCTCTTGGCGTTGGAGGCGTCGATGCCTCCCGAAGGCAGCAAGCGGATGCCCGGGTACGGGCCCTGCAGGTCCTTCAGGTACGCCGGACCGAGCTGGCGGGCGGGGAAAATCTTGACGGCGGCCGAACCCAGGTCCAGGGCCTGCGCCACCTCTGTGGGGGTCATGGCGCCGAGGCTGAAGGGGATTCCCGCAGCCGCAGCGACGGCGGCGACCTCGGGCCGGAGCCCGGGCGTCACCAGGAACTTCGCCCCGGCGTCGATCGCTGCGCGGGCTTGGTCACCGGTCATGACGGTGCCGATTCCGACGGCGGCACCGTGGTCCGCTGCCGTCTCGGCCGCGCGCTTGACGTGCTTGAGCGCATCCGGCGTGGTGAACGTCAGCTCGACGCTGCGGATGCCGCCGCTGGCCAAGGCACGGCAGAGGTCGGCCGCGTCCGTAATGGAGGGCGCCCGGACCACAGCGAGCGTGCGGTCCGTTTCGAGCTGCTGGAGGAATTCTTCGGGGGTCATGAGGTGCTGCTTCCTACTCGGGTGAGGCCGTCGCTGTGTCTGCGGAGGGCGCGGCCGGCGCGTGCGCCGGTGGGTTTGCCGCCGTCGATCGCTGCCGTGCCGTTGACGAACACGTAGTGGATGCCGTCGGCGGCCTGGCGGGGATTCTCGAACGTGGCGGTATCGCGGATGGTTGCGGGGTCGAAGAGCACGACGTCGGCTGCGTAACCTTCGCGGACCAGTCCCCTGCCGCTGAGCTTGAGGCGGGCGGCGGGCCGGCCCGTGAGGTGGTGGACTGTTTCTTCGAGGCTGAGCAGGCCGAGGTCGCGGGAGTAATGGCCGAGGTAGCGCGGGAACGTGCCCCAGGCGCGGGGGTGTGGTTTGGCGCCGACCAGGAGTCCGTCACTGCCGCCGGTGTGCGTGCGGTGCTTCATGATGGCCTGGACGTTTTCCTCGTGACCGACGTGTTGCAGGATGCCGGTGCCGAGGCGGTCTTCGGTGAGGATGCGCACGAACACGTCGAAGGGATCCTGCCGGGCTTCGGCCGCGATGTCCTTGATGGTCTTTCCCACGAGTTCTGCGAGCGCCGGGTTCTGCACTCCGCTGATTTCGAGGGTGTCCCACTCGGCAACGACGCCGTGGCACCCGTCGGAGCCGTAGATCTCCACGGCTTCGCGGATGCGCGCGCGGGTGTCCGGGTCCGCCAGCCGGGCCAGGGTGGCCTCGGTGCCGCCGGATGAGGCCCAACTCGGCAGGATCGCGGAGAGCGTGGTGGCGCCGGGGAGGTAGGGGTAGGTGTCCAAGGTGATGTCCACGCCTTGGTCCAGGGCTTGGTCGATCAAGTCCAGGAGTTCCCCGGCGCGGCCCTTGTTTTCGGCGAAGTTCATGGTGGCGTGGGAAAGGTGGAGGGCGCAGCCGGTATCGCGGCTGAGGGAGATCATCTCGGCGTAGGCTCCCAGGGCGCCCTTGCCGTAGGAGCGGTGGTGCGGTGCGTAGAAGCCGCCCAGCTCACCCACCGTGCGGAGGAGCCCGGCAAGTTCCTCGGTCTGCGCGTACATACCGGGCGTGTAGGTCAGCCCGGAGCTCATGCCGACGGCGCCTTCTTCCATCGCCGCGCGGATGACGTCCTGCATGTGCTGTTGTTGCCCGGGCGTGGGGTCTCCTTCAGCGAAACCCATCACCATGGCCCGGACGGTCCCTTGGGGTACGAGGTAGGCGGCGTTGGTGGCGATGCGGCCGCCCTCTTCTACGCTGTCGAGGCGGTCGAGGTACTCGCCCACGGTCCGCCAGTTCCAGTCGAAGCCGGCCGGGTTGTCGTTCCAGCCCGCAATTTTCTCCCGGACACCGGCCAGTGTGGCGTCGTCCACGGGCGCATAGGACAGTCCGTCCTGGCCCAACAGTTCCGTGGTGACGCCTTGGCTGAGCTTGGCGTAGTGGTCCCGGTTGACCAACAACTGCAGGTCGGAATGCGCGTGCATGTCGATGAAGCCGGGGCTCAGGACCAAACCGGAAGCGTCGATGACACGCTCGGCGCCCGTGTCCGCTGGGGTGAGGCTACCGGCGTCGACGACGGCGGCAATCACCGCGCCGTCCAGCAGGACGTCCGCTTGGCGGCGGTCCGCTCCGGTTCCGTCCACCAGGGTGGCATTGCTGATGAGGGTCTTCATGGTGGGTCCTAGAAGAAGGTGTGGATGAGGTCGACGACGGTCAGGTCGCCGCCCGGCGTGGAATCCGCGAGCACCGGGATGACCGTCCATTTGTCGAAGGCGGTGCACGGATGGGACAGGCCCAGCCGGACGACGTCGCCTGGGCGGACGGTGGTGGTATCGGGGTTGAAGGCCAGGAAGCTGTGCTGGTCGTTGACCGAGGTGATTTCGGCTCCGACCAGGGCCTCCATGGCTCCGCCGAGGGTTGAGCCGATGAACTGCGGCTCGGGCAGGCCTTCGTCGAACGGAAGGTCCCGCTTGCCGGCGTCGAGGAGTGCAAGGCCCGGTTCCGGTTGCGACACAACCCGTGCCCAGCCGTACATTCCGGGGCTGAAGGGTTGGTTGCCCGCCCGGGAGAACGGCGAGATTCCGCGGTAGAAACCGTCGTCGTGGATGATGTAGGCGCCGCTGCGGATCATGAGATCCACTTTCAAGGAATGAGACACAGTCGGGGCCGCCTCCGCTGTGGTGCTGATGCAGGGGGACAGCACAGTGACGACGTCGTCGAAGTACGCGCTGCCACCGGCCGTGATGATGACGGAGCCGGAACCGTACAACCCGGCGGCGAGCAGCTCCTCGTGAAGCAGCCGCATCTTGGCGAGGTACCCGCGGACGGCGGCCAGTCCGGCGTCGTCCGCTGTGTGCGCGAGCGAGCCTTCGTACCCGGCGACGCCCACAAGGCGAAGGTGCTCCGCGGCATCAACGGCCCGGGCAACCTCAAGCGCGGCATCCACACCGCGGGCTCCGGTCCGCCCACCGTGTGCGCCCAGCTCAACCAGGACATCCAGAACAGAGTCGGTGCCGGCCAAGGTCCGTTCGATCAGCGCGACCGTGTCCACTGAATCAACCCAGGACAGGATGGTGGAGTCCTGCTCCGCCACCCACTGGATGGCGTGGGGATCCGTGAGGCTGTTGGCGAGCTGCAGGTTGCGGACGCCGAACCCGCGGGCCACCCGCAACTGCGCGAAGTTGGCCAGCGTGATGCCCCAGGCTCCCCGGTTGAGCTGCTCGGTCCAGAGCTGCGGGGACATGGTGGTTTTGCCGTGGGGAGCGAGCAACACGCCCTTGCCTGCGCACCACTTCGCCAGGTGGTCGGCGTTGCCCTGGAGTGCCTGGGCGTCGAGGGTGAGCAGCGGGGTCTGCAGCGCGGCCAGAGTTGGCTTGGCCGCAAGGAACTCAGCGTGCGTGATCCCGTTGGCGGCGGCGGGGATGGCCTTGTGGCGCCAGTCGAGCCGGCGCTCGGCCAAGGATGCCACGGCGGTTGCCGAGATGGCTTCGGAAGTGTCCACGCGTTGATTCCCTTCGCGGTGCTGCGGCGTTGAAGCTGCGTTTTGGGTTGATTCTCTTGCGTTGCGTATTTTGCAACGCTGGTTGCAAACCTGCTGGTGATATGTCTAACATGGTGGCGGATAGAGAGTCAAGGCCGCTGCGAAGCGCGCGAACCTATGGGAGAACGAGTGCTTTCAGCTGTATGTGTCGGCGAAACCATGGCCATGCTTACCCCTGTCCAAGCCGTCCCCCTGCATCTGGCAACGGAGCTGCACTGCGGGATCGGCGGCGCCGAATCCAACGTCGCCATGGGCCTGGCAGCCATGGGACTGGACACCCACTGGGTCAGCCGGGTGGGCCACGACGGCTTCGGCACGCGTATCCTCCACGATCTCCGGAACCACGGAGTGGGCGTCTCAGGCGTCGAAGTCGACTCCCAGCGTCCCACCGGCCTTTACGTGAAGGTCCCGGCCCAGGATTCAGACCCCGACGGCGGCAGCTCAGTCCTCTACTACCGGCAAGGATCCGCGGCGTCGGCCATGGGACGGGAAACACTCTCCAATCCCGCGGTGTCCTCCCTGCTGGAAAAAGCTACCCTGATCCACCTGAGCGGAATCACCGCCGCCCTCTCCCCCGAGTGCCTATCCCTCCTCGAAGCGATCCTCACCGCACCCCGGAACGGTCGGACCATCAGCTTCGACGTCAACTGGCGCGAAGCCTTGTGGGCAGGCCAGGACCGTTCCGTCCTGCAGCGGCTGGCGAACCTCGCCGACGTCGTGCTTGTCGGAAAAGACGAAGCCGAACACGCTTTCGGAACCACTGATGAAGCCGAACTCCGCCGCCTGATGCCCGACCCCAAGGTCCTGGTCATCAAGAACGAGGCCATCAGCGCCATCTCTTTGGACCGGAGCGGCACCCGGGAAGAGGTGCCCGCACTGTCGGTCGCCGTCGTCGAACCTGTTGGCGCCGGTGACTCGTTCGCCGCCGGGTACCTCAGCGGCATGTTGTTCGGACTCGGCCAGAAAGAGAGCCTCCGCCGGGGCCATGTCGCCGCTGCCTGCACGCTGACGGTCCACGGCGACCGGGGTCCACTGCCGTCCGCGGAGGACCTCGCGGCCATCCTCGATTCTTCGGATGGGGCTTGGGCTGCTATCCATGTTGAAGACGGACAATTCAACACCGGAACCGGAGCGTGACACCTTGAGCCAAAGCCTCATGCGGGCCATCGACCTGCTCGGCCAACTCGCCGCGAAGCCAGCCACCCTGGATGAACTCTCATCCAAGGCATCCGTACACAAGACCACCGTGATGCGGCTCCTGCACGCCCTCGAAGAAAAACGGCTGGTAGTGCGGGACGAGGACCAACGGTTCATGCTCGGCTCCAAGCTGTTCGAACTGTCCTCGCTGGCGCTGGAACAGCGGGACATCCGCAAAGTGGCCCACCCCCATCTGGCCGAACTCAACGGCAAGACCGGGCACACCGTGCACCTTGCCGCCTTCGAAGGAAGCGAGGTGGTGTACATCGACAAGTTCGAGTCCCACCACCCCGTCCGCATGTACTCGCGCATCGGCCTGACTGCATCGCTGCACTCGGCCGCTGTGTCCAAAGTCCTCCTCGCCGACATGCCGCGCAGCCGGCAGGAAAAGATCGCGGCGGGGCTGGACTACGTGAAAGTTACCGAGAACACCCTGACCTCGCCGGAGGCCTTGTTGGCCGAACTCGAGCAGGTCAAGGAACAGGGCTGGGCACACGACAACGCCGAGCACGAAGCGTTCGTGCACTGCATCGCGGCCCCCATCCGCGACGCCAGCGGCGCCGTTGTTGCCGCAGCCTCTTGTTCGGTACCGGTAGTGATGCTCAGCTATGAAGGCTTGCTTGAGCTGCTGCCCGACCTCAAAGCCAGCACCGAGGCCATCTCCAACGACCTCGGCTGGATCAGCCACGAAAGGAACCCAGCATGAGTGAAAAGACCGTAGTACTGACCGAAAACGCCCCCGCCCCGGCGCACGTATTCTCCCAGGGCATCAAGAAGGGCGGCATGTTCCAGGTTTCGGGCCAAGGCCCTATGGACCCCGCCACCAACCAGTACATCGGCGAGGGCGACGTCCGCGTCCAGACCCGCCGCACCCTGGAGAACGTCAAGGCCATCCTGGAAGCCGGCGGATCCTCCGTCGAAGACGTCCTCATGTTCCGCGTCTACCTCACCACCCGCGACGACTTCGCCGCCATGAACGAGGTCTACGGCGAGTTCATCCGCGAGAACGTCCCCAGCGGCCAGCTGCCCAGCCGCACCACCGTGTTCGTGGACCTGCCGCACGAGGTCATGCTGGTGGAGATCGACGCCTTGGCAGTCACCGCGTAACGCTCCCGCACATCCCTCAAGCTTGAGGCCAACGCTCGCGCACATCCCTCAAGCTTGAACCCAACGCTCCCGCACATCCCTCAAGCTTGAAGCCAACGCTCCCGCACATCCCTCAAGCTTGAAGCCAACGCTCCCGCACAGGGATAAAGCCCGACGGCGGCACTCACTTGGGTGCCGCCGTCGGGCTTTAAGAGTTTGGCGCCTTAGAAGGCGGTCACCCGTGCGGGTGCCTCCACCTTCTGGAAGCGGAGCTTCCACGGGGTAAGCGCGGATTCGAGTTGTTCGCGAAGGTCCATCTTGGATGCGCCTTCCACCCGCTCTTCAAAATGGATGGGAACCTCCATGATCTCCAGGCCGTGCCGGGCTGCCCGGTAGTTCATCTCCACCTGGAATGAATATCCGTCGCTTTGGATGGACGCCACATCGATCTGTTGCAACGCAGAAGCTGTCCACGCCTTGTATCCCGCCGTGGCATCCTTGACCTTCAACCCCAGGATTGCGCCGACATAGAAGTTGGCCCACGCCGAAAGGGCCTTGCGGTGCCAGGGCCATTCGGCCGCAGTGGAGCCGCCAGTGACGTAGCGCGAACCAATCACGAGCGCCGCCCCGGAATCCTGGATCCGTTCAAGCATGGTGTGGATTGCAGCTACAGGGTGGGACAGATCTGCGTCCATTTGGATGATGATCTCCGAGTTCCCGGCCAGCGCCTCGGTCATTCCCGCCACATAGGCCCGGCCCAGTCCATCCTTTTCCTTCCGGTGCAGGACGGACACTGTTCCCCGGGATTCCGCCGACAATCGATCAGCCACCATCCCGGTCCCGTCAGGTGAGCTGTCATCAACAACCAGCACGTGCAGATTCGGAATACTGAGTGCCTGGAGCTGGGCGACAAGAACCGGCAGGTTCTCGCGCTCATTGTAGGTAGGCACAACGACGGTAATTTTCGGAAAAACAGCAGTCAAAACGAGGGTCCCCAATTCGGTGTTCGATAATTGCCGGGGCTCAATGCTGCTATGCGCGGCCCCGGGCACCGCCAGTCTATTGAGCCAAGCTGAAGAATCGTGGAAAGCTGTAGCTCCACGACCCGCTTTGAATCTGAAACGCCCCCGACACGCCGGAAACGACGGCGTGTCCCGGCACTCCCGGCTTGAAAGAGGGTCAGGACGAGACGCGGCGCCCAACGACCGAGGCAGGCACGGCCGGAATTCGCTGCCGTTTGGCGTAGACCCTCGCCCGCTGGCTGGAAAGTGCCAGGAGAACCAGGATGTCGGTGGCCAGGCCTGAGAGTCCGGCTTCGAGGGTGATGTTGGTGCTTCCGGTGAAGTAGTCAATGGCCTGGACAACCACCGATATGGAACTGAGGCCCATTGCGATCACCCGGGCTCCGTTGCTGCCCAGGAAAATCCGCCAGGCAAGGAAAATCTCACCCAGGCCGAACAACAGCACCGCGATGGCAACGAAGGTGACCACCGCCGTCGTGGTTTGCGGGTCAAGGGGGTCGCCGTCGGCGGTGAGGTCCGTGAAGACCTCGGACGAAGTCAGCAGCGTCAGGGCGAGGACGAAGGCCGCGATGGACCTGGCCACCACCAACGCGGCACCCATCATGGTGGGAGCCGGCCGCCTGTCACGGCTGTCAGTGGGACGGGAAGGCTGGCCGGCCGGGACAGTCACGGACCGCGCGTCGATAATGGGCAGGTCGCCGTCAGTGGAGATTGAATCCCCGCCGCCGTTCCGCGAGTGGTAGCCGGTAGAGAAGTCCTTGATGACGTGAACGGCCACCGCGGGCCCGGCTTCGGAAACTGTCCGCACGATGTGGTCACGCTCAACGTCCGTGTTCTGCTCGATCTTATGCGTGATCTGGAGGGTGAACAGCGAGAAACCGACGCTGCGGTCGTAGGTTCCGGCGGCAAGCCAGTCCACCTTATGACCGCCCGGCAGGAGCCCGCCATCGGGGCAGCGCCAGAACCGGACGTGGTGGCGTTTGCCGGGGTTGTTGTCCACTTCCTGCTGATAGGCGAAATCCTGTTGCCGGTCGAACAGGTAGAGCGGGCTGACCGGCGCCTCGGAATAGCTTTGCCTGAAAATGGTGGAGCTGACGATGCGGCGGCTGCTGCCGAAGGTGACGTCGTCCGCCTGCGTCCAGCCGGCAGCGCGCATGATGGCGTGGATTTGCGGCTCGTGGCCGAGCAACGCGACGTTCACGGGATCGCCCAGGAGTCCGTCACTGGTCCGGGCGCGCCCGATGAAGTAGCCCGGAACATAAATAGTGGTCAGGATGCGGTGCAGGCGGGGCAGGAGCAGATAAGCAAGAAATGCCCAGAAGAAGAAGTAGAACCACACCTGGCCCCAACCCAGATGGAAACTCTCCCCCACCAGCAGGAACGCCAGCCACACCGCAGCCGCCCCGCCCAGGATGAAGAACGCATGGTCCAGCCGGCTGTCAGTCACGTCCCTGCTCGGCGCCTTGTACACAGAGAGCCCCCTTTGCTTGCTTCAAGCTTCGGGCCTCGCGCGGGGGATGTACAGATACCGTTCAGGTTCAGTCGGGGCCGCTGACCTTGAGTTGCCCGTGGTCAACGAGCCAGCGCAGGGACTCGTGCACGGCCTGTTCGGGCTCGTAGCGCGGTGCGTAGCCCAGGAGGGATTTGGCTTTTTCGATGGTGAGGCAATGGTTGCGGGACAAGTGGGCCCAGCTCGTGTCGGCGTGTTCGGGTGTGCTGGTCCGGCGGAATTCGTCCCATCCGACCGTCTCAAGATGCGGCTCCTGGCCGAACCAGGACGCCGCAATCCTGGCGTAGCCGCGAACGCTCAGGGCCGTGGGAGCGACGATGTTGAAGTCTTCGCCGGCCGCCGCATCACGGCGGTCGATGGCTTTCTCAAAGGCCTGCGCGAGGTCGTCGGCATGGACGTGATGCATCATTTCCGCACCGCTTCCCGGCATGAGCACTGTCTGCCCGCCGGAGATCTTCTGCCACACCGTGGGGTCGAAATTCCCAAGCGGCCCCACCGGATGCCAGCCCGGCCCCACGATATGGCCGGGATGCAGCGACGTCGTGACCAGGCCGCCGGACGCCGTCTCCTCCTTCAGCATGCGGGCGATGTCGCGCTTCTGGATGCCGTACTCATCAGTCGGTTCGAGGGCGGAATCCGAGCCCTCCGCCAACGGCAACTTCAAGCTCTCGCCGTACCGCCAGATGGATCCACAGTGCAGGAGATGCCCCACCTCGCCACGGAGACGGTTCACCAGCGCGGTGGCCGAGTCGAGCGTGAAGCAGACAAGGTCAACCACGACGTCGGCACCCAGCTCCGCGACCCTGTCACCGAAGGTGCCGGCACGGTCCTCCTGCTCACGGTCCGCAGCGACCTGGCGGACCTGCTGCCATTCGGGTGAATCCGTGTAGGGCGTGCTGGTTCCGCGGCTGATGTTGACCACCTCATGCCCCGCACGGACGAGCCTGGGAACGAGGAAGGAGCCGATGTGGCCGCTGCCTCCGATGACAACTGTCTTCATGGTGTCCACTTCGCCTTTGCTCCGGGGCCGGGAGTTCCAGCGTAGTCCGGCTTCGTGGTTTACAGCAGCGCGATGGCGTTCGCCGGCGAACCCGTGCCTCCCACGATGTTGAGCGGCTTGATGCTGACAAAGGCGTCCCAGTTTCCGGTGGACCTCATGTGCCGGGCCAATGGACCCAGTCGCCAAAGCTCACCGAGGGGCATGCCGAGTTTGGCGAGGAGTTGCTGGTGCATCATGCCGTTGTCATTCGGCGCCGCCTCCAGGAACGGGCTGCCTGCCACGGCCGGGAGGCATTCGAAGGCGAAGTTGTCGGCGGCCAGCAGCGCAATTTGGTTGTCCCACGCCCAGGCGACGAACTCCTGGGATTGTTCCACGCCTGATGCCTTCCTGCTGGTTCAGCCCAGTGGAGTCCGTCACCGACAAAGCGTTGAGGGCCGGCGTACCGGAACTAAGGCGTGCAGCGGGCAGGCTTTCGGAGCTGCTGGAAGGGTCTGTCTACTAGCGCAGCAACAGTCTTCGGGCGGACATTAGCCAGCAACCTGACGACTCACTTCTTCCAAGTTCGACAAACCGCATGCGGTCGTGCCTAGCATGAATACTCCGGGTAAGCCCGGGTACGTGAACTCTTGAACGACCCCCTCGGAAGGTCGGCGTCAGCGCCGGCCACGTAAAGGAGAATGCTGTGCGGGAGCCTGTAGTCAACGAGAGCGCGGCAGAAGTCAGCGCTGATCCATCTGAATCACAGGAAGAACCGCAGGTAACTGAGGAAACCGCAACAGAGTCACCGGAAATCACGTTCGACGAGCAGTTCTACCCTGCGCGGCCCAAAGCGCTGAGGCCGATTGCCCGCCGTCGTCAGTTCTTTGCAGCCCGACCGTCCCTGGAGTTCGACGGACTGAACTCCACGTACGTCGATTGGCTGCGCAACCAGTCCATGCTCGGCGACGCCAACACCATGGCCCGGCAGCTTTCGGGGCAAGCCAGCATGTGGCAGAACTCTTATGCCAGGCCGAACCCGCGCTCGGCAGTGGAGCGCGCACCTGTCTGGTTCACGGCCTACCCACTGTCCTTCATCACCAAGGACGGCCAGTCGTTCCTTTCGGCGCTCGGTGACCCTGCACTGTGGGATGCGTTCAGCCAGATCGGCATCCGGGGGCTGCACACTGGGCCGGTCAAGCTTGCCGGCGGCATCCGCGGATGGTCGCAGACACCCAGCGTCGACGGACACTTCGACCGCATCAGCATGGCGATCGACCCTGCGTTCGGCACCGAGGAAGAATTCCGGCAGATGTGCGAGGTCGCCGTCGAGCACGGCGGCACGATCATCGACGACATTGTTCCCGGGCACACGGGCAAGGGTGCTGACTTCCGGCTTGCCGAAATGAACTTCCGGGACTACCCCGGCATTTATCACATGGTGGACATCCCCGAAGAGGACTGGCACCTGCTGCCGGACGTTCCCGAGAACGAGGACTCCGTCAACATCAGCCCCGAGACGGAGAAGGCCCTCCAGCAGGCCGGCTACATCATCGGCCGCCTGCAGCGGGTCATCTTCTACGAGCCGGGCGTGAAGGAAACCAACTGGAGCGCGACCAAGGCAATCGTCGACACCACCGGCAAGAAACGCCGCTGGGTGTACCTCCACTATTTCAAGGCCGGGCAGCCGTCCATTAACTGGCTGGACCCCACCTTTGCCGGCATGCGCCTGGTGGTGGGCGATGCCCTGCATTCCCTGCTGGACCTTGGAACGGGCGCATTGCGCCTGGACGCCAACGGCTTCCTGGGTGTTGAGAAAAGCGCCGAGGAGGAGCCGGGCTGGTCCGAAGGCCACCCGTTGTCCGAGGCAGCGAACCAGCTGATCGGCTCGATGATCCGCAAAGTGGGTGGCTTCTCCTTCCAGGAACTCAACCTCACCATTGATGACATCAAGGCCCAGTCCGAGTCGGGTCCGGACCTGTCCTACGACTTCGTCACCAGGCCCGCCTACCACTACGCCCTGGTGACCGGTGATACCGAGTTCCTGCGCCTGACCTTGAGGCTCGCCATGGAGATCGGCGTCGACCAGGCGTCCTTGGTCCACGCACTCCAGAACCACGACGAACTGACCTACGAACTGCTGCACTTCGCGGCCGGCCACAGGGACGACATTTTCGAGCTCGGCGGGGAAGAACTGACGGGCGCGGAGGTGGCCGAGAAAGTACAGGACACCCTGCGGGAGCGCCTCACAGGTGAGAACGGCCCTTACAACGCCGTCTTCACCACCAACGGCATCGCCTGCACCACCGTCAGCTTCATCATGGCCACTTTGGGGATCAAGGACCCGGACGCCATCACGGCGGAACAGGAAGCCCAAGTACTGGATGCCCACGTCCTGCTGTCCATGTACAACGCTTTGCAGCCGGGCGTCTTCGCACTGTCCGGTTGGGACCTCACCGGCATCACTGCCCTGGACCGTGAAACTGTCCGCGAGTTGACGTCCCAGGGCGACACCCGCTGGATCAACCGCGGAGCCCACGACCTCATGGGGACCAGCCCGGACGCAACGACCTCCTTGGCGGGCATGGCCCGGGCACGCAGCCTCTACGGCCCGCTGCCCGAGCAGCTCAAGGATCCGGCGTCCTATGCGCGGCGGCTCCAGAAGATCCTCACGGTGCGGGAAGAGTCCGGGATCGCAACCAGTACGCTCCTGGATGTCCCGGACGTGTCCAACCGTGGACTGTTGGTGATGGTCAACCAGCTCGCTGACGGAGCGGTGCAAGTGACGGTCCTGAACTTCTCCGACCAGGACATCGCAGGCAGCATCCAGTCCTCGCATCTGGTGCCTGGCGCGACCGTCCACGATCTGTTCAGCGGCGAAGACGTGGGCCAGGTGGATGACCTGGGCAGCTTCTTCCTGGAACTGCGGCCCTTCCAGGGCACGGCGCTCCTGTTGAAGGATCCGGTCGCCGAGGACGAAGCTACCGAATAGGAAGCCCGACGTTCCGCGAGTTGGCACCTAATGACAATGCCCCCAAAACATGGGCATTAAGTGCCAACTCGCGGGCTCACCAGCTCTGGACCAGGAACGCTGCACCGGTCGGAGAGCACACGCCGGGGTCCCTGGTGCCGGGCGCGAGTCCTCCTCCGAACGCAAAGTCTTCGCCCACATTGACTGCAGTTCCGTCGGGCAAAATGACTCCCGTCCCGGTGACCTGGGTTCCGAAGGGGAAGATGAGGCCCGTCGACGTTCCGTCCGGGCGGATTTCGGCGAAGCACCCTCCGCTGTTCAGGCCGAGCTTGCCTGAGTTGAGAGCCTCCATGAAGACGTTGACGCCTTGATCCGTAGAGACGGCGGCCTTGTTGCCGTTGCCTCCGACGACGATTTCGGCAGCGCCCGTCGCCGCCTTGGCGCCAATAATTTCGGGCAATGATGGAGACGCGGACGAATCCGTTTCCGGTGCGGCAGCAGACGGGGTGGCGGCTGGACCCGCCTGCTCATTGAGCGGCGCGGACAGGGACGACGCCACGAAAACACCGGCGAGGACTGCCGCTGCCGCCAACCCGGCCCCCGCAGCCAGCCGGAAACGTCGACGCGGGCGTCGCTGATGGAAGTCGTCGATGGAGCCGCCAGGTACGAGTTGCTCCGAGTCAGTGAACCTGACAGCAAGGCTTTTCTCCCGGCTCCGGGCCAGTTCCTCTTCCGTGACGGCCACGCCCGGATCGGCGCCCGTCAATCGTTCCAAAGCGGCCGTTTCCTCATGCCTCATCGCTGCACATCCTCTGTCTCTCGCTCTGCCCGAAGTAGTTGGCTGAGATGTCTTCGAGCCCGGTGCAGCCGCATCCTGACAGCGGTGGCCGAGACATCGAGCAGTTCGGCAACTTCGGCCGAGGTGAAGCCGTCCCAGTACGTCAGGAGGAGAACCTCACGGTCCTCGGGCTTGAGCCGGTCCAGCGCGTCCCGCACCTCGCCGTCGTCGCTAACCGGTTCCCTGGTCTGCTGCCGTTCCAGTTGCTGCGCGAGGTTCATCGAGCGGACGGCGGAACGGTTGTGGTTGCGGAGAACATTCCGGGCAATACCGAACACGATCAGCACGGACAATTCCTGGTCCTGACGGCACTTCTCCCAGGCGATGCGGAAGACTTCGGCGCATAGGTCCTCCGCAGTGGACGGGTCCCCGGCGCGGCGCCGGAAATAGCGATAGACCTTGTCATGGCAGGCCGAGTGGGCTGCCAGGAAGTGTTCCTGTCTGGCCGGCTCCACGCGATCTCCTTGGTCCGTCTGCACGCTCATACCCGGTTAATGTCCGGCAGTCAGAAGAATGTAACGGAACTTTTCAGGAAAAGCGCGACGTCGGCACTTACGGTAAGTGCCGACGTCGCGGTTTGCCGGGTCTTGCGCGTAGAGCGACTAGTCGCCTACGGCGTCGCGGCCGCGGCGGACGATCAGCGGATCCGCCGGGAAGACCACCGAGGTGTCCTTGTCCTCGTAGTCGAATTGGTTGAGGAAGAAGCGCATGGCGTTGATCCTGGCACGCTTCTTGTCGTTGGACTTGATGGTGATCCACGGCGCGTGGTCGGAGTCCGTGTGGAGGAAGGTCTGCTCTTTGGCCTCGGTGTATTCATCCCAGCGGCCCAGAGACGCGAGGTCCATTGGTGAGAGTTTCCAGCGCCGCACGGGGTCGATCTGGCGGATCGCGAAACGGGTGCGCTGCTCTTGCCGGGTCACGGAGAACCAGAACTTGGTGACGTGGATTCCGGCGTCCACCAGCATTTTTTCAAAGACGGGCGCCTGGCCCATGAAGGTGTCGTATTCCTCGTCGGTGCAGAACCCCATGACGCGCTCCACGTTGGCCCGGTTGTACCAGGACCTGTCGAACATGACGATCTCCCCGGCAGTGGGCAGGTGCTGGATGTAGCGCTGGAAATACCACTGGCCCTGCTCGCGGTCGGAGGGCTTGGCGAGCGCCACGGTCCGGGCCGAACGGGGATCAAGGTGCTCGGTGAAACGCTTGATGGTTCCGCCCTTGCCCGCGGCGTCCCTGCCTTCGAACACGATCACATGCTTCAGGCCCAGATCCTGGCCCCAGTATTGGAACTTCAACAGCTCGATCTGCAGGTGGTACTTCTCGATCTCGTACTCGTCGCGGGTCATCCGCTCCGGGTAGGGGTATTCGTCGCTCCATGTTTCCACGGCCGATCCGCCGGGATCGATGAGCTCAGGGTCTTCCCCTTGGCCTCCGCTGATGGTGTATCCCAGCTCCACCAGATGGTCGATGGTCTCGCGCAGGTTGTCCCTGACCCACCAGTTGTCCAACGATGTGGCGAGTGGGTTTGCGTCCGTCATGCGGTCCTCCTGCTAAGCCGTGTGGTGCACGGCAGGCTAGCAAGGCTTGGTGACGGGAACATGAACAGCCTGTAGGTCGATCCAATAGCGGCGGAAGGGTCGCCCATCGGCGTCGGTTCGCGCATCCTCAAGGAGCCCGCCCGCGCGTTCAATGGTCTTGGCGGACGCGGCATTGGAGTCATCGCAGGTCAAGAGAACCCGATCAGGCTCTCCTCGCGCAGCCAGGTGAGCGCACAGTTCCTGGAGGGCCCAGGATGCCGCCCCCCGTCCACGATCGGATGGCCTTACGCCGTAGCCGATATGCCCGCCGGAGTTCAGGAGGGCTGGAGTGAGATAGTGGCGGAACGCAATGGAGCCCACATACTGCGGGCCCTCAGTTATCCACCGGAACGTGCAGGGAACAATGCCGTCCTTTTCGACGGCCCGTTCAGCATCCAGCAGCTTGCGGACCCAGCGCTCAAAGCCCTTTTGACTGGTGACGTCATCCCCCGGGAACAGGCCGGCACCGTCCTGGTGGGCACCGTCCCACTCGCTGTGGGACTCGGTAAACGACTGATAAAAGGAAGCATCCGGAGCAACGAGGGTGAACATCACACGACTATATTCGGCTGCGGCGGTGTATGCCCGCGCGGCACTTTCCTGCCTTGGACGGCCGCGTGCGTCTTGCGCAGCGCTGAGATCGAAGCGTCGTACGAATGCTGGGCGACCCCCACGAAAAGGCAATCAACCACCATCATCTGGGCGATCCGGCTCCCCATCGCGCCTGGCCTGAAGGGTGTCTCACGCGCTGCGGTGCTGAGCACAATGTCGGCGGCACGGCCCAACGGCGAGTCAGCATGGTTGGTGATGGCGATCGTAGTGGCCCCGGTATCCTTGGCCGCCCTGAGGAAATCGATCGTATCCGCGGTGGTGCCCGAGTGTGAGATGCCCACCGCCACACCGTTCCCGTCCAAAAGCGCTGCGGAGGTCAACGCGACATGAACCTCGGGCCAGTTGAAGGACGTCAGGCCTATCCGGTGCAGTTTCTGCTGCAGGTCGTGGCCGACCAACCCTCCGGCGCCCACACCAAAGATGTCGATCTTCCGCGAGCGGGTGATGACCTCGATGGCTGTGGCCAGTTCGTGGACGTCGAGCACCTGGGCGGTGTCAGCGAGGGACATCGTTTCGTTGAAAGCGATCTTGGAAATGATGTCGGGAAGCGAATCCGACGGGTTCACGTCGTCGTAAACCGTAGCGGGCACGGGGTTGGCTGAACTCTCCCTGGCAGCTTCCCTGGCGAGGTCGAGGCGCAGCTCGGAGTACCCGCGGTAGCCCACCTTTTTGTAGAAGCGGACAACTGACGTGGTGGACGTTCCGCAGTGCTCGGCGAGGTCGCCGATGGACAAAGTCGCGGCCCGTGAAGGGTCCGCCAGGACAAGCTCGGCAACAGAGCGCTCGGACGGGCGAAGGGCCGGCAGGGCAGATCTGATCCGGACCAAAACAGTACGCGATGCCTGCGTGTTCAGCTCGTGGTCCACGGCGGACTCCTTCCAACGGCTGGGTCCAAAAGTAAGGGCTTGTAAATAAGTTACCTAAACGTGGATACGAAGGTAAGTCATTGACGCAGCTCCACGAGGGGAATACGGTCGATGTAAGGAAAATCACAAATGTTGTCAAGGAATCCCCACCTGAGCACGGCAGCACCTTTCCGAAAGGCACCCCATGAACCTCAACCGCAGAAGACTGATCCATGCCTCGGGGCTGGCCGCAGCGGCCGCCGTCGTCGCACCCTTCACGCCTGCCGCCGTCGCGCAGCCGCCGGGCACGCGACCCGGAAAGCCGGGAGCCGCCGTCAACGGAGCCGACCTCGCCGCCGCCGATAACTGGAGCATCTTCGCCGATCGCAAGGTAGGTGTCATCACCAATCCCACCGGCGTCCTGGCCAACTTCCGCTCCATCGTGGACGATATGGCGGACAAAGGCGTCGACGTCAGGGCCGTCTTCGGACCCGAGCACGGCTTCCGCGGAACCGCCCAGGACGGCGGCAGCGAAGGCACCTCGGTGGACCCGCGGACCGGCATCACCGTCTATGACTCCTACGGCGCCGAAGTTGCCGACTACGTGGGCTTTTACGAAGCATCCGGCGTGGACACCATCTGCTTCGACATCCAGGACGTCGGAGCCCGGTTCTATACCTACATCTGGACCATGTGGGGCGCCATGCAGGCGGCGTCCCGGACCGGCGCCAAGTTTGTGGTCCTGGACCGCCCCAATCCCATCGGCGGCCAGGCGCGCGGACCGGTCCTCCAACCCGGCTTCGAGTCCGGAGTGGGACGGTTGGGCATAGCCCTGCAACACGGCATGACCGTGGGCGAGCTCGCCACCTGCTTCAACGCCGTCCACCTCCCGGCCGCCGGTCTCACGCCCATCAAGGACCTTCACGTGGTGCAGGTTCAGGGATGGCGCCGCGAGATGACCGGACCGGATAACAGGGCGGCCTGGATTCTCCCGAGTCCCAACATGCCCACGCCGGAAACAGCCACCTTGTATCCCGGTACAGCCTTGTTCGAGGCGACCAACATGTCCGAAGGCCGCGGAACCACCCGGCCTTTCGAAATCATCGGCGCGCCTTATGTGGACTACCGATGGGCCGAAGCGTTGAACGGCAAGGGTCTCAACGGCGTCACCTTTCGTGAGGCTTACTTCCAGCCCACGCTGTCGAAAAACCAAGGCCTCATCTGCGGGGGCGTCCAGGTCCACATCACCGACGCCACCCGCGTTGAAGCGCTTGAGGTGGGCACCCACATGCTGGTCGAAGCCAAGCGTCTGTACCCGGGCTTCGACTGGCGCGGCGACGGCGGCCGTTGGATGGGCCTGCTGAGCGGTTCGGCCCGCTTCGCCGAACAGCTCAACGCCGGCGCTGACGCCAGGACGATCATGGACAGCTGGCGGCAGGAACTGGGTCAGTTCGTTCGCGATACCCGCCCGTACCTCCTCTACAACGGGCCACGCTAAGCACGCAGAAACACCCCGCCTCAACCAACAAACAAGGACGATGGGATTGGGATCCACATGCACAGAAAAGGAACTACCCTCATGACGGCGGCCGCCACGGCGCTGCTCATGACCGGCGCGGGCACTGCAGTTGCCGCCGTGCCCACCAGCACGGTGATGACGACGGCGGCCTCCGCCTCACCGGACATCGACGCAATGATTGCGGGCATGACTCTGGACGAAAAGATCGGCCAGATGACGTGGACCCATGTTTATGGTTCGTCCGCGGATGACACGTCCATGGCGTCAAGCAACCAGGAGCGGTACGGCGTCAATACGCCAGCCGAGGTGGTGGAGAAGTACAACCTGGGCGGCGTCCTCTACTTCGCTTGGTCCGGCAACACGGCCAACCCTGGGCAGGTTGCGGGCCTTTCGAACGGCATGCAGAAGGCGGCCGTGGGCGCAGACGGAAAAGGCATCCCGCTGGCCGTGACCATCGACCAGGAAGGTGGCCTTGTGGCCCGGATCGGGCCGCCCGCCACTGTACTCCCGGGCAACATGGCACTGGGTGCCACCGGAGATGAGGAGCTTGCACGGGCCCAGGGCGGAATCCTGGGGTCGGAGATGCGCGCCATGGGCATCAACGTGGACTTCGCCCCGGTATTGGACCTCAACTCCAACCCGGACAACCCTGTCATCGGAATCCGTTCCATGAGTGAAGACCCCGCACTGGTCAGCAAACTTGGCGTCGCCCAGATCGACGGCCTGCAGGCACATAACGTGGGGGCTGCGGCCAAGCACTTCCCCGGCCACGGCGACACTTCAGTGGACTCCCACTACGGACTGCCAACTGTCACCTACGACCGCGCGACCCTGAACAAGCACCTCCTGCCGTTCAAAGCCGCGATCGATGCCGGCGTGGACATGGTCATGACGGCACACATCATTGTCGAGGCCATCGATCCGGACATGCCGGGAACCCTGTCCCACAAGGTGCTCACCGGCCTGCTCCGTGATGAGCTCGGCTTCAAGGGGCTCGTCACCACCGACGCTTTGGACATGGCCGCGATGGCCGCCGAATGGCCCCAGGAAGAAATCGCGGTCAAGGCCATCCAGGCCGGGTCCGACATCCTCCTCAACTCCCCCGACGTGGAGGCGTCGTTCGCCGGGGTGAGTGCCGCCGTCGGGTCCGGAGAGATCACTGAAGCCCGCCTGAACGAGTCCGTCCGACGGATCCTCGAATGGAAGGTCAAGCGCGGCGTCTTCGACCAGCCCATGACCGATCCCGGCGCCGTGGACACGCTAGTTGGCACTGCCGAAAACCTCGGCACGGCCAATCTGATCTCCGACCGCGCCGTCACGTTGGTCCGCAATGAGGACCGCGTCCTGCCGCTCCCGTCCAAGAGCTCGGTGCTCATGGTTGGGTCCGGTTCAGCGTGGCCGGAACTGGCAGGTCCCATGCTCAAAGAGCAAGGATTCGCGGTCACTGAAGATTACGAGAATGGCGCATCGCCCTCCGCGGCCTACCGGGCCCGGGCGGTGGCCGCTGCCCGAGGAGTGGATGCGGTCGTCTTCGCCTCCTATAACGCCACCGGCAACGCTGCGCAACAGCAGATGATGGCTGAGCTCGCGGCGACCGGAACGCCGGTGATCGTCATTGCCACGCGCAACCCTTACGACATCAACGTCTTCCCGGGCGCCGACGCCGTTCTCAACAGTTACGGGGTCAAGGAGGTCAACTTCCATGGCGCCGTCCGCGCCATTTCCGGTGCGGTCAACCCCGGCGGCAAACTGCCGGTGAACGTCCCGAAGGCCGACGGCGACGGCGTCCTCCTGCCGCTTGGCTTCGGCCTCATCTATGACACCGCGACGCCGGCAGCCGTCACCTTTACGGACCGGCCGGGCAAGGGGCAGGATTCGTACACCATCCCCGCAGTTCAGGGCGTGACGTACCTCGTTGACGGCAAGGAGGTTGCAGCTGGGTCCTACCGGAAGCCGGCGGGCACCGTGACAGTCACCGCTGCACCCGACAAGGGGTACGTCTTCACGGACGGCGCCGTCACCGAGTGGAGCCACACCTTCACCACCGGGCTCCCCAACCCATAGGAAGAGCTACACCACCGGAGAGTTCATCAGTGCGACCGTGATGAGAAGGGCAATCCCGAACATCGGCAGGCAGAGAACTGCGTTGGTCAGGCGGTTGTCCCTCATCACGGCCACGAACTCCCTAAGGAACGCGCTGGGCACAAAATACCTGGCGGTCGGAGCACCCACCACCTCTGCGTTGATCTTCTGCCGACGGGACAGGAGGGCGGCGCGGAGTACGTGGTAGTTGTTGGTGCACACCAGCAGCGGCCCCTGGATTCCCCTGTCGGCCAGCAGTGCGACGGAGTAGGCAAGGTTCTCGCGGGTGGTGGTGGCTTTGTTCTCCTCCACCACATCGCCGGGAGCGGCACCCTTGGTCACCAGGTAGTCCTTCATCGCCGAGGACTCGGGCCGGGGTTCATCGGGGCCTTGGCCCCCGGAAGGTACCAAAACGGGCCTGACCGGAGTGACGGCGTCGTAAATTTCCAGAGCCTTGTTCAGGCGTGCGGCGAGCAGCGGCGGAACCTTGCCGTCAATGAGCCCTGAACCCAGGACGATGACCGCCGCCGGGTTCGGGCTGAAGCGCATCTTGGAGTACACCACGGCATAGCCCAGGAACACCACGAATGCGCAGCCGAGGTAGGCGCAGAGGAAGAACGCAAGGGCTGCGATGCCGGCCAGTACGGGCTGCCCGCTCAGCACGAAGAGGAAGGCCACCACCGGTGCCAGGAAAACCGCCATCCCCACTGCCATGGGCAAAAAGCTGGTGATGCTTGGGCCTTCCCTGCGGACCATGGTGACGCCGTTCGCGAGCAAGAAGCCGGCGAAGACGAAAATGCTGACCACGGGCACTACGACAATTACGAGGTTCAGCCATTCGAACCATGGATTCAGGTCAATCAGGAAGTCCAGGAGGGCCTGCAGTAGAAACCAGGCCGCAACCAGAAGGAAGACGCCATTCCTTAGCCGGCGCCGGTCCGACTGGAATGAGGCAAGGAAAAGGCCCGCGAAGAGAAGTCCTAGGACCAGGGTCAGCATGATCCAAGCCTATGCGGTGCCGTTACCACTCGCGGTGTCTCGTGGAGGCTTTGGGATGAGGGCGGCTCCGTGAAGTCAGAGGCCAATCTTTCCGGCAAAGTCGACAAGAACTCCAGCTACAGCGCCCGGGTGACTCAGCGTGGCGTAGTGACCGCCCGGGATCATCACTGGTTCGATGCCCAGCCGGTCGCGTATCTGGCGACTCATGAACGACGCAGGGAAGAGCAAATCGTCACGGCACAAAATCCCCAGGGTTGGCACGCTCGGATGCTTTCCCGGCCAGGGGTCTGACATCCATGCACCTTGCTGGTCACGCTCCCTGTCGGTGGCCTGTTGCACCAATTCCGCGGGGACAAGATTGAAATATGGTTCGTCGGGGATGGTCTCGCGGTCATGGCCTGTCTTGGTCCACCACTCGCCGAAGGTCTCCCCCGGCATCGGAATCATTGCCGAGAGGTACACAAGGCCGTTGGAATGGAGCTTTTCGCAAACCAACGGTGCCGTGAAACCGCCCAGCGAGTGCCCCACCACGATGGTGTGCGGAGCTTTGCCAACGGCGGCCGTCGCTGCGCGGGCGTAGTCTTCAAGCCGGGCATCAACGTCTTCGATGGGCAGGTCGACGGCCACCACGTCATGCCCGGCCGCTTCAAGAAGCGGGCCAACCAAATGCCAGTCCCACGCCGTGGAACCACCGCCGTGGACCAGTACGAAAGTCGTCATCATGCCCCGTTTCACATCAGGCCGTGTGCGCTGTCACCAATACATCGGGCGCTCCCTGAACGATACCCGCGTCGGTTTCAACGGGCAGCCCGTTCCTGATCCAATATTCGATGCCTCCTATCAACTCCTTCACGGAGTAGCCGAGTTCCGCGAACGCGAGCGCAGCAAAGGTGCTGCCGTTGCAGCCCGGGCCCCAGGAGTACACCACTACCTGTGAGCCAGCGGGGACAAGGTCCGGAGCCTGGGATGGGATCAGCGCCGTAGGTATATGTACGGCTTGAGGAATATGTCCGTGGTCCCAGGAAGACCGGCGTCGGGTGTCCACGATAAACAGCGTTTCCGGGTCCGCCTCGGCCACCTCCATGACATCAATCTCGCACTGAAGCTTGGCCCGGAAATAGTCGGCGGGGTCGAGCTTCATGCCAAAAATCCCGGCTTGATCGTCGGACGCCATTCAGCCACCTTGCCTTATTGAGGGTTCTTTCACCTCCTCACCATACCCCCTGGGGGTACTTGACGCATACCCCCTTGGGGTATAGGTTGAGGACATGAATTCACCAGACCTGAAACTGAGCCACCCGGATGCGCCAGTCATCGAGGTGGACCTGGAACCCTCCGCGCACCACGGCTACACCAGCAATAAGGACGCGTACCTCAAGAGGTTGAAACGAATCGAAGGCCAAGTCCGCGGGATCGCGCGCATGGTGGAAGACGACAAATACTGCATCGACATCCTCACGCAGGTCGCAGCTGCCACCAAAGCCCTCCACGCAGTGAGCCTGGGCCTCGTTGAGGAGCACATCGGCCACTGCGTCGTTGGCGCTGCCTCCGAGCCCGACCCCGAAGCCCGCGCCGAACAAATCGACGCGAAAGTCAAGGAGGCCACCGATGCCATCGGGCGCCTGCTGCGGTAACCCCGCTACCACCCACCACACCATCCAACTCAGCACCAAGGAGCACTCCATGAGCCAGACCATCCAGACCAACGTGAACGTTTCCGGCATGACCTGCGGCCACTGTGTTTCCTGCGTGAGCGAAGAACTCGAATCTCTTAGCGGCGTCCAGAATGTCGCAGTCGACCTCAACCCCGGCGGCCTGTCCACCGTCACCATCACATCCGCCCATGAACTCTCGCCGTCAGAAATTGGCGAGGCCGTGGCAGAAGCCGGCTACCTGGTGGTAGCCAACGAAGCCTAGGGGGCTCCCTTGAGTAACCAGGAAACCTTCAACCAACCCGCACAACGGGTGATCGAGCTGGACATTGAGGGCATGACCTGCGCCTCATGCGTCAATCGGGTGGAGCGGAAACTGGGCAAGCTCGAAGGCGTCGAGGCGAGCGTCAACCTGCCCCTCGAATCAGCCCATGTCACCGTCCCCGCCACCGTGACGGACCAGCAGATCGTGGACACGGTCAATGCGACGGGGTACAAAGCCACCCTGCGCCAGGCACCCGCGCCGCATACCCGCCCGGCCGCCAGTGACACGGCAAACAGTCCCGGGCATGAGCATCACAATCACCATCACGACGCTGAGCCCATGCACGACGAGCATTCCGGGCACGAAAACCATATGGATCACGGTCCGTCGGCATCGACACTCCGGCCGCGCCTGATCCTGGCTGCCGTCCTGACCGTTCCTGTGTTTGCGATCTCCATGATTCCCGCCCTGCAGTTCGCCAACTGGGGCTGGGTTGTGGGCGCCCTGGCGCTGCCGGTGGTGAGTTGGGCAGCCTGGCCCTTCCACAGGGCTGGTGCCATCAATGCGCGGCATCTGGCGTCCACCATGGACACCCTTGTTTCCATTGGTGTGATCGCGGCCTACGTGTACTCGGCCTGGCAGTTGTCCGCCGACCCGCGAATGACCGAACACCCCGGCATGGAAAGCATGTCCGGCGGGGGGCTGTACTTCGAGGTCGCGGCTGTTGTCACCACGTTCCTCCTCCTTGGCCGCTACCTGGAAGCGAACGCGAAGGCCAAAGCGGGCAATGCCCTCAAGGCCCTCCTGAACCTGGGCGCGAAGGATGCAACCATCCTCGAAGGGGGCATTGAGCGGAAGATCCCTGCGGATCAGCTCCTCGTGGATGATGTGTTCGTTGTCCGCCCCGGCGAGAAGATCGCGACGGACGGCGTTGTCACGGACGGCGCTTCCGCCGTCGACGCTTCCTTGGTTACCGGCGAATCGGTGCCGGTTGAAGTGGGGCCGGGCAGCACGGTGACCGGGGCTACGATCAATACCTCCGGGCGCCTGTTGGTCCGGGCCACGCGCGTTGGCTCCGACACCACGCTCGCCCAGATGGGGCGGCTGGTCAGCCAGGCCCAAACGGGCAAAGCGCCGATTGCGCGGCTCGCGGACAGGATCAGCTCGGTCTTCGTCCCGATCGTGCTGGTCATCGCGCTGGCAACGTTCGTGCTCTGGCTGTTCATCACCGGCGACCTGAATGCCGCATTCACCGCCGCCGTTGCTGTCCTGGTGATCGCTTGCCCCTGCGCCTTGGGTCTGGCGACGCCGGTTGGCCTGCTGACCGGAACGGGTCGTGGAGCCCAATTGGGCATCCTCATCAAGGGTCCGCAGGTTCTCGAGGACACCCGCCACGTTGACACCATCCTGTTGGACAAGACCGGTACCGTTACCAGCGGCAAGCTGGCCGTGGACCACACCGTAGCCCTGAACGGGCATTCCCCCGCCGCAGTGCTCACCCTGGCGGGTGCCGTCGAGTCAGCGTCGGAGCACCCGATCGCCCACGCGATTGCCGCCGCGGCAAAAGACGCAATGCCCGACGCCGGAGCCCTGCCTGCCGTGGACGGCTTCAGTTCCGCTCCCGGCGGCGGAGTGCGGGGCCGGGTTGTGCTGGACGGCAGCCCGAAGGCTGTGGTCGTAGGTCGCTCGGGTTGGCTTGAAGAGAACGGCATCTCCCTCGAAGCGGGCCATCGGGAAATGCTGGCAGCCGAGGAGAACGGGGGCGCCACCGCCATCTGGGTCGCCGTTGACGGAGTACCGGCTGGAATTGTGAGCCTGAGCGACACCATCAAGCCCGGCTCGGCGGCAGCGATCCAGAAGCTGAAGGATCTGGGCATCCGTCCGATACTGCTGACCGGAGACAACGCTGCCGTGGCCGCCCAAGTGGCTGCCGCCGTCGGAATATCCCCGGAGGACGTATTCGCCGGGGTGCTGCCGGAAGGAAAAGTGGAGGCAGTTCGGAAGCTTCAGGCCTCCGGGGCGACAGTCGCCATGGCCGGAGATGGTGTCAACGACGCCGCGGCCCTGGCGCAATCGGATCTGGGGATCGCGATGGGTTCCGGCACAGACGTCGCAATCGAAGCCTCGGATCTGACGGTCATGGGCAGCGACCTGGGTCAGCTCGTCCAGGCAATCGAGCTGTCCCGGAAGACCCTCTCCACGATCAAAACCAACTTGTTCTGGGCGTTCTTCTACAACGCGATCGGCATTCCCGTAGCCGCGTTGGGGCTGCTGAATCCGATGATCGCGGGGGCAGCGATGGCGGCCAGCTCGGTCCTGGTGGTGGCCAACTCGCTAAGGCTGCGCTCGTTCGGCAAATAGCTTCGTGGAAGGCCTGGGCTACGCGGTTCCGAAGCGGACCGCGGCCCGGGCCTTTGCCTTGGCCGCTTCCTCGTCCCGGTTCTTGGCCGGCGCGTGGCTCACCAACGAGTCCAGAAGATGTTGCGTAATGTGTGCGATTTCGTGGACAGCCTCGGCAAAGGCTTCCTCGTTGGCCTTGGAGGGCTTGGTGGATCCGCTGATCTTTCGCACGTATTGGAGGGCAGCGGCCTCCACTTCCTCGCTGGTGGCATGCGGTTCGAAGTTATGCAGAGTCCTGATATTCCGGCACATAACCCCATGCTAACCATGGGCAGTGCTGCATGGGGAGGGGTGCCCATCGACGGGTTCGCAATTCCCGGGATAGGTTTTAGCTATTGGATCTTCCGGATGAGCCGGAGGCCGCTGGGGATGCCGAAGAGCTCGGGTCCGAACAAATGAAGGAGAATCTCATGGCTATTTGGGGTGCAGATGTTGATCAGCTTCGTCAGCTCGGTAACAAGCTGAAGGCAGGTGCCGAGCACATCGAGCAGCAGCGTTCACAGCTGAAGGGTGCACTCGACGGCACCGACTGGAAGGGTCCGGACGCTGACAAGTTCCGCGGCGAGTGGGACAGCCAGCACGCTTCCAACCTGAAGAAGGTTGCCGATGCTCTTCGCGAAGCCGGCGATCGCGCTCAGAAGAACGCTGAGCAGCAGCAGCAGGCTTCCAACTAAGACAGTTGGGAAAATGCCCGGACGCACAAGCGTCCGGGCATTTTTGTGTTCACAGCAGAACCCGCAGTTATCCGCGTTTGCCTTCAATGCACGGCACGGCGACCCGACACGGCCGCGTGGCCCTGCTTCAGTCCCGGGAAGCTCCGGCAACGGGCCCCGAAGGTACAGGTTCGACGTCGTTCGGGTGATCCAACGCGTGGGCGACAACGGCACGCCGGTCCCCGCGCAGTTCGTCCACACGGACCAGGACTACGCCGCCCACAATCAGGAGACCGCCCAGCAGTTGGATTGGGCCGGGGAGTTCGCCCAACAGGAGCCAAGCCCAGATCACTGCGAACAGCACTTCCGTCAGGGACACGAACGAGGCCACCTTCGATCCCAGGCTCCGGGCCGCCATGATTCCGGAAACGTACGCCAGGACCGTTGCCAGGATGATCAAGCCGACGACGGACACCCACCAGGGCACGGTCCAGGGTCCCAGCGTTGTGTCTGCGGTGCTGAACGTCATGGGAAGAAGCCCCAAAAGGCCCACCAGCCACATCACCAGTGCACCTACCAGCAGACCGCCTGAGGCGAGCACCAGTGGGGGGAGGGTGTCGTTTTCCTTTGCGGTGATGAAGAAGTAGATCACCAGGCACACGGCAGCCGCCATGCCCCACAGGACGCCAACGAAGTCCACCTTCACAGCGCCGGTCAGGTCAAGAACCAGCACCAGTCCACCCAGGGACAGCAGCGCGCCGGCAGCGGTGAGTGCGCGCGGTTTGCGTCGGCTGGAGATCCACAGCCACAGCACAATCATCACCGGGGCCAGGTATTCGAGCAGCAGTGCAACGCCCACGGACAGCCGGGCTACGGCGTTGAAGTAGAAAAGCTGGCAGCCGGCTACTCCGATGAGGCCGAACAGCAGGATGGTGAGCCAGTTTTCCTTGAGCTGATGCCAACGGTCCCGGAGAGCCATGACGGCGGGAATCGCCAGGATCAGCGCCGCTCCCGTGAGGCGCACGGTAACAGCGGCACCCGGGGACCAGCCGGTCTCCAACATCGACTTGGCGAAAGAGCCGGAGGTTCCGAAGACAGCTGAAGAGAAAAGGGCAATGCCGAGTCCCGATGCCAAGAAACTCTTTGCATCAGCCTTCGTCGTTGGAGCTGACACAGCAGCCTCCTGTCAGGAGTAAAGTGGGCTTATGGTCATGACAGTACTCCCGAAATATGTAAGGAGTCAAAGTGCTATTTGCGCCTGACACCGAAGTTGCCTTACGCAGCGTCGTCAACCTGATCAACACTGCCGCCAACGGTGAAGAACTGCTGGCCACCGTGGAGGAACTCAACTCGTTCCTGAACGCCGAGGAGTTCACTGGCTCGCGCGCCAATTCGGCCGACGAATTGACCAGCATCAAGCGCCTGCGCAGCGAACTCGCAGCACTTTGGACCTCCGACGAAGACACGGCAGCCAAGACCGTCAACAAGCTGCTCGCGGACGCAAAAGCCCTCCCACAGCTGGTCAAGCATGACCACTGGGACTGGCACCTGCACGCCACCACACCGGAAGCGCCCCTGGCTGACAGGATGGGCACCGAGGCCGCGATGGCCATCGTCGACGTGATCCGCAGCAGGGAAATGGACCGGATGCGCATTTGCGCCGCAGAGGATTGTGATGCCGTGGTGCTGGACCTCAGCCGCAACCGCTCCAAGCTTTACTGCGACACAGGCAACTGCGCCAACCGGGCCCACGTGGCGGCATACCGCGCACGGAAGGCCGCCGAAAGCGAATAACCCAGGCATAATTGCGGCATGGGGGAACAGCCGAATACAGGCGCTTACGACTTTCCGGCTGGACGGACGCCGATTCCGAATACCGCCTGGGTCCGGCCCCCCGATAAACCGGACATGGCCCCGATTGCCCAATTGGCCATCGCATACCCCTTCATGGCGACAATGTGGTTCGTATGCGTGATGGCAGCAAGTCCGGGGTATGAGTTCCTGGGAACTCTCCTCTTCCTGCTGATAGGGCCACCCTTCCTGATGGGCGTTGCAGTGGCCGTCGGACTGCCTTTGCGTCTCAACCGGCGGCTAAGCCGCTGGTGGCTGGGGAATGCCCCCATGTACATTCTTCTGGCGGTCGCCGGCGCGGCTCTCATCATTTCCGGGTCCAACACGCCCGAGCGCCACATAGGCGACATCGATGGTTACCACTTCGACGTCGTCACGAGCCATGGCGGAATGCTCATGGGCGGCTGCCTCATCATCAACTTCCTCGTCGTTAGTGCATCGTTCCCGCTCCGGTTCCGAAAACGACAACGCATTGGAAGGATGGCCAAGTGACCCACCCCTCCGCGGATCGCCCAGTCCCCACACTGCGCGATTTGCCACGTGAACGCTACGGAAGCCCAGGAATGACCAGGTTCGGCCAACTCGCCCTGGCCTTCGCCTTCCTGGCCCCATCGTGGATCATGTTGCAGGTGGCAACCATGGTGGACTACGACGGCATCGGAGTGATAATCGGCCTTGTACTGGGCGGCATTCTCGTGCCGGCAGCAACCATCTCCCTCGCAGTCATGGTGGGTCTGCCCCTGCGCCTCATTCCCCCGATCAACCGCTGGTGGGCGGGCAACGGTCGAATCTACGTACTCGTGGCCGCCGCTGGCCTGGCCCTTATTGCTTCCGGGTACCTGAAACCCACGCCTGAGACCTTGAGGCCCAACGGGATCGACTACATTCCTTCGGCACCGGACGGCGGCCTGCTCATGGGCGGCTGGTGCGTTCTCGCATTTCTTCTGGTGAACGCATCACTGCCGCTTCGCTGGCCCACTAACGCCAGCCCAGCCAAACCCACCAAAAAGCGCTCCCCCAACAACAGTGGGGAAGCGCTGGAAGGTTAGTGGCCGGCGTCGGGCGTTTCAGTCCCGCCGGCGGAGTCCGCAGCCGGCGACCCGCCGTGCGGACGCTTGGAACTCAGGTTGACCCCGGAACCCTTGCCGAGGTGGTCGGCGTTCTCCTTGTAGCTCATGGACAGCATGGCGGCCACAACGAGGCTCACAATGAACGCGATGCCTGCGCCGGTGAACGCGAGGTCGAACCGCGGAACACGCGCGCTGCCGCCGGAAGCGAAGATCAGCACGGCCACGAAGGCCAGCACGGCGAAGAAGGCGGAGAACATGAGGGGTCCCTTGACCGAAGTCCGCATCTTGCGCGGTTCTCCTGGTGTCTGGTCTGCCACGGTCATTCCTCCAATGATGGCGGTACATGCCCGCCGGTCTGCAAAAGTTCTACAACGAGTAGAACGTCCAACTACTAGTTTACGGCCTCCGGCGAGGCGCCGGGCGCAGAGGCCTGCGTCCTCGTACCGGTGCGGGCATCATGGCGCAGCGACAGACCGGAAAGCATCCACAAGACGCCCGAGAGAATGGCGCCCCCACCTGCAACCCCCAGGAGCGCGTGCGCACCCAGCGAAGTAAAGAATGGCAGCAGAATGCCCGTACCCACCGAAATAATGCCCGAGATGAGCCAGTCGCGGGCTACGGAATCGCGCTTCTTCAGGCCCTGCATGGACTCAAGAAGTCCAAGGACCAGCAGAGCCAGCATGGCGGAAAGAGCCACGCCTTGATCAGACTGCGTCACCAATGCGGCGAGGCCGCCCGCGGCTACCACCACTGCTACAGCTACTGGCAAAACGCGGGACATCCACACGGCCGCTGCCGTTCCTAGCAGATACAGGCCCACGGCCCACGCCAGGACCTCCACTGACGGCGAACTCCAGAAGATGGTCACCAAACCAAACAACACTGCGACCGTTGCGCGGATCAGGATGGGTTTCCAAAGTCCGGCCGGCGGGGCAGCAGGAGTCTGGGCAGGAGTCGATGGAAGAGTCACCCGTCCAGTTTAGTGCGAACCCAACACCATCCACCGATCGGTCCGCGCGCGCAGCCCCAACGTCACCGCACGGGCCAACATGTAACCCAGCGCAAACGCCGCCCACAGCCACAGAAGACCCGCCTCGCCGCCGGGCTTCAGCTGGTGAACCGCCACCAGCAGCGGCAAATAGACCGCAAGATTTACGACGCCGGCAATCGCCAGATAGCGCGCGTCGCCGGCGCCAATGAGGACACCGTCCAAGACGAAGACGTACCCGGCCAGCGGCTGACCGAGCGCGAGCACCCAGAGCGCAACCGTCAGTGCCGATCGAACGCCGGAATCGGACGTGAAGATGTATCCCACCCACGGAGCCGCCACTGCCAGCAGTATGCCGGTGATCACGCCAAAGCCCGTACCCCAGCGGATCATCGTGCGGGTCAGTTCACGGGCCCTGGCTGCGTTCCGGGCTCCGAGTTCCTTGCCGATCAGCGCCTGCGCCGCGATGGCCAATGCATCCAAGGCAAAGGCAAGGAAGGAGAAAATTGTCATGGCCAACTGATGCGCTGCCAGATTGACGGCGCCCTGGGCTGTTACCACCAGGACCGTGGCGAGGATGGCCAAGCGGAGACTCAGCGTGCGGAGCATAAGCCACGAGCCCACCTTGGTCATGGCCCGGATACCGTGCCAGTCGGGCCGGAGGGACACACCATGCTGCCGCGCATTACGGCCCACCATCACGAGGTAGACGGCGGCCATGGCCCACTGCGCAATGCTGGTACCGATCGCCGAACCCGTCACGGACATGTTCAACCCGTAGACCAGGAACACATTGAGGGCTATGTTGACCGCGAATCCGGCCGTCGCCACCACCAGCGGCGTCCGGGTGTCCTGTAAACCACGAAGGACACCGGTGCCGGCGAAAATCAGGAGCATTGCCGCCAGCCCGGGCATGGACCACCGGAGGTAGTCCACGGCGAATCCCTGCACATCGCCCGATGCACCCATGAAACCGACCAAGGGCTCGGCTGCTACGAAGCCCACCACAGCGAGCACCAGCCCCAGCAGCAGGGCCAGCCAGACGCCGTCGCGCCCTGCGGCCAGAGCCTTCCCCAACTTTCCGTCGCCGATCGCGCGGGCGACCGCCGGCGTCGTCGAATATGCCAGGAAGACCATGAGTCCCACCGCAGTGTGCAGGATGGTTGACGCCAGTCCGACGCCGGCCAGCTGGTCGACTCCTAAATGCCCCACGATCGCAGAGTCGGCCAGGAGGAACAGTGGCTCGGCAATCAGCGCACCGAACGCGGGGACGGCCAGGCGCAGGATTTCGCGCGTGTTGGAGCGGGCGGGGGCGATTGTGGTTTGAGGCACTAAACAAGCCTAGTCTGCTGGGGGACGGGTACATTTGGGCCGTGTCATATGAGCATCCCGTCACCGTTTCCGTAGCCCGCACCATTCTTCCGGGCTACACCCGCCAAGCCAACGCGTGGGCACATGCCGGGCAAGAACTTGCCCGCGAGTGGCCGGGTTACCTGGGATCTGGATGGGTGCGCAACGGAGTGGATTCCACCGAGTGGCACATGCTCTATCGTTTCGCCGACGCCGAATCGCTGCAGGCGTGGGAGGACTCCGAGGAGAGGCGCTGGTGGATCGACAGTGTCAGGGACATGATGGAGACCACCCGCGTGGAACGTCATACGGGGATTGAGGGTTGGTTCTCGCGGCCTGGCGATGTCTCGGTAGTCGTGCCCGAAACTGTGGTGCCACCGCGCTGGAAGCAGGCCATCAGCATCTTCCTCCCGTTCTTCCCGCTCAGCCTGCTGGCAAATTTCCTGCTGCACCCGTTGACGCAGGATTGGCCGCTGGTGTTTGCCGTTTTGCTGAACATCGTGATCCTGACGCCTCTGATGACGTACATTTTCCTGCCGATCACCACCCGGCTCCTGCAGCCCTGGCTTCAGGCGAAGCCTCGTAACTAGCTGGGAATTCGGTGACAGTGCGCCTTATTTAGTTGACACTTCAATAAATTGGCTGCAAGGGTTGAAGCATGAACAAGTCCAGCTTGACCACCACAGCCCTGACCATCCTGCGCGTCATTGCAGGATTTCTCTTCGCCGCGCACGGTTGGCAGAAGTTCAACGAATTCACCATCGCCGGAACCCAGGCTTCCTTCACCCAGATGGGCGTCCCGGGCGCATCCGTCGTGGCCCCCATCGTGGCAACACTGGAGCTCGTCGGCGGCATCGCACTGATCCTCGGCCTCCTGACCCGCGTCTTCGCAGCGCTCCTGGCCATCGACATGCTGGGGGCCCTCTTCCTGGTGCACGCTCCGGCCGGCATCTTTGTGGCCAACGGAGGGTACGAACTCGTACTGCTCTTCGCAGGTGCCGCGCTGGCCCTCGCACTGGCGGGCGCCGGCAGGATCTCGGCCGACGCCGCACTCTTCGGCCGCTCCGGCTCGAAGCTCCGCGCACTGGCCTAAGCGGCACCCCCCCTCGGACGCTCGCTCACATAACAACACTTTCACGCGGTCGCTCGCTCACTTTCTCAAGGAAAGTGAGCGAGCGTCGGCGTTTAAGGCGTGGGACGTGAGCGAGCGTCCGCGTTTAAGGCGTGGGACGTGAGCGAGCGTCGGCGCTTAAGGCATAGGACGTGAGGGAGCGTCCGATTTCCACGACGCGGGACCCAAGGATTGGACTAGCCCGTGACGCCGGTGAGCTCGTTCGGGGTCTGATCAAGCTTCACCGACTTCGCCACCTTGCCCGCCTTCAGGTCCACAGCGTGAAGTGACTGCGTCGCAGGTTCGGTGACGTACGCCGTCGAGCCCTGGACAAAAAGGGTGGGCCGCGGGTCCTGCCAGGTGGCCGACTCCTCCCATGCGGCAACCACAGGGATGGTTGAGGTGACGGCACCGGAGAGTGGGTCGATCACGCGCAGGCCGCCATCAGTTCCCAGAACCAGGGCTTCACCCGCCGGGCCGCGGCCCAGTGAGCGGAACGAGTAGCTGGTGCCGATGTCCACGAGCTGCATGGCTGCGGTTTCGGTGTTGACCAGCGAAATCCGGGTAGGACGTTCCGGCTTGGCGGCCTTGTCCACCTTGTAGTCGCCCAGGATCACCGGGGACTTTTCCGATCCCGCCTGATTGCCCAAGCGGCCGTAAGCATCAGGGCTCGCCACCTTGGTGATGGCCCCGTCCTTGTAGATCAACATGCCGTTTTCGCATCCGACCACTACTGCTTCTCCGGCAGCCACGGCCTCACCATGCACGCCCGGGCAGTCCTCGTTGCGGACGATTTCCTTACGGTCCTGCCCCTTGCCGGCGGAGAGTATCGCGATCCCGGACCTGCTTTCCTCATTGCCGAGGGTCACCAGCAGCTTGCCGTCCTCGAGTTCGACGGCGACTCCATGGTGCGCTTCAGGCGTTGTGTAAACGTCGGCGTCAGGCAATTTGCCGTCGTCCACAGCAGCCCCCAGCGCAGAGCTCTTGAAGCTCTCCACCTTGCCCGACCCGTCGCTGAACAGCACGGTTTTGCCGGCGTGCAGCACCACGTGACCGGCTTTATTCGCCTCGAACGCCAGATCGGTCAGCTTGGGATCGCTGACGTAGTGATGGCTGTGGTCGCCGTGCGGCTCGGTCCAGGCGCCGGCGTCGAAAAGGCGGAAGGCGTCACCGGTGGACACGAAAACATGCCTGCCGTCGCCTGCGGGATTCAGCCGGTTGAAGCCACCCAAGTCCGCACTCCCCACCTTCTCCAGGGAGGCGGCGTCCAGAACTCCCATGCCGCCGTCGTACGTGTAGACCAGGCGAGGGGTCGGGGCACCGGCTTCTTTGGGGCTGGGCGTTGCGGACGACGACGGCGAGGCGTCGGCTGTGCTGCCAGCGGAGTCGCCGGGAGTCGCGCAGCCAGTAAGAAGAAGGGCGGAAAGCCCGACGACGGCGACCGCGCCCGTGGGCAAGTGGCGTTTACGGCCGCGCACGGCAGGAAGGGTGGGGTGTGAGTGATGTGACATGAGTTAAATGATATTGATTCTCATTTAGAGAGCAAATCAATCCCAGATATCAACAAAATATTGACAACATGATGTTGATGAGGGATGCTCGCTCGCATGAACGCCTCCACCACACCCCAAGACGGGAAAGACGCGCAGTTGCAGACGGACGCGACACGGCTGCTCCTGGACCGGGGCGCCGCCGCACTGCCCCAGCGTCCCTGGCTCCACGAAAAACAGCCACCGACCGCCATGGACCTCATCCAGCACGTGCTGTGGCGTTTCCGGAGCCAGGAGGGTGATCCAGCCCCGGATTCCTCCGATCTCCGCGCGGCCCTCGCACTGATACCCGCCGCCCGAGGTGAGATGGACGCCGTCGAAACTGCACTCCTGTTTCTGGCCCGGGCGGAAGGGCTGACCTGGCCGCAGATCGCGGAGAGCCTTGGGCTCCGTTCCGCGCAGGCCGCGCAGCAGCGGCTGGACCGACTGTCCGACCGCCCAGGAACAGGTGCCGCCAAGTGACAAGGGCGGTAGTCCTGAACGGAACCGCAGCGAGCGCCGGCAGTGCCAGGGGGATGGCCAGCCTGATCCAGGGGCCCGATGATTTCGCCCGTTTCCGGACCGGAGACGTACTGGTTTGCCGCACCACTGATCCCGCATGGACGCCTCTGTTCGGGATGGCTTCGGCAGTGGTCACCGAAACAGGAGGAATGCTGTCCCATGCCGCGATCGTCGCGAGGGAATACGGCATTCCGGCCGTTCTGGGTGTGCACGCTGCGTTGGAGCTTGTGCCTGACGGCAGCGTTGTGACTGTTGACGGTTCGACCGGGACGGTCACCTTGGCGGGCATGCAATGAGCCTCCTCATCTTGCACGCCGTGCGCCTGTTGGGATTCGCTGACACAGAAGCCGTAGCGGCGCGCTTTGCCCAGGACCCAAGCGTGGTGGAGTCCGCCCTCATCGACGCCGGTGTGAACGGCTTTGTTTCGCGCAGCACCTTCGCCGGTACCAGCGGTTGGTTGCTCTCCGGGGCCGGCAGGGCGGAGAACGAACGGCTGCTCGCCGAGGAGCTGGATCTGGCAGGTGCACGATCCCGGGTCCTGGCGGTGCACGAGGACTTTACGGAGTTCAATGATGGAGTCGTCAACGCCTGCGGCACTCTTCAGCTGGGGATTTCCTCCAATCAGGAAGCCACGGATGTGCTGATTGGAGCCTTGGCGGCGTGGCGCCCCCTGGAAGCGCAGCTCATGCGAAGCCTTCCGCGGTTCGGCGGCTATTCGGACCGGCTCCTGCGGGCCCTCAAGTTCTCAACCGAGGACGCCTCCTGGCTGACGGGTACAGACCGCGACTCTTTCCACCGCGTCTGGTTCGAAATCCATGAGGACCTCATTGCCACCCTGGGCATCCAACGGGCGCAGTCTTAGTCACGTAACAGAAACATGGCACCAGTAAACTTCGAGCATGAGCGAAGACGCCGGCAACTCTGTGACCCTCCGCTTCCTGGCAGCCCCCACGGACGTTGGGCACAGCGGATCCGTTGATGCCGGGACCGTCCTTGAATGGGTGGACAAGGCGGCTTACGCAGCGGCGGTGGGATGGGCCAAGTCCTATTGCGTCACCGCCTATGTGGGCAACATCCACTTCACCGACCCCGTGAACAGCGGCGATATGGTTGAAGTGACCTCAACGATCGTTTACACCGGCCGGTCCTCCATGCACATCCACACCGTGGTCAGTTCCCGGGATCCCAAGGGCGGGCCGGAGACAATGCACAGCCAATGCATGGTGATTTTCGTAGCTGTGGGTCCGGACGGCAAGCCGATTCCCGTTCCCCAGTTTCAACCCTCAACGCCTGCCGAGATCGAGCAGCGGGACCACGCGCTGGCCCGCATCGAAGTCCGTGAGCAGATCGTCAATGCGATGAACGCCCAGGAATACACCGACGCCGGAACCGCCGAGCGCGTCACGCTGCGGTTCATGGCGTCCCCCACCGATGTGAACTGGGGCGGCAAAGTCCACGGTGGCATCGTGATGAAGTGGATCGATGAGGCTGCGTACGTTTGCGCGTCCCGTTACTGCGGCAAGGACACTGTGGCCGTTTTCTCCGGTGGTGTCCGTTTTTACCGGCCGCTTCTGATCGGCCATGTGGTGGAAGTCGAAGCCCGGCTGGTCTACACCGGCGCCAAGGGCATGCACATCGCGGTCCACGTCCGCTCGGGCGATCCCAAGACCCGGGAAATGAACCTCACCACGTACTGCCTGACGGTGATGGTGGCCCGCGACGAAACGGGGACGGCCGTGCCGATTCCCCAATGGGTCCCAGTATCCGAGGAGGACAAGAAACTGCATGCGCACGCGCGCGAACTTCTCGAAATCCGCGGCCGCGCCCCGGGAAACCGGCTGCCGGACCACCTGCTGAAAGCCGCGCAGAACTAGCCGCGCTCAGGAATGATCACCCTGGACTCAATACGCAGAAGTCGTTTCCTTCGGGGTCGGTCAGGCACTTCCAGGACACATCGCCTTGGCCGAGGTCGACATCGCGGGCACCCAGACTGTGGAGCCTGGCAACCTCAGCGGCTTGATCGTCGCCGGGATATGGCTTGAGATCCAGATGGATACGGTTGGGCAGGGCGTCCGGTTCGGGGGTACGAAGAAGCTCAAGGTAGGGACCAACCCCCTTGGACGAGCGCAACCTCGCATGCTCATCAGTCACCTCATGCACGGTCCAGTCCGTTGCCCGGCCCCAGAAGTCGGCCATGGCCCGGGGATCTTCGCAGTTGACCACCACGGTGGCTATGGGGCCGGTGTCCTGATAGATCGGACGAGGTTCGAGTACGCAGAACAAGTTGCCCTCAGGATCAGCCATCACCACCCACGGCACCTCTCCCTGGCCAATATCCGCAGGCGAAGCACCAAGCTCCTTGAGCCGCTGGACGAGTTCCCTCTGATGATCAGCGGACGTGGTGGCAAGGTCCAGATGGACACGGTACTTCACTGACTCGGGGTCCGGAACACTGACCACGTCCACGCATACAGCCGCAGGGTCCGGCCACGTAAAATCAAGGGGTTCCACGTTGGTGACCCCCGGTCCTTCGCTGGAAACACCCCAGCCGAGAGCATCCGCCCAAAACTGCCCGAGGGCTGAGTCGTCCCCGGCCTTGAAATTCACTTGAACCAGTCGCAGTGCCATGGTTCACAATGCTATGCCCGGCTGGAGCCCGGCAACCTGCCCGATAGCCAACACGGCCCGGTTATTTGCCTAACCCACCAGATTCTCCGCCGCACCATTCATGTGTTCAATGATCGTTTCCCGTGCCTTGGCGGCATTTCCGGTCTCAATGGCGGCAACAATGTCGTGGTGCCGGCCGACGCTCATGTTTCGGGTTGCGCGTTCCAGCCCGGCGAACATGATGGACATCCGGATGGAGCCTTCCAGGGATTCCCAGGAGTGCAGCAGTGTCTCGTTTCCGGACAAGCGGCAGAGGGTGCGGTGGAACTCGAGGTCGGATTCGATCCGTTCCTCCAATGAGGATTTCGCGGCCTTCTCCATATTGTCGACGGCGGCACGTAACTCTGCGAGCGCACCCTCCTTATCGGGCATGTCGCTGAGCGTCCGGGCGGCCAAGGATTCCAGCACACCCCGGACCGCGAAGATGTCACGGATTTCCTTGACGTCCAGGTGCCTGACGGACATCCGGCCGCGTGGTCCGGCGGAGATGAGACCTTCCTGTTCCAGTTGCCGCAGCGCTTCGCGGAGGGTACCGCGGCTGATCTGCAGCATTTCGGACAGTTCGGTTTCCACAAGGTGCCGTCCGGGCTCAAGCTCGCCACTGGTGATCGCGGTCCGCAGGGCTGCGAGCGCCTGTTCGCGGAGGCTCTTCTTCTCCAGTCCCAGCAGGGAGGCTGTGGCGGCCATGGTGTGTCCTCGGTTCTATGGGCAACTGCTGACAGTCAGGTGTTAACTGTCGATACTACGGGCAGAAGTGCGGGACGGGCAGTCATATCCGTCCCGCACTCCCGGGAAACTCAGCCGAGTTCGGACAGGACCTTGGCCACGATCCGGTCCACGGACAGACCGTAACGTTCGTGCAGTGTGGGCAGCGCACCGGCGTCGAGGAATTGGTCGGGCAGGGCGATGGGAACCACGCGCTTGCCGAGCCCGGCGGTGACGACGGCGGAGGCAACGGTTTCGAACAAACCGCCAACAACCGTGTGGTTCTCCAGGGTGACGGCCAGCCGGTCCGTGTTCAGCTCAGCCAGCACGGTGGCGGAATCGAAGGGCTTGATGGTGGGCGTGTGCACTACGGCCACGTCCACGTTGTGCTTCGCCAACGCGTCCGCCGCCTGCAGGGCACGCATGGTCATCAGACCGGAAGACACGAAGACGACGTCGTTCCCGCCGCGCAAAACCTTGGCTTTACCGAGCTCAAACTTATAGTCGTACTCGTCCAGGACGGTGGGCACATTGCCGCGCAGGAGCCGCAGGTAGGTGGGCCCGTCCGAGGCAGCGAGCTGCGGAACGGCCTGTTCGATGTCAACGGAGTCGCAGGGGTCCACGATGGTCAGGTTGGGCATGCCGCGGAAGATCGCCATGTCCTCCGTGGCCTGGTGGCTGGGTCCGTAGCCGGTGGTCAGGCCGGGGAGGCCGCCCACAATGTTTACGTTCAGGTTTGGTTCCGCGATGTCCAGGCACAGGAAGTCATATGCACGCCGGGCAGCGAACACCGAGTAGGTGGATGCGAACGGGACCAGTCCCGTTTCGGCCATGCCCGCGGCTGCGCCGAAGAGGAGCTGCTCAGCCATGCCCATCTGGAAGAAGCGCTCAGGAAACGCCTTGGCGAAAATGTGCATGTCCGTGTACTTGCCCAGGTCAGCGGTGAGCCCGACAATCCGGGAGTCCGCCTCAGCGGCCTTAACCAGCGCGTGCCCGAACGGAGCTGACGTGGTCTTCTGGCCGGGATCAGCGAAGGACGCGATCATCGCCGAGGTCTTGAGCTTCGGCTTTGCTGTTGTGGTGGTGCTCATGCTGAAGCCGCCCCTTCGTATCCTGCAGTCAATTGATCGCGGCAGATCTGCCATTCGTTTTCTTCAATGCGCATGAAGTGCGCCTTCTCGCGGGTCTCCAGCAGTGGAACGCCGCGGCCAACTTTGGTGTCGCAGAGAATCACCGACGGCTGTCCGGATGCAGAGGATCCCGCAGCCGCCCTGCGGGTGGCGATGTTGTCGAACGCGGCCAGCAGCGCGCCGACGTCGTTCCCGTCCACCCGTTGGGTGTACCAGCCGAACGATTCCCACTTTTCGGTGACCGGTTCGGTGCGGAGCACCGTGTTGGTGGCACCGTCGGCCTGGAGCGCATTGATGTCCACCATGGCGATGAGGTTGCCAAGTTGGTGGTGGTGGGCGCCCATGGCGGCCTCCCAGGTGGAACCTTCGTCGAGTTCGCCGTCGGAGAGGAAGTTGATGACACGGTTGGTCGAGTTCTGCGCCCGCAGGCCCAGCGCCATGCCGACCGCGATCGTGAGTCCGTGTCCGAGCGAACCGCCGGAGATTTCCATGCCCGGCGTGTAGGTGGACATGCCGGACATAGGTAGCCGGGAATCGTCCGAGCCGTAGGTTTCGAGTTCGGACACCGGGACAATTCCGGCCTCGGCCAGGGCGGCGTAGTGGCCGATTGCGTAGTGCCCGGTGGAGAGCAGGAACCGGTCCCGGTCTGCCCAATGGGGGTCCTCGGCGCGGTAGTTGAGCTGGTCTGCGTAGACAGCGGCAAACATGTCTGCCGCACCGAGCGCCTGGCCCACATAACCCTGGCCTTGGACCTCGCCCATGTTGAGTGCGTGGTGTCGGATACGGAATGCGGCGGCGCGGATGCGCTCTATGCGCTCCGGCGTGGGGGCGGAAACGGCGGCCGTTTCGACGGATGAGATAGTCACTGGATTCCTTCCGGAGTCGGGCGCGTACCAATGGAGAGAACGCGCCCGACGTCGATGGTTGCTTAGGCGTTTACCGTCTGGGGAGTTTTGCTGGCGGCTTCTTCGGCGAGCTGACGCTCACGCTTGCCCCAGGTTTCCTTGGTGATCAGGGCTGCCCAGAGACCGATGGCTCCATAGACGCTGAAGAGAAGCGCCGGCCCCATCCAGCCCATGCTGACGAACAGCAGGGTGGTGATGAAGGGGGTGAACCCGGAGACCATGGCCGAGATCTGGTAGGACAGCGACGCCCCGGAGGAGCGGGTCTTGGCCTGGAACAACTCGGGGAACCATGCACCCTGGGCGCCGGCGAGGGAGTTCTGGCAAACCGCGTAGGCCACCACGATAGTGGCGATGATCAGGAAGAACAGGCCAGTGTTGACCAGCATGAACATGGGGATACCGAACACCACTGCGAAGGCCGTGGACCACACGTAGACGGGGCGGCGGCCAACCTTGTCTGTCAGTTTGCCCCAGAAGTACGTGGCGAAAATTCCGATTCCTGCGGCGACACAGAGCGCCACCAGGGTTTCGGTCTTGTCAGCCAGCTTGTTGGTGTGCAGGTAGGAAATCATGTAGGTCACCGACACGGCGTAGCCGGCTGTCTCAGCGATGCGGAGGCCGATGCCCCGCACGATGTTGCGCCAATCGGTCTTGATGACCTCGACAATGGGGGACTTCACGATGTCGCCCGACTTCTTGACGTCTTCGAAGACCGGGGACTCGGGAACTTTTGAACGGATGATGAGACCGACGGCAACCAGCACGATGCTGGCCAGGAACGGTACACGCCATGCCCACTCGGATCCCAGGCCCACGCTGCTCAGGAACACCAGGTTGGCGAGGAGCAGGCCGACGGGGAAGCCGGCCTGCACGATTCCCGTGAACTGGCCCTTCTTCCGCCAGGGTGCGTGCTCGTAGCTCATCAGGATGGCGCCGCCCCATTCAGCGCCGAAGGCCAGGCCTTGGATGACGCGGACGAGGACCAGGAGAGCCGGAGCCAGCAGGCCAACCTGCTGGTAGGTGGGCAGGAGGCCGATCGCGAACGTCGCCAGACCCATAAGGATGAGGGAGGCCACCAGCACCGGCTTGCGGCCGAGCTTGTCGCCGAGATGGCCGCCGATGATGCCACCCAGTGGACGGGCAGCGAAGCCGACGCCGAGGGTCGCGAAGGAGGCCAGGGTGCCGGTTACCGGGTCAGCGCCCGGGAAGAACGCCGTACCGAAGTACAGTGCTGCGGCTGTGCCGAAACCGATGAAGTCGTAGGTTTCGATGACTGCGCCAACGCCGGAACCGACGGCGACGCGCTTTGCTTCCTTGGTTCCATGAACCGGACCACGCATGGTCAGAGCTTCATTGCTCATGTGTGTCTTTCCCTTTCAAGAGTGCGGTGCGTCTTCGGCAACCCCACTGTCGACAGTCAACATAATACGTCAACTGTGACCGACACCACCAGCAATGTCAACAGTCAACTTAGGAGGTTGACTGTTGACAGTCAACCTAGCTAACGTGGTCTCCATCACTAAGGCCCCTCTCCGTCGAGGGGCTCGACACGAGGATCAAACGACGATGTTTCATCAACGACTTGGCTGTTCATCGATCAGCTTCCGCCACCAGGACCTGGCCACAGCCCTGCACACCATGCGTGGCCTCGGCTTCGAGGAAATCGACCTCGGCGCGCTCCCCGGCGTCTGTGACCATGTGCCTTACGTACTGGACGCCGAGGCAGTGGAGGCGGTTGCCGCCGTCGTCAACAGCTCGGGACTGCGCGTCCGCTCGGTCAACGGCGACGTCGGCGACCTGAACGCAACGCTCGACGCCGGCACCCGGGAAGCGCGCGAACGTCACCTCGGGATGCTGCTCACCCTGGCGGCCAAGACGGGCGCGAAAGCCCTTGTCCTGCCGTGCGGTGCGATCGACCACGATCCTTTGCGGGGCCTGGAAGAAGACATCGACGCTGTCGCAGCTCAACTTATTCACGCCTCTGCCCGTGCCAAGGAGTTCGGCGTCGAGCTGTGGACCGAATCCCTGCACTACTACCGGCTGTGCTGGAACACCGAACGCGCGCAGCTGCTCGCCGACCGCCTTGCCGGTTCCGACGTCGGGATCGTCATGGACTTCAGCCACATCGTCGCGTCCGGAGGCGACCCCGCGGATTTCGTGGATCGCTTCTCCGCACGGATAAAGCACGTCCACCTGCGTGACGCGGTTCCAGCGACCGCAAACGAGCCCGGGAACATCAACCTCAGCATCGGCAACGGACAAGCAGACTTCGCTGCCGGCCTTTCCGCCTTACGGGACGTTGGCTATACCGGCCACTTCTCCCTGGAACTCGAAACCCGGGACGTCACCCACGACGAACGCCCCGCGGCTGCAGCCAAAGCGGCCAGCTACATCTCAGACCTCATCTAAACCGCGTTACCTCATATTCAAGGAGCACCATGACCACCATCCAGCGCACCGCCGTCCTCACCGGGGCTACCTCCGACCGCGGCATCGGCCTCACCACCGCCCGCCGTTATGCCCACCAGGGCTGGGGCATTGTGATCCTGGACCTCGACGGCGAGAAGTCCGCCAAGGTTGCCGCCGAGATCGCCAATGAATTCAACGTTCCCGCCTTCGGCCACGAAATCGACGTTGCCAATGAGGCTTCAGTCACCGCGGCGCAGGCCGCCGTCGCTGCAGAAGTCACCGCCGGAAACCTCCCGCCCGTCGGAGCCCTGGCGAACATCGCCGGCATCACCTCACCCGTCCCGTTCCTGGAGACCACCCTCGAGCTTTGGCACAAGGTCATGGACGTCAACGCCACCGGCACCTACCTGGTCACCAAGGCGTTCCTGCCGGACATGATCGCCAACGGTTGGGGCCGCATCGTCAACATGTCCTCGGTCTCCGCACAGCGCGGCGGCGGCGTCTTTGGCAAGGTTCCCTACTCCGCAGCCAAGGCCGCCATCCTCGGCTTCACCAAGGCACTCGCCCGCGAAATCGGCGACACCGGAGTGACCGTCAATGCCATCACCCCCGGCGCTGTGGACACCAACATCCGGGTCGGCAGCACCGAAGAGCAGGAAGCCGCCATCAACGCAGGGATCCCCTTGGGCCGCAACGCCACCACGGAGGAAGTCGCCGCTGTGATCACGTTCCTCTCCTCCGAGGACTCCGCGTACCTCACCGGCACCACCATCGACATCAACGGCGGCAGCCACATCCACTGATTCGGGCTGCTCGAAGGATACCCAGGACCCACCATGACCAAAATCTTCAACGACCCCGCCGAGTTCGCCGATGAAGCCCTTGCCGGTTTCTGTGACGCCCACTCGGACCTCGTCCGGCAGGTGGATGGCGGCGCCGTCCGTCGCAACCGCCCGGCCTCGCCGAAGGTCGCTGTCATCACCGGCGGCGGTTCAGGACACTACCCGGCCTTCGCCGGCATCATCGGGCCGGGCTTTGCTGACGGTGCAGTGGTGGGAAACATCTTCACCTCCCCGTCATCTCAGCAGGCCTACTCCGTGGCCAAGGCCGCCAACTCCGGTGCCGGCGTCGTCTTCACGTACGGCAACTACGCCGGCGATGTCATGAACTTCGGCATGGCCAGCGAACGCCTGAACGCCGAGGGCATCCGGGCAGAGAACGTTCTGGTCACCGATGACATTGCCAGCGCCTCACCCGGGGAGATCGGGAAGCGGCGCGGCATTGCCGGGGATTTCGTGGTCTTCAAGGTCATGGGTGCTGCTGCCGAAGCAGGACTTGACCTCGACGCAGTGGTTCGTCTGGGAAGCAAGGCGAATGGGTTGACACGAACCATTGGCACCGCGTTTGGCGGTTGCACCTTCCCCGGAGCCGACCAACCGTTGTTCCGCCTTCCCGAGGGACAGATGGGCCTTGGGCTGGGTATCCACGGCGAGCCGGGACTGTTCGATACCGAGCTGCCGTCCGCCGTCGAACTTGGCCGCGAACTGGTGCGCCGGGTCCTGGCCGAAACTCCGGCGGGCGCTTCCCGGCGACTCGCTGTGATCCTCAATGGCCTGGGTTCCACCAAGCATGAGGAGCTTTTCGTCCTCTGGTGCACCGTCGCTCCCCTGCTGCGCGAAGCCGGCTACACGCTGGTGATGCCGGAGGTGGGTGAACTGGTGACCTCGCTGGATATGGCCGGTGCGTCGCTGACGCTGACCTGGTTGGACGATGAGCTGGAGCAGTACTGGACCGCACCTGCCCTGACTCCGGCCTATCGCCGTGGCTCTGTTGGCTTCGATGCCGGTGTTTCCGAGGTCGCCCACGAGGATTCCGCGACCGAAGCTGCCGACTACTCCTCCACAGCTGAGTCCCGCGCGTATGCAGCACAGTGCCTCTCGGCCCTGGACACTACCGCATCGCTGCTGCGGGCTTCCGAATCGATGCTGGGGGACATGGACGCGATAGCAGGCGACGGCGACCACGGCCGCGGCATGGTGCGCGGATCCGCAGCTGCCAACGAGGCCGCAGCAACCGCGTTCGAGCGGGGTGCGGGGGCCGGTTCGGTCCTGATCGCGGCCGGCGACGCCTGGGCAGACAAGGCCGGAGGTACCTCGGGCGTTCTTTGGGGTGCCGGGCTGCGCGCCTTCGGCGAGCGGTTGGGTGATGCAGAGACCCCGACGCCGGACGTCCTCGCCGAGTCTGTTCGCGCCTTCGCGGACCGCATCGCGGGCCTTGGGAAGGCCGAGATGGGCGACAAAACAATGATGGATGCCCTGCTTCCGTTCGCTGCGTCGCTGGAGGAACGCATCGCTTCCGGCATCCCTGTCGAAGAGGCTTGGGCAGTTGCTGCGACTGACGCTTCGGCCGCTGCCGCGTCCACCGCTGACCTCCGCCCCCTCAAAGGCCGAGCCAGGCCACTGGCCGAGAAGAGCCTCGGTACGCCGGATCCCGGGGCGACGTCGCTCGCCATGGTGTTCACCGCCGTCGGACCCCATTTCACCGCAGTTCCCGTAGCTGCCGTTACCAACTAGGAGAATTCCATGCGCATTATCGTGGGCGCCGACGAAGCCGGCGTTGATTACAAAGACCGGATCATGGCCGACCTCAAGGCCGACTCCCGGATTACTGAAGTGATCGACATCGGAGTCAACCACGCGGATGAAGACTTTACCCGCCCCTACCCATACGTTGGAATCGCTGCCGGAGAGATGATCCGCGACGGCAAGGCCGACCGGGCCATCCTGTTCTGCGGCACGGGAATCGGCGTGGCCATCGCGGCCAACAAAGTACCCGGCATCCGGGCCACGGCAGCACACGATTCGTTCTCCGTCGAACGCTCAGTCCTGTCCAACGACTGCCAGGTCCTCACCATGGGTCAGCGCGTCGTGGGCGTGGAGCTTGCCCGTCGCCTGGCCAAGGAGTGGATCGGCTACGCGTTCGATCCATCCTCCGGCTCAGCCGCGAAGGTGAAGGTGCTGAGCGACTTCGAGGGCTGCTAACCCTCCAAAACGGCTGCACAGTCATTCCTGCCTGCCTCACCAGTAGCATTGGTCCAAACAGGCCCGAGCAGGAGAGCTGATGCCCTACATCGTTGACTTCAAGAACGTTTCCACTGTGGGACTCGAGTCCTCCCCCGTAGCGGAAGCCGCCGCAGGACTACGGGCCAACGAAGCCCGCTACTACAAGAACAAGTACGACCATGAATTCACGGTCAGCCCCGCCGACGAGCTCCCCGACGTGGTGGACAGGGTGAGCCGGATCCTCAAGGAAGAACGCGACATCGTGATCAAGTCGCGGCCACTGGAAGCCACGTCCTTCCAGGTGGAGGACCTTCAGATGGCCTACGTTTTCTACGAGTCCGGGCTGTCCATCAACGTCATGTACAGCGTTGGCGAGGGAAAAAGGGCCGTCGGGTTCAAGCTCTCCGACGGCATGGAAGTCCCTGAAGAACTGGAATCAAAGTTCAAGTTTGCCCGCCAGAAATCCAAATTGGCCGGCACCATCCGCGGGTCCTACTTCGTCATCAAGGGCGAATACTGACCCTGCTCAGGGCAGCTTTAAGCCCATGAAGGCCGTACGTGCGGACGAACCCGCCCGCACGGCCTTCACGGAACTATTCGATGAGCGCGGCGGCCTGGTCCATGAGCGCGCCTGCTGCTTCCGGCCCACCGGCCGCGGCTTCGGTACCTGAGGCCGTGGCCGAGATCAGGACACCGTCCTTGACGGCGTGCGCCGTGTAGATCGCTCCCGTTTTCCCGTCAGGCATAACCATGAGCGTCTTCAGCGCCACCGTGCCGGGCACGCCGCCAACACCTCCGATCTTTTCGGTGGAGGTTGTTATTGCCTCTCCCTCCGCGGAGAACGTCATTTTCCGGCACGTTTCTGCCAGGGACTTGCTTGACTCCACGCTCTCCTGCAGCACGGCAGAGTCGACTCCGGACGTCAGCGATACGTTGCTGATGAAGTCGCCCACCTTGGCCCGGGCCGTCCCCGCGATGCTCGAACCGGAGATATCGTGCGGAACTCCAAGAGTGCGCAGGTCCTTGCAGCTTTCCGGTTCAATGGTGGCCTTGCCGAAGCCGTCCAGCAGTGAGGCGTACTGGCCCAAGAGCTCCTCACCGGAAAGTACGGCGGGACTGCTGCCATCAGAGGCCTTGATTTGCCCGACCAAAGCGACGAGTTCTTCGTCGGTGTACTGCTTTGCCGGGGACGGTGTGCTGGAGGCCGTTTCGCTGGCCGCAGCCGCCGTCGAGTCCTGCGATGCCGGCGTAGTGCCGCCGCATGCCGTAAGAGTCATCGCAACGATTGCTGATGCCCCAAGTCCGAGCAGCAAGTTCTTCTTCATATGATTCCCCAATAAGTCATTGATAAACCCGCGGACGCGGACCGAGTCAACACTACTGGCCCGGTCACGTTGTCAGGGGAGGGCCACAAGAAGATTAGAACCCGCCGCCACCGCCGGTATCGCCGGCCATGTTGGCGAAGCGCGAATAGTGGCCTTGGAAGGCGACCACGATGTCCTTGGTGGGGCCGTTACGGTGCTTGGCGATCAGGATGTCCGCTTCACCCGCACGCGGCGATTCCTTGTCGTAAACGTCTTCACGGTGAAGCAGGATGACCATGTCGGCGTCCTGCTCGATCGAGCCTGATTCACGGAGGTCGGAAACCATCGGGCGCTTGTCTTGTCGCTGCTCGGAACCACGGTTCAGCTGTGACAGCGCGATGACGGGAACCTGGAGCTCCTTGGCGAGCAGCTTGAGTGCACGCGAGAACTCGGAGACTTCCTGCTGTCGGGACTCAACTTTCTTGCCCGAGCTCATGAGCTGGAGGTAGTCAAGGATCACGAGCTTGAGGTCATGCTGCTGCTTCAGGCGGCGGCATTTCGCCCGGATCTCCATGAGGGACATGTTGGGGCTGTCATCAATGAACAGGGGAGCATCGTTCATGCGGCCCATGGTGGTGGCAATCTTGGACCATTGCTCGTCCTTGATGGTTCCCTTGCGGAGATCCTGGAGGCCAATGGTGGCTTCTGCGGAGAGCAGACGCATGGCGATCTCGTTCCGGCCCATTTCCAAGGAGAACATGACAGTGGCCAGGTTGTTCTTGATGGCAGCCGAGCGGGCGAAGTCCAACGCGAAAGTGGACTTACCAACAGCCGGGCGGGCTGCGATAACGATCATCTGGCCCGGGTGGAGGCCGTGCGTCAGTTCGTCGAGCTCGTAGAATCCTGTGGGAACACCGGTCATGCCTTCGCCGCGGTGGCCCGAAGCTTCGATCTCGTCCACAGTGGACTCCATGACGTCCTTCAACGCCACGTAGTCCTCGGCGGTGCGTTTTTCAGCCACCGCGTAGACCTCGGCCTGTGCTTGGTTGACGAGGTCCTCCACCTCGCCGTCCTGGCCGTAGCCCATCTGCACAATCTTGGTGCCGGCATTGACCAAGCGGCGGAGGACCGCTCGTTCGGCCACGATCTCCGCGTAGTACCCGGCGTTTGCGGCGGTGGGAACAGTCTGGATGAGCTCGTGAAGGTAGGCGGGGCCGCCGATCCGGTTGATCTCGCCGCGCTTGGTCAGCTCGTCCGATACCGTCACGGCATCAGCAGGTTCACCACGGCCGTAGAGGTCAATGATGGATTCATAGATGGTCTCGTGCGCCGGCCGGTAGAAGTCATGTCCGCGGACGATTTCGACGACGTCGGCGATCGCATCCTTGGACAGCATCATGCCGCCCAGTACTGACTGTTCGGCAGGAATGTCCTGGGGAGGCTTCCGGCTCGAGTCCGAAGCGCGAGTGCCCTCGATTGAGTCCAAGTGCGTAACTGACAAAGCCGTCCTCCATTTTTGTACCGCTGCAGGGCTGAACTCCCTGGCGGCCTGTACAGCGCAGTGTGTGGCTAAACCGTCCGCCGGGGTTGCTCCGAGAATGTCAGGCAGCTCCGACAAAATAGCGGTATCCACAAGTTATCCACAGCCGCTTCCCTGAGATCGTCACCGTAAGCGGCTTTTTGCGACCAAGGAAACTCGACTCGGGGATATCCGTGCCCAAAATGGACACTTCAGACACGTTACAGCAGGTACCCGAAGACCCCTGTGGATAAGCTGTGGAATACCACCTCCACGTTGTGCACAGACTGTGCACTACTCTGTGGATAGAGAAATTCTTTTGACGGAATCAACACTCTGACCTGCGGAAACGCTTCTCACAAGCTGTGGACTAAAGAAAGATTCAGCGGAAAATCATCCACAGCCCCAAGGGTTCCAAGGAGGCCCGGAGTGGCTAAAAGCACCATAAACATGCCCCAAATGTGATGCATCTTACTTTTCGTGGCTGAATTTGACACTATCCTCTCAGAAGCCTATGCCCACCGTGGAATGTGCTGTGGATAACGCAGTTCTGGCATAAGCTCTAAGCATGGGGATGAACTTTGGTGACGTGTTGACGATTGCCCTTCCGCTTCTTGTCCTCCTGGGCCTGTTGTGGGCCTTGACTGCGGCCTTCAAACCACGGGACACCGGGGTGTCGGATGCTGAGAGATACCAGCGGGAACTGGCAGCCCGCTCCGCCGCGCACCAGGCTTCCCAGGTCCAAGCGGCGCTGGCCCTTCGAGCCCGCATCGAGGCCACCACCAAGCCGAGCCAAAACGAAGCCCAACACAGCCAGCAGACCGAGCAGAACCGCACGGCAGTCCAGGCGCAGGCGGCCCGTTCGCAGGCCGCCGGCCAGCAGGGCCACCAACCCGCTGTGCTTCCCAACGGCCAGCTCAACCCCCAGCTCGCCTTCGAGCTGCAGAACCTGGTCCGAAGCGGCAAAAAGATTGAAGCCATCAAAGTTCTTCGCCAAGCCACCCACTCAGATTTGCTTACCGCCAAGAACTACGTAGATCGGCTCTGACAACGCCATGGATTCCATCCTCATTCCGCTCCTGATCCTCATTGCGGTGGTGGCGGGAGTGCTCCTGCTCATTCATTCCTTCACCAAGCGCTCTGCTGAAACAAAGGCGGGCAACGACGCAGCAAATGCGCCAATGGACCCCGTGGATCTGGCCAAGGAGTCTGCGGCCAAGCTCAACCAGGAACAGCACCGCCAGCTGTACTCGCTCATAGCCCAGGGCCAGGGCATGGCGGCGATCAAGCTGTATCTGCAGGCCACGGGTGAGGGGCTGCGGGCCTCGCGCAACGCCGTGGGTGCTTTGGCGGCACACCCGCAACCATTCACGCCGGAAGCCCCGGCCAAAGACCTGCTCGCGGATGACGACGATGAACCGGAGCGTTTTCCCTACCGCTACAGGGCAATCGTCAGCAAGGGTGACGTCACCCGCGAAGTGAGCAGCAATATGCTCAACGACGAAATCTACGGACGGATCCGCACGTTGGCCAAGAGCGGTGACGTGGAAGGCGCGGCCTTGGCCCTGACCCGCCATTCGGACATCAACATCAAGCAGGCCCGTGAATTCATCGAGCTTCTGGACGACTAGCTAGAAGTCAAAGAGGTCGCCCAGAAAGCCTTCCTTCTTCTTCCGTTTGCGGCCGTACTGGTCGCGGCCACCATCCCGCCGGTCGTAGTCCCGACGGTCACGGTCATGATGGTCGCGGTCATGATCGTGCCGGTCGCGGCGGTCCCTGTCGTCGTACCGCGGTTCCTGCGGACGGGATTCAAACGGGTTGTAGAGGGGCGGCGGGGCGATCGGCGGTTGTGGTGGCGCCTGCCGGCTGACGGCCGGGCCGGTCTCAGCTGCTACGCGGTCAATAATCTTGTCCAGCTCACCGCGGTCCAGCCACACTCCCCTGCATTGCGGGCAGTAGTCGATCTCCACGCCGCTTCGTTCGCTCATCACCAGGTCAATGGAATCCACAGGACACTTCATGCTTGCCCCAACGACCGGCACGCGCTAAAAGTTCGGCCTACCTGCCGGCTGAGATTCCGGCCAGCAGCTGCTCGAACGGTAACGACTCGAGGGCGTTGTCCTTGCGGTGCGGCTGCGGGCCGCTGAGCAGTTGCACGAGTTCACCCGCGGCCCGGTCCACCCGCGACGAAAGTGGCGAGGCGCCGTCGTCGGTGTTTCCCCAGTCCTGCGGCCCCGCGAAGACGCCCGTAGCCGCGATCCTGGTGCGCAGGTAGCTGAACAGGGGCCGCATGGCGAAGTCGAGGACCATCTGGTGGCGGTCGGTGCCGCCCGTCGCGCCCAGCAGTACGGCCTTGCCGTCCAGCGACTTGGGATCGAGGACGTCGATGAACGACTTGAACAGACCGCTGTAAGAGGCGCTGAAGACGGGGCTGACGGCGATGATGGCGTCGGAATCCTCGACGCCGGCAATCACCTCCGCGAGGCGGGGTGCGGCGTAGCCGGTAACGAAGTTGTTGGCGATGTCCACCGCCAGGTCGCGCAGCTCGACGATGTCGATCTTCGCCTCATAGCCGGCTCCGCGCAGCTGCCGCTCGGCAGAAGCTGCCAGCTGGTCCGCCAGCAAGCGGCTCGACGACGGGACTCCGAGTCCGGCGGAAAGTACGGTGATGCGGCGGGTTTCCATGGCATTCTCCTGTTGCTTGTTCATCCAGCTTACATGCATTTGCATCTAAATCTAAGAACAGGGACCCTTCCGGAGGTATTCCCTCCTGGCCTACGGAGCCTTGAGTTGCTGCAGGAACTCCACAGTAGCCGCGGCGATCTGCGCCTGCGCCACGGACCTGTCCACGCCCGGCTGACCGTCTCCGGGCTGCGCTCCGTAATTTCCAAAGAAGGCATGGTTCCCGCCTTGGACCGCGACAAACCTGGTGTCACCCGGCAGCAAGTCGCGGGAGGCATCGATCTTCGCCGGAGTGCTGAGGCCATCTTCTGTTCCGGAAATGGACTCGACCATCAGCCCCGCACGCTCCCGGAGGGAATCCAAAGGGTAGGAGGCGTACAGAAGCAGCCCGTCCACATCGGCGTTGCCAAGCGCGAAGGAACTGGCACTCACCCCGCCGAGCGAGTGGCCCCCCACTGCCCACGTGGTGATGGCGGGGTGGGCGGCCATGGCGCTGCGGGCCTGGTCTCCGTCCAGCAAGCTGAGGTTCAGGGGCTCTTTCAGAATGACCACCAGGAACCCGGCATCGGCGGCGGGCTTGAGCAGGTCCACGTAGGCGCGAGCTTCAACCCGGGCGCCCGGATAGAACACCAGACCTGTACTGACCTCACTCGCCTCGGGAGTCAGCACGATCGACGTCGGATCCTCGGTGATCGAAAAGCTGGACGCCGGGCCTGAGGCCTGGTCAGCAGGTGGCTGGTACGCGAATGGATTGAGCCAGAAGAGCATTGCCACAAGCGCCAGCACCGCCACGCGCCCAAGCCAGGCCCCGACCGTCCGCACGACAGAACGCGGCCGTAGTGCGCGTCGACGCCGCCACAGCAGCAAGCCCCACACGAGCCCGACGACGGCGGCAGTCACCAAAAGCGACGGAAGCAAGGGGTGGCCCCGCAGTACGGCCGGGTTCCCCGCAAGCATCCATGCCGGCACCAGGACCAGTACCGCGGCACAGACAACAGAAGCCCAGAAGAGGAGGGGAGTGCGGGTTATCCGACGTTCAGGGGAATCAGCCATTCCCCCATAATAGTTCCATCATGGAGATACTTTGGCGGTATACCGCGCCAGGAAATCGAACGTCCTGTCCCGGGCCTCCTGTGCCTCGCTGAAATTCAAGTGGAACTGGTATTCGTGCGGCAGCTCGGGCTCATGATTGGCCGGCCAGAACAGCTCCGTCACCGGCACCCCGGCGTCCTTTAGTCGGTTGCTGTACGGAACGGATTGGAGCCAGGTGAGGCCGTCGCCGTTGCCGCCGCTGATGAACGTCGGCGGGAAACCGGGGGTAACAAAGTCGATGGTGGACATGGTGGCCCCGGCATACGTGGCAGACCAATCCTTGGTGCCGGTGTAGGCCCAAAGGGAAGTCTTGAAACCCCACGCCACGATGCCGTTCAGGTCAGCCATGGCGCGAAGATCGTAGACACCGCAATGCAGGATGGTGGCAGCAAGCTCCGATTTCCGGAGGGCAGGCTGGATTCCCATGAGATTGGCATACTCAGGGTTCACCGTGAGCGTGGTCATCTGGCTGGCCAGCTGGGCGCCGGCGGAATCCCCTGCGAGGACGATGCGGTTGGTGTCCACATTGAGCTCGGCCGCGTGCGCCTTGATATACGCCAGGGCTTCATTGATGTCCCGCACAGCGGTCGGGTACGTGGCCTCCGGCGCGATCGGATAGCTCATCCCAATCGTGGTGTAGCCCTTGGCCGCCAGAATCTGCAGATAGGGATTGACGTCGCGTTGTGCCCCGGAAATCCAGGCGCCCCCATGAATCCACACGACCGTAGGAAGGGGAGCCGCGGTGCCTTGCGGGCTGAAAACGTCAAACGTGGAGCCTGGCTTGTAGACAACACCGGCTTGGGTTTCCAGGGGCGTGTCGGGAACGTAAGGCGTCATCTCGTCGATGGTGGCTTGGGCACCCCGTTCAAAAACACTGCGGATGAGCAAGGCCGAGGGCCAGGGCGTAGCGGAAAGAGCCAGGGCCAGGACCAACACCACCAGGATGGCCAGCTCGAGCTTCCGCAGCCGTGAGGTACGACGTCGTGGAACCTTCGGTCGCGGTGGCACTTGAGCCGTTTCGGCTTTCCCTGCACTGGCTTGAATCGAATCCAAAGGCCCCATCACACACTCCCCCAGTCGGCGCATCCCTGGACCCATGCTAAGGCGGGGAGCCGTTGGATGGGATCAGGACAGCGGCCGTGCCGCCGAGAGCAGGACGCCCTCACCGCCGTCGAACGTCACCGTATGAAAACCCGGGCCACGCGCGACCTCCCGAAACCCCCATTTCCGGTGCAGTGCCAACGAGGCCTGGTTGCGGGCGTTCACTACGTACCAAGCGTCGCCGGCCTGCTGCCAAATCCATTGGAGCCTTGCTTCGGTAAGCTCCTGGGCCAGCCCTCGTCGTCGGAAATCCGGCAGCACGGTGATGCCGGCCAGATAATGACCGGCGGGCGCCGATCCGTCCGGGAAATCCCATTGGTGCGTTTTGGCCCAACCCACGACGGCGGAGCCTCCGCCCGCCGGTACGTCCGGAGGCATCCCGGCCACAAGAACCAAACGCCCGGGATCAGCGATGGCGCTGCCGATCCTCAGCCCGAACGCCCGGGCGGCGGCGGGCGCGGTCCGGCCAGCGGCCAGCTCCACCGCGACGATGCCGGGAACGTCCACCTCGGTGGCGGTCCGGATCAGGAAACCCATAGCGTGAGTCTACTTCCGTCACCGACAATGCCCGCCAACGGCCGTAACGATGGTGGAGCCGGCCATACCGTGCCAGAGTGTAAGGGGTTCCTTACTGCTGCCCTCGCCAGCCACGCACGAAAGAAGACCATGACAGAGCAAACAATCGCCCCGCTGGACGGCGTCCGGGTCCTGGAGCTCGGCAACTACATCGCGGCTCCTACCGCGGGCCGGCTCCTTGCCGACTTCGGCGCCGAAGTCATCAAGGTGGAACGTCCGGGAACCGGTGACGAATTGCGCAACTGGCGGCTCCACAAGGGCACCACCTCCATGCTCTACCGGACGCTGAACCGGAACAAGAAGTCAGTGGTCCTCGATCTCCGCACGGATGCCGGCAAACAGGCGGTCCTGGAGCTTGTGGCGAAGTGCGACATCCTGTTGGAAAACTTCCGGCCGGGCACCTTGGAAAAGTGGGGCCTCGGCCCGGAAGTCCTGAACGAGGCAAACCCCGAGCTCATCGTCACCCGTATCTCCGCCTTCGGGCAGACGGGGCCACTGTCCGGACGGCCCGGTTTTGCCGCCGTCGCCGAAGCCTACGGCGGGTTCCGCAACTTGGTGGGCGACCCGGACCGCGCACCGGTGCGCGTCGGCGTCTCCATTGGAGACTCGATCGCGGGACTGTACGCCGCCTTCGGCTCCGTCATGAGCCTCTTCCAACGCGAAGCACGACGCCGGGACCCGGGTTCCGGCGTTCCCCTCACCGAACGCGTCATTGACGTTGCCCTGCATGAGGCCATGTTTTCGATGATGGAATCACTGATTCCGGATTACCAGGCCTACGGCGTGGACCGTCAGCGCGTGGGTGGGCGGATGGAAGGCATTGCCCCCTCCAACGCGTACGTGTGCGGGGACGGCGCGAGCATCGTGGTGGCCGGCAACGGTGATTCGATCTTCCAGCGGTACATGCAGACCATCGGACGCCCGGACCTGGCCGAACGCCCGGATTTGCAGGGCAATGCCGGGCGCTGGACCCGGCGTGAAGAGCTCGATCAGGCAATTGGCGAATGGACGGCCACGCTGCCTGCCGCCGAAGCCCTGGCCGTGCTGGAAGCCGCCGGCGTCCCCGCGGGACCCATCTACACAGCGGCGGACATCAGCGACGACAGCCAGTACGCGGCACGGAACATGATCCAGAAATTCGATGTTTCCACGGGCGAGGAGACCATCCCCGGCGTTGGGTTCCCCGGGATTGTGCCGGTCATCGGCGGTCAATCCCTGCCTATCCGCAATCTCGGGCCGGACCTCGGTGAGAACACCCAGGAGATCCTCGGTGGCCTGCTGGGCATGAGTGCGGGCCAAATCGATGCCGCATCCGGCCGTGAGGAGGCAGTCCGCTCATGAACCACGTTGAGAACCCCCTTGCCGGAACACTGGGCCAAGCCATCCTTCGGGACGTCACTCTGCGCGACGGCTTGCAACTCACGGGCAAGCTCCTGACGGCTGAGCAGAAGATCGAAACCGTCCGGGAGCTGCTGCGCCTGGGCGTGCCCGCCATTGAACTCGGCTCCATGGCCCGCGCCGACCTGGTTCCCACCATGGCCAACACCTTGGAAGTCGTCCAGGCGCTTACGCCGGACGAACTGGAGAAGTGCTGGATCTGGGTAGCCACCCCCGGCCACGTGGCGAAGGCATCGGCTGCGGGGGCGCGGAACTTCCAGTACTGCCTGTCCGCCTCGGATTCCCACAACAAGGCGAACATCGGCCGCACCACGGATCAGAGCCTGGCGGCCCTGCCCGAGGCCGTCGAATACGCACGCGCCGTGAACGGGCAGATCCAGCTGTGCATCGCAACATCTTTTACCTGCCCGTTTGAGGGCAACATTTCCGAAGAACGCATACTCTCGATTGCCAATGATCCCCGCGCCGAGGGCACCACGGACATTGTCATCTGCGATACCTTGGGCCAGGCGGTTCCTGCCCAGGTTGCCGGACTGGTGGCACGTGTGCGGGACGAATCCCCTGCCCGCCGGATCGTCTATCACGGCCACGACACCTGGGGTTTGGGCGTGGCAAATACCCTCGCAGCCATCCAGGCAGGAGCTGCCATGGTGGACGGCGCTTTGGGGGGTCTTGGCGGCTGCCCCTTTGCCCCGGGTGCCAGCGGCAACACTTCCAGCGAGGACATCCTGTTCGCGACCCGCCCGGACTGGCTGACCCCGGGGATCTTTGGCGAACTCGTGGTGCTGTCGGAGACGTTGCTGGCGGAGCTTGATGAGCCGAACCGCTCCAAGTCAGCGCAGGGCGCACGATCCAAGGCCGACGCTTTCGACTGGGTGGTGCGCTCCTAGCTGTGCCGCCCGGCCCCGCCCAGGGCCATGAGTTCCAGCCGTCTGAGGGTTTCGCGGTTCCGGACTGCAATAACGGGATCACGCAGCTTCTTGGGCACCATCTTGCCCGGTCCACGCACGGCATCCTCAGCAATGGAAACCCTGCATTGCGAGTCTCCAACGTCTTCCAAGGTGATGCGCACTGTGGCTTCGCCCAGGGGCCAGCCCCTCGCGAGAAGCTCCAGCATCCGCCCAGGTTCGACGGCGGTCACGCGGGTGCTGTCGTCGATGAGGAACGGCCAGGAGCCCACGGAGTGACGAAGCCCGGACCCCTTCTCCGGCCAATGGTCGTCAACGGAACGGATTCTTGAGGCGCCAACCACCCACCCGGAATACAGCCAGCCCTCCTGGACAACCTTCCAAACATCTGCGGCAGGGGCTTTGAACAGCTGCGTCACGGTAGACATGTGAACCTTTCTGCGCGCGTACGGATGGTGCAGTGGACACTAAGCTAAGCATGCTTAGTGTTTTATGGCCAGTGACCTCCAGCGGTCACAATGACGGCTTGCTGGCCTTGCCGTCCAACCAGAGCATGTCCGACTCGTCCCGGTGGCTTCCCTCGGATCCCACGTGCCGACTGTCGATCTGCGCTCCCTTCTTGATGACATGCACCAAGGCCATTCCGTGGCCGCGGCCGAGGCCGTAGTCCGCCTTAAGCCACTCAAGGATGGTGCCCGCCTTCACCGAGGGGTCGCTGAAGCCTTTGGTTTCCGCGATCTCGACCAATTGCCGCGGCGTGAGGCCTGTTTTGTCCTCAATGGCGTCGAGGTAAGCCTGGAATGACATGGATACCGCCTTTCATGGCAACTCCTTGGGCGGAGTTGAAAGCTGTGCGTCAGCGACATCGTACCCGCGCCCCCAGCGACACCTACACTGATCGCATGGTGTGCCGAAAAGGGCGTGTCCTCGCCGGGCTTCTGGTGCTGGCGGCGATGATGCCTGCCCTGTCCGCCTGCGACTCCGGTGCCGCCTCCCCGCAGCCCTCGGCGAGCACCAGCGCCGGAGCCATCGCCGTGGAAGTCAACCAGTCCCGTGACCAGTACGGCAAGCAAGCCATCCAGATCCAGTTCACCAACACCACGGCCACGCCCCTGACAGTGACCTCTGCCCGGCTTCGTTCGCCCCTCTATGAGGAGGAGATTCTCTGGCAGCGACCCGAAAGCGGCCTCGAACTGCCCCCGGGACAGCCCAAAGCTGTGCCCACGGCACTGCCTGCGGCGGCCTGCGGAGCAGCACAAGACACCTCCGAGCCGCCGATCGGAGCAACCTTGGAGTACTCCGAACCCGGCAAGGAAGCCACGAAGGAAACCACTGGGGCCACCGACCCCTTCGGGGTGCTGACCAGAAACGCAACCGAACTCTGCATCGCAACTGAAGCTGCCGCCGTCGCCACCATGGTGCTGGACCCCGAGCTGAAGGTGGCAACGGACGGACGGACCGCCGTCGTGCGACTCATCATCACCCCGGCCACGCAGGGCGGGGGGCCGCAAAGCCTCACCATCGAATCGATCGACGAGACTACGTTGCTGGCGCAGTCCCCAGGTAACTCCTGGCCCACGAACGTCACCGTGGGCACGGACAAACAGGAACTGCCCCTGACCATCCGCCCGGCACGCTGCGACCCCCATGCCGTCGCCGAAGACAAGGTGGGCACGCTCCTGCCACTCAGGATCAGGCTCGGAGGACGGCAGGGCCTGATAAAGGTCCCGGCATCAAATGACCTGCGTGGTCGCATCTACGGCTTTGTCACCGCCGCCTGCGCACCTGCAGGCTAAGAGCCTTATCCGAGTGTTGCGAGGGCGCGGGGAGCGCACTCCACCGTGACCTTGACGTTGGCCTCCACGCTCTTCACCTCGCCATCCATTTGGTAAGGAAGCGGCTTGAGGGTGGTGAATTCGTAGTTGCTCACGCTGGGCTGGTCCCCCAGGCCCTGGGTGGTGGCCTTCAAGGCAGTCAGGAGCACGCGCCACTTGGCCATGTGCGGGAAGGTGATGACCTCGAACTTGCCGTCCGACGGGTGCCCGTCGGCTTCACTCAACGTGGCGTATTTGGCCATCTCGTGGATGTTCGCAAAGACCAGGCTGTCGAACTTGCGGCGTTTTCCGTCGGCCAAACGGATGGCGAACGGCTCGAATTTGGAGAAGGTCTGTATGACAGTGACCATTTCCTTGAGTGCGCCTTTGCTGCCCTTTTCCAGTTCCGTGGCAACCACCGGGGTCAAACCGAAGCCGATGTACGAATGCGCATATTCAAGCGGTTCGTCACCTTTTTGCCCTGTGTGGATGCGGAGAAGGTCGATGTTGTGGACATGCCCCTCGGCAATGGCCTCTTCCAAGGGCTTGGTGGCCATGATCCGGCTGTGGTCATTCGCGTTGCCTGCCGCCCGGACAGCACATACTGCCTTGGGGTTACCTGCCTGCATGACGCCATTGACGACCTCGTTGTAGCCGCCGTCGCCGCTCACCGAGACCACGAGGACGTCCCCGCCCTTGGCTGCCGCTTCCCGCGCCAGATCCACGGCGTGGCCGGCGTGCTCCGTCGGCTGGAGGGTGATCTCGGGCTGATAGGTGAGGAGTTCCTTCAGCTTCTCCTGCAACTGCTGCGCGAGCTCCGGCGCATCCCCCGTGCTGTTGGGATTGAAAATGATAACGATCGACTCAAAGGTCCGGGCAGAATCCACGATGTACTCCTGATTCATTGCGAGGTCCCTTATTCAGGCGGTTGTATCCTCGGAGGTTCCCATAGTATTCGCAACCCGTGGGGGTTTCGGATATACAGCGAACGTGAAACCATGAAAATGGGTTCCCAGATGTGAACCTTTGTCGATCAGCTGGATGCGGCGTGGTGCTGCGGCAGCAGCGGGGAAATCCCATGGACTCACGCCAGACAGCACGACTACTCGTCCTTGAGCATGAGATCACCCTTGACGATTTATGGGCTTGGTACTGGGCAAATGGCGGGAATGCCATGCTTTGGGACTTTGACGCCTACCTTTTCGGGATCCTGGAACGCGATCCCTTCGATCTCAGAATCCTCAGCTGGGCCATGGAAGACCTGGAAGCCCGTTCACTCCTCTAACTGTCCTCAGACTGTGTTGCTCCCGCTTTCCGCTGCGCTTCGATCAGGTGCCGGGTGGAGTGCGCAACAAAGGGATGTCCGGATCTCATCCGGCCATCCAGTTCCTTGAGCTGGTCGAGGTACCGTTCCGGCGTGAACCCGGGGATCCACCACACGCATTTGCGCAGGATCCACACCACCGCACCCACGTCAAAGAACTCCATGCGGCACCGGGCCGTTCTGAGGTCCGTCACGGTAAGCCCGGCGGCTTCTGCTGCTGCAACCTCGGCCTGCGGGTCGCGGCCCTTCCGCTGCTCGGGCAGCGGTCCCAGGAAATATTCGATGAGTTCAAAGGCCGACGCCGGCCCAACGTGCTGGGCGAAATAGTGGCCGCCGGGGACCAGGACGCGGTGGATTTCATTCCAGTCCGGGCTGACGGGGTGCCGGGCAGTGACCAGTTCGAACGACCCGTCAGGGAAAGGCAGCGCATCGCCGGCGGTTGGCTCCACGATCTGCACGCCCCGCGGTCCCAACAAGGCCCGGGCGCGGGCGGCGTTGGGTGGCCATGCCTCTGTGGCTGTCATCCTTTCGGGAAAGCTGCGGGCCTCTGACAACACTTCTCCGCCACCGGTGTCCAGGTCCAGGGCGCTTCGGACCTGGGCCAGGCGGTCTGCCTGCAACGCGGCGAACCCCCAGGGCGGGCGCTCTTCAGTGGCGCGCTTATCCAGCCATCCGAACCCCCAGCCATCCACGTCGGCTTCCATGGCCTCCGCAATCAGGGTTTCGAGGTCCCTCATCATTTCTCCAACTCCGCCGGCAAGCCGGCACTCCCGCATTCGTCCATTTCGCCCGGGTTTCGCGGGCCCCATGCCCAACGCTACCGGGAGCCGGCGCCCGTTCCGCCGGTAGGGTTGCACCATGGGGTCAGTACTGGAAGCCGAAGGCTTGCTTGTGGGATATGCCGGAGCTCCAGTGTGTGGAGAGGTATCCGCTTCGGTGGCTGCCGGCGAAGTCCTCGGAATCGTGGGGGTGAACGGTGCCGGGAAGTCGACGGTAGCCAGAACCATCGCAGGTCGCCAGGCTCCCCTGGCCGGAGACGTGAGAGTCCACGGCCTCCTCATCGATCCCGACGCGGTGCCGTTCCGTCGGCAGGTAGCGGCCGTTTTCGACGACGACCTGTTCTTCCCCTCGCTCACGGTCAGGGAGCACCTGCTCCTCGTTGCCCGCGGCCATTCCGTAGCCGACCCTGAAGGGCGGGTGGAAGACGAACTCGGGTTCTTCGGACTCCTTGGCAGAGCCGACGCGATCCCGGATGCCCTCTCTTCCGGGCAACGACGCAGGCTCCTCCTCGCAGCAGGCCTGATCCGTCCATCCTCGCTGCTGATCCTTGACGAGCCGGAACAGCGCCTCGATCCGATGATGCGGGTGGCACTCGGGGTGCGCATCGCTGAACACGCCCGGAACGGCGGTGCCGTGGTGCTGGTGACCCACGATCCGGAGTTGTTGCTCGCCACGGCCTCTTCCTGCCTGGTCATCGACCATGAAGTCCGCGAGCTGGAGCCCGAGCGGGGAGCGTCGATCATTGCCGGGTCCTGAGTTACTGACAGTTGATGGTTCGACGGCGGACCGTCACCTCGCCGCGGAGATCGTCCGGTTTACCCGCAGCACCACCCGGCGTTACAAGCGCAGCCGGGTTTCGTTGAGTGAACGCTTCGTCGACGCGTACAGCTGGGGACTTGGCATTGCCGTTTCGCTGACCATCGCGGCCTCGTTCGTACTGGCCCTCCGCAACGAGATCGCCGACCACAGCTCCGCGGGCAGCAGCATCATCGGGGAACAGTGGCTTGTCCTCCCCGAGTCCGTGCTGTGGACGACCGTGACGTACGCCTTCCTGCTGATCGTGGCCAACCTCGCCCGGAAGCTCGGTCCTGTCACGGTGGGTGGACCTGAGAGCACCTGGTGGCTGTCCCTCCCCATCGACCGCCGCCCCATGGTCCTGCCCCCATTCCTGCGCAAAGTGGTTCTCACTTCGGCCGGCCTGGCCATTGTTTTCCTGCCGTTCAGCATGGTCACCGCTGTTGACCGCACGCCCATTGGGCATCTTCTTGCATCAGTCACCTTTGCTGCGGCCGGGGTCATCGCCGTGGCGTTAGCGGCCTTCCAGCAGCTCGGCATGGTCCGACCCCGGCTTGGCCGCGCGATGACCATGGTCGTGCTCCTTGCCTGCGCGGTCCTTCCTGCGCTCCCTGAATCTCCCTGGCCGGCAGCGCTGGCCGGAGCCACCGCCGTCGTACTTCTGGTCCTTGCGGGTCCGCGCACGGGTGAGGTGCGCAGCGAGGAGCTGATCCGCGGCGGGGCGGTGGCCGGGCACGCCGGAGCTTCCCTGTTCATGATGGATTCCAACGAGGTACTGCGTGCGCTGGGCGCCGGTCGGAAAACGGTCGACGGCGGCAGGGCGGCGGGCTTCTTCTCCCGCCCGGCCGGAGGTCCGCTTCGGGCGCTGATCCGGGCGGATGTTGTGGCTTTCCTCAGGCTGAATCCGCCCCTGCTACCTTCATTGCTGTGGCTGGTGGCCTGCGTCGCCATGCTGTTGGTCGAAGGCGGCCTGCCCGAATTCGCGCAGTTGGGCATCATCGTCATCGCCGGCTGCGCTACGGCTTCCGGCATGGGCGGCGTGGCCCGCAAGGCGGCACTGGTGCCCGAACTCGATGCGTTGCTCCCCCTCCACCCGGCGCTGGTCCGCAGCAGCCGTGCCCTCATGCCGTGCCTGGCCATGGCCGTGTGGATGGCCGCCCTCAGTGGGCTCCTGGTTCTTTTGGGCGCTTCCGATCCTGCCCTGATTGCGGTAGGTGCCCTGGCAGGAATCGGGATGGGTGCGGGATCGCTCCGTTCCGCCACCAAAGCCGCCCCGGACTGGTCGGCTCCCCCGGTAGACACGCCCTTCGGCCCCGTTCCACGCGCCCAGCTGGGTTCCCTCATGCGCGGACTCGACGTGACCATCCTGGCCATGGTTCCGCTGCTGGTAGGGCTCTATCTTGGCTACACTCCGTGGGCTGTGGGGATGGTCCAGGCCCTGTTCAGTGCGGGCATCGTCATGGTTGCAGTGCTGTCCAGACCCAAGCGGGCGTGAGGGCCGGGGCGCTACAGGAGCAAGGTCGGGCCCTGTCAACAGAGGTAGGTGTTACTCACCATGCCCGCAATATGTATGAGTAGCACGCCGTCCGTGTCGCAGGTTTTGAAACTTTTTTTGAAATTTTTTTGGCCCTGCTGGTCTACGGGAGCGCAGGTGATTTTCCTGAGTGAGGCAAGTGCCAGATTCATGACGCCGAAATTGCAAAGATCATCCCCTAGGGCACTAAATACATAATTGTTACGCGATTTGATGAAACTTGTAGATTCAAACACCTGCACCCTAATCCTTCTCTGGACCAATAACGGGGTTGACCGGCACAACTTCGTACGCAATGCTCCTTCTTGGCTGCAAAATGTCATTCGGCCGAAGACAAACAGCCCTCTCAAGTGATCCAGAAGAATCTATTCGCATGATATTGAAAGGAGCATTTCCATGTCGGCATCAATTACACGAGTTAAGCGTGATATCAGCCCAGCCGTGGCCAAAGCGGCTAAGGTCGGCGGCGTGACGGCTGCCCTGTTCGCAACCTTGTCCGTGGTATTCCAGGCCGTCGCTACCCTCGGCATCTCCTCGGGTCTGGCGACCAATCTGTACTTCGCGCTCAACGCACTTTCCTGGGCCGCGTTGGCTGCAGGCATCGTCGCCTCGTTCGGAATCGGCACGGCCCTCGCAGGCGTCATCTTCGGACTCGTCAAGCGCTGGGCACTGAAGCAGTTCGTGGCCTGGTAAACCGCAGCAAGTGAACCCGGAGGGGGCCACAATGGATCCACTTAGCACCCAGCCACGCTGGCGCAGTGCTTTCGCTGTGGCCCTTACCGGATGCCATGCCACGTATGTCAACGAATTCCGTCGCAGATCCAGCCGCCTTCAAGGTGTCCTTGACGACCTTGGGTTCCGCTTCAGCCTAGGCGCCAGCAAAGCCGTAGTGACGGCAGGACAAGCTGCAACATTGCTTGTCATAGTGATTGGCCTTGTATGGACAGCACCCCACGCCGGCCTGTCCCCTTTGGGTATTCCGCTCAACGCTCCGGACCTGACCACAATAGCCGGCGCCATGCTGGCATTGGGGCTTTTACAGGCGAGGCGTCGCTTCCGGCGGGCTCACCGGCAGTGGACTACCGTATCGGGAGCGCTGGGATGCGGCATGCGCGCCGGGCTGGCCATCCCGGACATCGGCTTGGCTTTGATGCTGGCAGTCCAGAACCTTCACTGGGGCAGCCTGATCAATGTACTGGCAACCCTTGGCTTGGCTGGAGCCACGGTTGCCCTGCTTCCAAACGGCAGATCGTGGGTCTGGACGCCCGGAATCATTGCAGCAGCAGCGACGTCAGGGAGCGTCATCATGCTCATAGCCCAATCTCCCGCGCTCATCATTTTCTCCGGCGGCAAAGACCAGTACGCGATTGACTTGGCAGTTACCCTGGCCTCGGTGGTCCTTACGGCATCAGGAACCCCCCTTTTGTTCACCGGAATTGCCCATAATTATGCGTTCAAGTCACGGGGATTATTCCTGGATATGGGCATAAAGGCTGGCGGTATAGTACTTCTGGCTTCACTAGCACTCATAATTGGTGAAAATACGCCCTGGCCCGGAGTTGCGCCTTTTGTATCCATTGCTGTGTTCTTCCTGGGAATGATACTTTTCAGGTCAGGCTTCGTGCGGACGTCGTCACTTGAGACTCTCGGATTTGGGTTGTTCGTTTTCCGCACTGTCCCGGGGAAAGCAAGGGCGCTGTTACTCAGAAGCCTGTTTACCAATGCCGTGCTTGTACTGCCTGCCTTGGCGTGTCTCATCGCAACTCTGCTCTTCCACGGAAATCCGCAGTCGGCTTTGCTCCTGGCCGCTCTGGCCGTCTTTGAAATCGCCGCTGATGCCCTAATCATCCAGCGGAAGACAGCGGTCCTGCCGGCGTCGCGTATCGCCGAACTGTCCCAACGCTCAAGGGCAGGCCTGGGCGCAGCTCTGTGCGGCGGGATGGCTGTCGTGCTTTCCGGGGTCCTGGGAGGCATCATTCCCGGAGCGGCAGAGCCAGCATGGCTGGCCGCCGTCGCTGGCGCCTTGGTGATAGTAGCCGCGCTGCTCTTCGGCGTTCTTATGGCAGATACACCATCGTGGTTACGCGACCTGACGGCAACAGAAACAGAGGAACCATGAAGTCCCTGACGAGCGTTGAACACGCCTTCGGAAGCAATGTCATCTTCGCCAGCACGAAGATCGACTTGCCGGAAAGAGGCGTGGTGGCCCTCCGTGGGAGCAACGGGAGCGGAAAGACGACTCTGCTGAAACTGCTCGGCGGCGTGATCCATTCATCCTGCGGAACTGTCCGCGACTGGCGGAACAGGTTCAACGCGGTCTATCTCGACACGGAATACCTGACGCTCGACTACCTCACAGCGAGCGAATTGCTTGACATGATCAGGCCCCTCACCGGACCCATCCCAGATAACGGGCTCCTCACCGATGGGATGCTGGCTACCAAGGTCAGTGATCTTTCACTTGGCCAGCGCCAACGACTCGTCCTTACAGCGGCATTGGCCTTCCAGCACACGGATGTTGTCTTGCTTGACGAACCTCTTAATGGGCTGGACCGGGATGGTTCCAAAGCTGCCCGCAGTGCCCTCCTGGCCGCGGGCCAAGATCGTCTTGTCATCCTGGCCACCCATGAAGAGGACCGATGGACGGACTACGATCTCACCATCGGGCAGGACCGCAAGGTGAGGTTGTCCGAGGCTGGAGTCGCAGCTTGAACGCATCCCAGCTGCCTGCGCGGCCCTCGGGCTTCCGATCTTTCTACAGTTCGCTAAGCGGGCTCTTCCCGTCTTTTGCCAAGGATCTGGTCCCGCCAGTCATTACGGTGGTGGCGGGCGGATTATTTGCATCGCTGTTTACCTGGAAGCCCGTTACTGATGGAACCGCCCTCACGGCCAACGAAATTTTTGCCCACAATTTCTCCTTGGCATTGGTCGCCCTCCTCCTGACGCAATACGGTGCGAGGATCATGATGCTTGCCAACGGCTTCTATCTGGGGATGGGCTTGGTGGGAAGTGTCGCCTCGGCAGGCCTGGCACAGACCGTTGCACTCACACTGGTCCACGTCCCGCTCGAGATCGTTGCGTGGGTGATGACAATCCAGGGTGCTCGCCTGTTCTGGCCGACGCTGGTTGCAGTCCTCAGGAAGGAAGGCATTCGGACGAAGTTCCTCCCAGCGATAATGCGCACCATCGCCGCCTTCACCGTGTTTTACGTTCTGGCCGCCGTGGCCGAATGGGCTGAGTACGCACTACTGAAAAGGTAATCGATGACCCCGAGCTACCCCTCCCCGTCCCACGAATCCCTTCAGGCTCCTGGAGCACCCAAGATCAACGCCGTCTGGATAATCTGCCTGCTTCTCGCCTACACCGCGGCGGCGCAATACGCGGCAGGCCCCAGGCTTGAACAACTGGTCAGCGAGAATGCCCAATACAACCAGTTCTCCAGCCAGGAAGTACTGCTCACTTTCATGCGCGTAGGCGTACCTCTTTGGAGCATGGTGGCATCTTTCCTCCAGGCCCTTGCACTGCGGCTGATCTACAAGTTCATTGTCGGGGTCGAGGTGCCAACACTGCGCACAAGCTGGCTCTGGGTGCTGCTGGGCCAGATACCGTTCATGCTGACGACGCTTTTCGTGGGTCTGTTTCTTGAACCGGCAGCGACGCTGGTGCTGGGACAAACTTGGCTGAGAATTCTGTTCGGGGCCATCGCCGCCGCACTCTACGCAGTGCTTGCCCGCAGAGTATTCGGGGCTCCCAACGGCCGCCTCGCCGTACTCTTCGTCATCTCCTCAATTATCAATTCCGTACTGCTGGTGTCGGGGACTGCATAGCGACATCCGTGCTCCGAGGACCGATATGAAGTAGCTACAGGAGCACGCTGCCCTCGATGCAGGTGGTCGATTCCCCACCGATCCAGATCACGTCATCCTCGGCAGAGACATGGATGCGTCCGGCCCTGCCAAGGACCGTTCCTTGGGCCGCGACATACTCCGCTGGTGCACGCCCGGTACCGATCAGCCACTGGGCCGCTCCCGCGTTGAAGCTGCCCGTTACGGGGTCTTCCACCATGGCGTCACCCGGAACGAACGTGCGGACTTCGAAATCGGCAGCTGCACCTGGCTCATGCGGGCCGATCACGCCAACCTTGAGGTCGCCCATCGCAGCAAAATCAGGTTCAAGGGCCAGCACCTGTTCGGCTGATTCAAGGAGCACGCCGATCCATTCCGGGCCGTTGACCAGCCACGACACATCCAGAAGCGAAGCCTCGGGAAGGCTCAGCCCTGCAGCCAGTTGGGCGCGTTCAGTCTCGCTTACCGGACCGAAACGCGTCAGCGGCGGAGCGGCGAAAGCCAGCCGTCCGGCGTCGTGCTTCACCCGGACCAGGCCGGCGCCGCATTCCTGAACCACAACGCCATCCGCCTTTGGCACTCCCCCGGACTGCAGCCAGGTGTGCGCGGACCCCAAGGTGGGATGCCCCGCGAACGGGAACTCCTCGCTGCTGGTAAAAATCCGCACCCTGTAGTCCGCTGCGGGATCCGTCGGCGGAAGGAGGAACGTGGTCTCGGAGAGGTTGGTCCAGTTGGCGAAGTGCTGCATTGCCTCTGTGCTGAGGCCCTCGGCGTCGACCACGACGGCGAGGGGGTTTCCCCGGTACGGCTGGTCGGAGAAGACGTCCACTTGGTGGAACGGGCGGGCGCGGAAAGCTTCTGAAGTCATCCGGGAAGGCTATCACCGGGGTGCTGGCGGCCGTGACCTGCGTCTGCAAAACTACGAACATGGCAGAGAACAAGACCCAGCCCACGGACGTGTCGGTCGAGGAATTCCTGGCGGCCGTCGAGCACCCTACCCGGCGTGCGGACGGCGTTGAGCTGCTGGAGATGATGCGCGAAGCCACCGGCCAGGAAGCTGTCATGTGGGGTCCCACGATTGTCGGGTTCGGCAGCTACCACTACAAGTACCAGACCGGCCGCGAAGGCGACGCCCCCGCCGTCGGGTTCTCGCCGCGAAAAGCGAACCTGGTGTTGTACGGCGTCACGGAAGGGCCCGACGCCGACAGGCTCCTCCTTGAGCTTGGCAAGCACAAGACGAGCACGGCCTGCCTGTACCTCAACAAGCTGGACGACGTGGATCGGGATGTGCTGGCAGAGATGATCCGCGCCGGCTACAAACACGTGATGACGGAGCACCACACGCCTTAGCCCCTCCCCGAGGTGGCAGTTGATGACAGTTCCAGGCATCAGTATTGGCATTAAGTGTCACTTCGGTGCACAGAAAAACCCCCGCCACCGGAATCCGGTAGCGGGGGCCTTCCTTGCAGTCAGAGACTACTTGCTTGCAACGACCTCGAGGTCGATGACAGCGGAAACGTCCTCGTGCAGGCGAACGTTGGCCTGGTACGAACCGACAGACTTGATGTGGTTCGGCAGTTCAACGTTGCGCTTGTCGATGGCGCCGAGGCCAGCGGCCTCAACAGCAGCAGCGACGTCGGCCGGCTTGACGGTACCGAAGAGACGACCGGACTCGCCGGCCTTCACCTCGAGCTTGACCTTCTTGGAGGACAGAGCCTGGGCCTGTGCCTGTGCAGCTTCAACGGAAGCGTGGGCACGAGCAGCGCGGGCAGCCTTGATGGACTCAACCTGCTTCTCGCCACCCTTCGACCAGGTCAGGGCGAAACCGCGGGGCAGCAGGAAGTTACGTGCGTAACCGTCCTTGACCTCGACAACGTCGCCAGCAGCACCGAGACCGGTTACTTCGTGGGTCAGAATGAGCTTTGCCATGTTAGTTAATCCCTTCCCTTAGCCGCGGCCAGCGCCGGAGTAAGGCAGCAGAGCAACTTCGCGGGCGTTCTTGATTGCCTGGGCGATCTTGCGCTGTTCCTGAACGGTAACGCCAGTAACGCGACGAGCGCGGATCTTTCCGCGGTCGGAGATGAACTTGCGCAGCAGTGCTACGTCCTTGTAGTCGATGACAGTGATGTCAGCGGCCTTCAAGGGGTTGGACTTTGGTTTGGGCTTACGGAGTTCAGCCTTAGCCATCGTGGAGCTCCTTTTCTATGGAGCCCGTGGATATTGATCCACGGGATGGTGGTGTTCGACGGCGGTGATCGCCAAGGTGCCTTGCGGCAGTCCCGGCGGGTGTCCGGCGTCGGACTTTAATGTGGTGTTTAGAAGGGAGGTTCGGAATCCGGGCCGTTGCCCCAGCCGCCAGCGTTGCTGACACCGGGCGTAGCCCAAGGGTCATCCTGCTGTTGTGCGGGCTGGTTGCCGCCCCAGCTTCCACCGGAGTTGCCGCCGCCCTGGTTTCCACCAGGAGCGCCACCTCCAAAGCCACCGGAGTTACCGCCGCCGAAGCCACCCTGTCCACCGCCGGAGCGCTGGGTACGGTTGACCTTGGCATTTGCGTAACGCAGGCTGGGGCCGATTTCGTCGACCTCAAGCTCGATAACGGTGCGCTTTTCGCCTTCTTTTGTTTCGTAGGAACGGCTCTTCAAGCGGCCGGAAACGATCACGCGCATGCCCTTGGTGAGGGACTCGGCTACGTTCTCGGCTGCTTCGCGCCATACCGATGCACGGAGGAACAGGGTTTCCCCGTCCTTCCATTCATTGGACTGGCGGTCAAAGGTCCGGGGAGTAGAAGCGATGGTGAAGTTCGCTACTGCTGAGCCAGACGGGGTGAACCGCAGCTCCGGGTCATTGGTGAGATTACCAATGACCGTAATAGTGGTTTCGCCTGCCATCTACTGCCTCCTTGTTCGTTCCTGCGGTGTAAAGATTTTGAAGGGGCTGATTACTCAGCAACGACCTTCTGGTCTTCGGGGCGGATGATCTTGGTGCGCATGATCGTCTCGTTGAGAGACAGCTGGCGATCAAGTTCCTTGGCGGTAGCCGGTGCAGCGGTGAAGTTCACCACGGCGTAGATACCTTCGGACTTCTTCTTGATGTCGTATGCCAGACGGCGACGGCCCCAGATGTCAACCTTTTCGATGGTTCCACCATCGGTGGTGATGACATTAAGGAACTTCTGAAGCGACGACTCTACGGTACGCTCTTCGACCTCGGGGTCGATGATTACCATCAATTCGTAAGGACGCATATGTGAACCCACCTCCTTTGGGCTAAGCGGTTACGGTATTTCCGTAACAGGAGGTTCATTTGCGATGCTGTGCACCGCTCCCCCGCCGAAGATTCGGAAGGAGGGCGTAACACAGACTTCAATATCTTAGTGCATCTCCTGCACTCAAAGCTATTCGGGCGGATCCCGGCCCGGAACGGGGCACTTGGCGTATGTGGATAAATCCGCCTGGGTCGGCGTCATGCCGCATGGCCCAACGACAAAACCCCTGGAAGATCGTGGATCTTCCAGGGGTTTCTCTGTGCGCGGAGGGGGACTTGAACCCCCACCCCCTTTCGAGGACTAGCACCTCAAGCTAGCGCGTCTGCCATTCCGCCACCCGCGCAAGGTGATCAGGAGAAAGCAACTTTCGTTTTTCTCCTTGACAGCGACAAAGACAGTAACACGAACATGTCCGATTCGTGGATTCCTGGCACCTTGAGGACGTCCCGTTAGAGTGGCGCCATGGATGCCACACCGTTGAACAACCTGGTCCTGACCGTTGTTTTTGCCGCGATAGCCCTCTACGCCCTGTACTTCGTGGTCCGCGCTGGAGTGAGGGACGGCATCCTTCAGGCGAAGAAGATCTCCCAGGACTCCACCTCACGGGAACAACCGTGACCAGCGGCGGGCAAGCGAAAAGCCTCAGGGTCCGACGCAGCAGATTGCGCTTCGTCGCCATGATGGTTGCCGGCGCGTCGACGTTCCTCGCAACGGGGCTGGCAGGGAGCTGGGTGGACGCGCCTGCCGTGGGCTGGGCGACGGCGGCACTGGTCTATGTTGCGTGGGTCTGGCTGGTGATCGCCCGGATGGACCCCGGTCAAACACAGCAGCACGCAACGTCCGAGGACCCTTCCCGCGGAGTCACCGATCTCCTGATCCTCATCGCGAACCTTGCCAGTATTGCCGCGGCCGTCGCGGTGATCGTCAACTCCCACACGGAAGGCACCGGATCACGCCTGTCTTCGGGAGCGCTGGCACTTGCCTGCGTCGCGCTGTCCTGGATGCTGGTGCAGACCCTCTTCACGCTTCGCTACGCGGAGCTCTATTACAGCCCTGCAGAAGATGCCGGAGGTGAGGTGGGCGGAATCAGCTTCAACCAGGAACGGCCACCCCAGTACACGGACTTTGCTTACCTGGCCACGAGCCTGGGCATGACCTACCAGGTGTCCGACACCAACCTCGGCAACCACCGGATCCGGGCGGAAGCCTTGAAACACAGCCTGCTCTCCTACCTGTTTGGCACGGTGATCCTTGCCGTCACCATCAACCTGGTGATCGGCCTGGCCCAGTAGCCCACGCAGCCGCGTAGCCCAAGCAGCCGCTCATCAGGCCGGTCACAAAGCAAAACGGGACAGCCGCCGTCGAACGCCGACGGCAACTGCCCCGCATCAGAAAGAAACTTACGACGCCGGTCCGGAACCGACCGCGGAAGGTTCGGCTGAAGCGGCATCCTGGTGCGGGCTGCCACCGTTCCTGCGGTAGCGGAACACTCCGATGCCCACCACCACAGCGGCGAGGCCCAGCGACAGGAACAGCGACTCGCGGGTGGACTCGAGGATGACCATGCCGATGATGAGCGCAACGATGCTGCCGATGGCGATCCAGGTGAGGTACGGGAAGAACCACATTTTGAGCTCGAGCTCCTTCGCTGCAGCACCCATGCGCCTGCGCAGGATGAGCTGGGAAGTCGCAATGACCAGCCACACGAACAGGGCGATCGCGCCCGAGGTGTTCACCAGGAAAAGGAACACCGTGTCCGGCGCGATGTAGTTCAAGCCAACCGTGATGAAACCAACCACCGTGGAAGCAAGGACGGCTGCTGCGGGGACACCGCGCTTGGAAATCTTCATCCACGACTTGGGAGCATCGCCGCGCCGGGAGAGCGAGAAGAGCATGCGGCTGGCGGTGTAGAGCCCTGAATTCAGGCAGGACAGCACCGAGGTGAGCACCACGATGTCCATGATGGTGCCGGCGCCCGGGATGCCATAAAGCTCGATGACGGCGACGTAGGGGCTTTTGGCGACGGATGCGTCGTTCCACGGCAGGAGCGTGACAACAATGGCGATGGAGCCGATGTAGAAGATCAGGATGCGCCACACTGTGGACTTCACGGCCTTCTTGACGGCGTCTACGGGGTTCTCGGATTCACCCGCAGCGATGGTCGCGATTTCGGCACCGAAGAAGGAGAAGACCACGACGAGGATGCCCGCCAACACTGCGCCGGGACCGTTGGGCATGAAGCCGCCCTGGTCCAGCAGGTTGGCGACACCCGGGGCGGATACACCGGGCATGAGACCGAGAATTGCTGCGATGCCTGCAAGGAGGAAGATCACGATCGCCGCAACCTTGATCGAAGCGAACCAGAATTCGAACTCGCCGTAGGACTTGACTGATCCGAGGTTGGTCAGCGTCAGGAGAACCATGAGAACCAACGCCCAGATCCACTGATCGACGCCGGGAACCCAGCGGTGCATGATGGCGGCACCCGCCGTTGCCTCGATGCCGAGGACGATGATCCAAAACCAGGCATAAAGCCAGCCAATACTGAACCCTGCCCAGCGGCCAAGGGCCTTGTCTGCGTATGTGGAAAACGAACCCGTCTCCGGGTTGGCGGCCGCCATCTCACCAAGCATGCGCATGACGAGGATGACAACCAGGCCGGCGGCCAGATAGGCCACCAGGATGCCGGGTCCGGCCTGCTGGATAGCAGCACCGGAGCCAACAAACAGACCTGCTCCGATGACGCCCGCAATGGCGATCATGGAGAGGTGGCGGGGTTTCAGTGACTTTGAAAGCTGTTGGTCAGCGTGCATGGATCGGCGCCGTCCTTTGGGTTTGAGTTGGGCCATGAGTGGTGTGCCACGGGCCACACGACTTTCCCACACTAGCCAGCACCAGAGGGCAAATTGCTGTGCAATTGGACATTTTGACACCTCCAAAAAAGGGAGACTGCACAAAATGTATTGCCACAGGCAACACAAGTTTCCTTATGAAAACATTCGAAATATGCGCGAAACGAGTGCTTGAGGCTTTCGGCTAGACCGACGTCCGGAAGAACAGTTCCGTCACCGCCGCAAGATGATGCGGATCCTGTACGCCGCAGAGCTCACGCGCCGAGTGCATCGACAGCAGCGGGATACCGACGTCCACGGTGCGGATCCCCAGGCGCGTGGCAGTCAACGGGCCGATGGTCGATCCGCAGGGAAGATCGTTGTTGGAGACGTACTCCTGGTAGGGCACGTTCGCCTCGGCGCACATCCTGGCCCACAGCGCAGCTCCCGCGGCATCGGTGGCGTAGCGCTGGTTGGCATTGATCTTCAGGAGGGGACCACCGTTAAGAACCGGCTTGTTCGCCGGGTCATGCTTCTCGGCGTAGTTCGGATGGACAGCGTGGCCGGCGTCCGCGGAAACACAGAACGACGCCGCCACGGCCTGCCGCCGCTGGGTCACCGAGGCTCCCAATCCATCAGAGATGCGCACCAGCATGTCCTCAAGGATGGGACCGCAAGCGCCCGAGCGCGAATTGGAGCCGATCTCCTCGTGATCGAACGCTGCAAGAACAGCGATCGGGCCGTCCTCCGGGGACGAGGAAGCGTGGGCAATCAAGGCCACCAACCCCGCGTGAGTGGAGGAAAGGTTGTCCATGCGGCCGGAGGCGAAGAACTCGCCCTTGGCCCCGAAAACCGCAGGAGCCTGCGTGTCCGCCACGACGACGTCGTATCCGCCGATTTCGGAGGCATCCACCGAGGTGCCCTCGACGCCGGCGGCCAGCAGTCCCAGAAGGTCCTCGCCCACGGGATCGCCCTGGCCAAAGATCGGGTTCATGTGCTGCTGCTTTGACAGGTGCAGACCGTTGTCATTGACGCCCCGGTCAAGGTGGATGGCCAACTGGGGAAAACGCAGCAGCGGTCCTGTTGAGGTGAGGTGCTCGGTGCCGTCGCGCATGACCAGCCGGCCGGCGAGCTGCAGTTCGCGATCCAGCCACGAGTTGAGGAGCGGGCCACCGTAGACCTCGACTCCCGCCTGGAGCCAGCCGAACTTGCCGGTGGTGGGTTTCGGCTTCAATTTGAAGGACGGTGAATCTGTGTGTGCACCCAGGATGTTGAATCCGGTAGTGGGTCCGGCATTGGGGGGGGTAACCCAGGCGATCAACGCGCCGTCACGAATGACATAGAACTTTCCCGCTCCACCGTCCCACGGCTGCCGCTCGTCCAATCCAGTGAAACCGGCCTCGTCAAGGCGGCGCGCGGCCTCGTGCACTGCGTGGAAACTCGACGGCGACGCCGAGACGTACACGCCGAGATCCTGGATATGGTCAACTGCTGCGGAAGCGTTTGAAGGCATGCTCCCGAGTCTAGCCGCATGGATTCAACCGCCTGTCCGGACCACCTGGCACCCTGCCCCGGACAGCTGCGGGGTCAGATGGTAACGTTCAGGGCGGCCGTATAGCCGCCGGCAACCGAGCCGGAAATAGTCGCCAACTGGTATATGCCCCCATCGTCACCAAAGACGTTGTCAGAGGACAGGGTGGTTTTCGGGAAGCTTCGGGCACTGTTTTCGTAACCGGTGGTTGCATACACGGTCTTGCAGGCGCTCTCAGTCAAGGCTATCTGCGACACCGCCAGCACCTGCCCCGCGTTGGTGGCGTTGCTCATCGACTCAAATACCTCAAAGTGAATATGAGGCCAGCGGCCCATGTAGGCGCCGGGAAAGACCGTACTGAAAGTGAGTTGGCCATTTTCATCCGATTCCTGGACGCCCCGCAGGTAGTTCTCGTCTTCCAGGCCGGAATCGTAGAGCGAATACTTGCCGTTTTGGTCGCAATGCCAAACATACACAGCCGCGCCCGCCAGGGGAGAGCACCCGTTGGCGTTATCCAGAAGCGTCAAGGTGACAGTGAGCGGCACTCCTGCGGCCTTCGTGCTGGACGCTCCGAAACTGGATCTGATGTCCCGTCGCACAACTCCCGAAGCCTCGAGGACATTGGGTCCGTTTGAGCCGTCGCCCGGGTAGGGCCCCAACGTTTCCTCCGGGATTTCCGCTCCGCATTCGGCCAAGGCGCGGGTCACCGTACTGGTGGCCTCCGCCGACGGTGAGGTGGCCGCCGTCGTGCCTTGCGATGGGGTGACGGTACCGGTGGAGGTTCCCGACTGCGTCGCGCCGCCGCCTTGCGTCCCCGGCGTGCAGGCGGCGAGGGCGGCAACGGTTCCCGTCCCGAGAAGAACGCCCAAGGTCCGCCGCCGGCTCAGGAGCGTGGAGAGGTCGAACTCCAGTCCCTTGTCGTGGTTCGGGTGCGGCTGTTGAGGAGATGTCATGCCTCCATCAAAGCTGCAGTCACTGTGAGTTGTACATGGGGAATCTGTGGCAGGACTGTGACCGGTGAAGACCCCCGGAATTGAGCCAGGCGTGCATAATAAGCATTTCGATATGCTTGTAATGCTCGTCACGTCGTGGCACGATGGCTTGCAACAGCAACTGACGGAAGGTCCACTGCCATGAACATCGAACTGAAACCGGTGCGGAAGCTTCGCATCCACTGGCCCATTTCGGTAGAGACGATGACCCAGCTCGCCGACGGTCAGCTTCAGGCCCTTGAGTCCGACGCCGGTATCGCCTCGTTGCTGGACGCGCTGACATCAACCCCGGAGCTGGGCGGGTTCGGGAACTACCACCATGTCTTCGAATCCTCGGCCGGCTTTGAGGGATTCACAGTGGCAGAAGGAGCCAATCCCACCCTGGGCAGCGTAGGCCAGCGGACCATCTCACCCACTTTTGTCTTCACGACGTACTTTGACGACTCCCTGGACGACACCGCCGTCCAACAGCTCGTCCAGACGATCGTCGACATTCACCCATGGGAGGTTCCCGTGATCGAGGTTTCGGGACCCCTCAGCGTCTCAAGCAGTGTTATGGACTCCCGCACCGAAATGCGGGTGGCATCATGAGCGCCTCAGTCTGGGAAGAGGTTGCACCACTCCTCCGCAACAGGACTTTCACGGATCTCACCCACGCCTTCCACCCCGGCCAACCGCACTTTTCGGCCTTTCCCGACGAGACACGGGAAGCCCTTTTCGATATGGAAAAGGGCGACGGATTCACCGCCCACAGGTATTCGATTGTGGGCCAGTGGGGCACGCACGTGGATCCGCCGTCGCATTTTGTCCGGGGAGGCCGGACGCTGGACCAGATACCTGTGGAGGACATGATGCTTCCCCTGGTTGTCCTGGACATCAGCCACCGTGTCAGAAACGATGCGGACGCAACCCCCACCCTTGACGATGTCCGGCAATGGGAAGCACGCAACGGGGCCGTCCCAAACGGGGCGTTCGTTGCCCTTCGGACCGGCTGGAGCAAACACTGGCCGGACGCATCGGCAATGGCCAACAGGGATGACGACGGCATCAGCCACACACCCGGGTGGTCCCAGGAGGTGCTTCGGTATCTGGTCGAGGAGCGCTCCGTTGCTGCCGTAGGCCACGAGCAGACCGACACGGATCCCGGCATGGCTACCTCACGGCAGGACTTCAGCCTGGAAACATACGTCCTGGCCCAGGACCGCTGGCAGATCGAGCTGCTGGCCAACCTGGATGAACTACCGGAATCCGGCGCCATGCTGATCGCCACGTGGGCAAAGCCCTTGGAGGGCAGCGGTTTTCCGGCACGGGTGTTCGCCATTCACTGACGCCGTACCGATCCGGCCCCCGGGGCTGACTAGAATCAATCCATGTCAAAGACCTCCAGCATGGGCCGCGGCATGATGGCCTTACTCACCGTTGGGGCGCGTCACGCGGAAGGATTCGACGGCGGTACGGTGGCTGACATTGCAGCCCGCCTGGACAAGGACCGCAGCCAGGTCTCACGCAGCCTCAAAGGTGCACAGTTGGAAGGTTTCCTCACAAGGACCGAACAGCGTGAGTATTGCCTGGACTGGTCCTTCCTGACGGACGCGCAGCTGGTCACCGAACAGCGGCTGAAGACTGACGGCTTGACCGCATTGGAGGGTCTGGCATCCGAAACCAACGAAGCCTGCTTCCTGGGTGTACTGAGCGGAAACAGTACTGTCACCATTGGCGAGCAGGTGCCTGAAAGCGCCAATTTGGTGGGTTCCTGGCTTGGCCGGCCCTACCCCGCCTACTGCAGCGACGCCGGCCAGGCGCTCTTGTGGGATGCGCCGGACTCAGACGTCCGGAAGATCTTTGACGGAGTCGAGTTCGTGAAGCACGGGCCCAATACGCCTGTGTCCGTTGACGATTTCCTGGAGCGGTTGGCCAAGGCAAGGGAACGCGGCTACTCGATCGTGGACGAGGAAGCCGAACCGGGCCTCTACTCCCTGTCCGCGCCCGTCCGGGACTTCAAAGGCGAAGTCGCTGCTGCATTGCAGATTGTCGGCCCGAAATCACGTCTGGAACCCCAGCGCGAAGCCTTCGCCATGGCTCTTGGTTCGTGGCGGGACTGGCTTGAGTCTTCAGTTGGAGGACAGTCAGGTCAATCCTGAGGTTGGGCCGCGCTGCCGAGCCGGTTGGAAGCGGACTGAAGCGCCGCTGCAATGTGTGGAGCCGCTTTCTCCAGATCGGCGCGGCTTCCCAGGACGCTGAGTGCGGCAACAATGCGGGCTCCGCCTGCCCGGACCGGTACTGCCAGCTCCCAGACGCCGTGCTCGAATTCTTCCGCAGCCAGGACATACCCCTGTGGCTTGTCCTTGTCCATCAGGGTGGCCACCTCCGCTGCGGAATGCGCCGCGGCGGGGCCGCCAACGCCAATGAAGTTGGCCTCGCGGAGCAGACCCTCAAGCTCCTTTGCCGAATGGTCCCACAGCAAGGCCCGGCCGGCGCCCGTGCACCACACAGGGGTCACCATGCCGGGCTTGGCGAAGCCGCCAAGGACAGAGTTGTTGGCGGAAGAACGCAGCAGGAGCACCCGGACCCCGTCGCGCACTGAGAGCCTGGAGCGCAATCCATAAGAGGACACCAGCTCCTCAAGCTCGGGTCCGGATTGCTGGACCCAGCCTCCGTTCAGGGAGGCTGCCAGGGTGAAGAACCGCGGCCCTGTGCGGAAGGGACCCCGATCCACGCGTTCCAGCAGCCCAAGATCGCACAGTTCCTGCGCCAACCGTGAGACCCGGCTTTGTTCCATGTCCAGCTCCGCAGCCAACTGCGAGACTCCCAAAAGTTGGCGTCCCTGCTTTTCGCGGTCCGTGACCAGCCGGATCAGGCGAAGGCCCTGCGCCAACGACGAAGCCTCTGTTGACACATCCACGAATCAGGCTCCTTCCACCAAGCGCTCACGCCATTCTCACACGTTGGCGCAGACCCTGAGGATCCTGGCGTCCTTGGCCCACACCGTGTACAAATCTGCGAGAATTCCGGCATTGGCTGCTTCAAGCTCTCCCGAAGTGATTTCGGACCGGTCCTGGCGCCCGAACAGGACCACTTCGTCCCCGGGCAGGACCTCCGGAACGGATGTCACATCAACCACCATGGAGTTCATGGAAATCACGTCGACGATGGGCACGCGTCGGCCGCGGACCAGGACATCGCCGCGATGGTCGGCGCTTCGACGGCCGAGTGCGCGTCGATACCCATCGCCATAGCCCACAGTGACTGTTGCCAAACGGGACTCTGTCGCCAGGGTATGGGTCAGCCCATAGCCCACCTTGCTTCCGGCGGGATAGGTGTTCACCGAGCCGATGCGTGCCTTGAAGGTCAGGCAGCGGCTGAATCCGGGCTGCGCGGGTTCCGTGTCACCGTAGAGGACGGCCCCGGTCCGTACCATGTCCATCCACGACGCCCGGACGTTCAGGGTTGAAAATGAGTTCGCCGCGTGGAGGAGCACTTCGCTGCGGGGCACTTGCGCGGCTTGGAGGATAGCTTCGGACTCGGCCCTGAAACGCCGCAGCGATTCTTCTATGTTCTTCACGTCGTCGCAGGGAAAATGCGTCATGATGCCGGCGGGTTGAAGCCAAGGCTGGCTCAGGATCCCGACTGCGCAGGCCCTGCCGCGGGAAGAAGACACGTCAAGGCTGTGGCGGCTGATACCCGACGAGTTAATGTCCAGGTGCACCCGTAATTTCCGGCCCGTTTCCTCGGCGATCCCGCTCATGGCCAAGGCACTCTGCGGATCAGAGACGAGTTCTTCAATGGAGAAGTCCATGCCCGCCCTGACTTCCTGCGGGGCCGCTGCTCGAACGCGGAGGAGTTTTCCCTGAAAACCATGTCTCCGCGCCAGCTCTGCTTCGTGGTTCGACCCCACCCCTATGTAGGGAACGTCCTGACGAACCAGGAACGGCAGCAACATGTCAGCCCCGTGGCCGTAGGCGTCGGATTTGATCACGGCACACAGCAAGGCCCGGCCTTCCAGGAGTTGCATCATGGATCGGACGTTGCCATCAAAAGCGTCGCCGTCAACTTCCAACCAACTGGAAAACTTCCCGGCCGGTTCCGTGGACTGGGTTGTTTGGGCCATCCTGCCCTCCCCCTTTCAAGACAGTCAGGCGGCGGGGCAATATTGCCCTGCCGCCTGACGTGGCAACCTGGATCAGACCGACTGCTTTACTTTCACAGTCCGGCCGTATCGGAAGTGGAAATACAGGTAGCAGGCAGCCACAAAGGGGATACCGAAGTAGAGGGCAGCGACCTGCGCGGGATCTGAAGCAATGCCCACCAGTGAGAGCAGGCACAGTCCGAAGGCCAGGATCGGAACTACAGGGAAGAACGGTGCCTTGTAGGCAAGGTCAGCCACCCGTCCCCCGTTGCGGACAAAGGCCCGGCGATGGAAGAAATGCGAGGCGGTGATGGACATCCATACCCCGACGACGGCGAAGCCGGCTACGGAGACGAGGGCCAGGTACACGGTCTCCGGAGCAGCCACGCTGCTGATCAGGGACGCCAGCCCTCCCACCATGCTGACGGACAGGGCAAGGAGTGGGATGCCCCGGCGGGTGAGGCGCTTGAGCGCCTTGGGAGCGTGCCCTTCGTCTGCAAGGGAGTAGAGCATGCGGGCACAGGAGAACAGGCCGCTGTTTCCGGCGGACAGGAGGGCTGTGATGATGACGAAGTTCATGATGTCCGCCGCGAAGGGAATGCCTACGGACGAGAAAACAGTGACGAACGGGCTCTCATCCAGTCCCACCTGGTCATAAGGAACGGTTGCGGCGATGACGGCGATTGCCCCCACGAAGAAGATCAGGAGGCGGATGACCGTGCTGCGCATGGCCTTGGGGATGTTCCGTGCCGGATCCTTGGTTTCGCCTGCCGCCACGCCAATCAATTCCGAGCCGGAGAAGGCGTAGAAGACGGCCAGGGCTGTCACCAGGACGCCGGAGAAGCCGTTGGGAAACAGGCCGCCTGAGGTATTGAAGTTCTCGAACAGGAACGGGTGGTGGTCGTTGTCCGAGAGTGGATGGAATCCGAAGAGGGCCGCCCCGCCGAATACGATCAGTGCGATGATCGCTCCGACTTTGATGATGGAGAACCAGAATTCAGATTCGCCAAAGAACTTGGACGAGAGCGCATTGAAGCCGAAGAGCATGGCAGCGAACACCAGGCACCACACCCATACCTCGACACCCGGGAACCACCGCTGCATGAGCAGGCCCGAGGCCGTGAACTCCGAACCGATCGCCACCGCCCAGCACAGCCAGTAGAGCCAGGCGGTGGTGAAGCCGGTAGCCGGACCAATTGAACGGGAAGCGTAGATGTGGAAGGCACCCGAGACCGGGTAGGCAATGGCGAGCTCGCCAAGGCAGGCCATCACCAGGTAGACCACGAAGGCTCCCACCAGGTAGGCGATGACTGCGCCCAAGGGGCCTGCCTGGGAGATGGTGTAGCCCGAGCTGAGGAACAAGCCTGAGCCGATGACACCTCCCATGGCAATCATGATGAGGTGACGCGGACCCATGGAACGGCGAAGGCCTGTTTCCAAAGGCGCCGGAGGGGCGTCAGCCGGGTGGTCCAGTTTCAGGGGGGTTGATGATTCCATGACTCGTCTCCGATAAGTGAAAGATGCGATCGGGACGCCTGGGACTTCCTGCGCGGGGGAGCCGGAGGCGCGCTTGTAGTGACGAAGGTAACACAGAATCGGCTCAAATAGTCATTAAAAACATTTATGAATGTCTATAACGCACATCTTGTGAAGAAAGTGGGCCCGGGTCGGGCCCACCGCATCAATAGTCCGGGTTGCTCGGCACCACCAGTCCGGTCTCGTAGGCGTAGACAACCACCTGCACGCGATCCCGCAGCTGCAGCTTGCTCAGGATCCGGCGGACGTGCGTCTTGACAGTGGCCTCGGAGAGGAAGAACTTATGGGCGATCTCCGCATTGGACAGACCCTCGGCGATGGTCGTGAGGATTTCGGTTTCGCGCGGCGTGAGTTCGCCAAGCAAGGGATCCCGGTGGGGTGCGGGCGAATGGCCCGGCACTGCACCGCCCCGGACATACGTCTCCAGGAGCCGCTGCGTTACACGCGGGGCGACGACGGCGTCGCCGCTCGCCACGAGCCGCACCGCATGGACGAGCTCTACCGGGGCAACGTCCTTGAGGAGGAAGGCAGAAGCTCCGGCCTGCAAACCGGTGAAGGCGTACTCATCGAGGTCGAACGTGGTCAGGATGATGACCCGCGCTTCCGAACCTGAATCGGAGATACGCCGCGTTGCCTCGATCCCGTCCATGGTGGGCATGCGGACGTCCATCAGCACCACGTCAGGTTGCAAGGCTTCGACCTGGCGGACGGCTTCAGCGCCATCGGACGCCTCGCCCACTACATGGAAGTCTTCTTCGCCTTCCAGAATGAGCCGGAAGCCCATCCTGAGCAGCGGCTGGTCGTCCACGAGCAGCACTTTGATGTCATTGGTCATGATTCCCCCTTGTCGCCGTTCCAGTGGAGGTCGGCGTGGACCGCCCAACCGCCTCTTTTGCCTGGACCGGCAGTAACGATTCCAGCATAGATTCCAGCGCGTTCATTCATCCCGGCAATGCCCAGCCCTGTGCCCAGGCTGCCTATCGATTCGCTGCCACCGTCCCTGGTTCCGCGTCCGTCGTCGAGGACATCAATGGTGACCACATCGCCGTCGCGGGCCACCTGGACGTCCACCCGGCTCAACGAGCGTCCGTAACGCAACACGTTGGTCAGGGATTCCTGCACGATCCTGTAGACGGTGAGCTCGAACGCCGGGTCGGCCGGCAATGCCGGCCCGGTGTGCGCATAGTGCAGTGGCAGGCCGGCCGTGCGGAAGCCCTCCAGGAGCTTGGCCAGGTTGTACCCGGACTCAAGCGGCGTGAGCGGGGCCGGCCGGCCTGAATCATCACGTAGAACCCCCAGAACACGCCGCATATCCGCCAGGGCGGTGCGTCCCGTCCGCGAGAGTTCGCCAAGCACCTCGCCGGCACGTTCCGGATCCTTCTTGACCACAACTGCCGCACCATCCGAAAGACTGATCATGACCGTCAAAGAGTGGGCGACGACGTCGTGCATTTCGCGGGCGATGCGGTTGCGTTCGGTGACCTTGCCCAGCCGCGTGGTCCGGGCGGCCCAGGCAGCGATCTCCGCTTCGTGTTCCCGGCGCTGGCGAACCGAAATGCCAATGCCCGTGGCCAGCAGGTTCGACAACATGATGGTGACCGCCGTGGCGATGTTGTTGATGAGGTGGAAATTCTCCGGAACGTCCTGAAGCGTGTCCATCTGGGCCGGGCTAGTCCACATGAACAGGTAAAGCAGGCTCAGGGGCAGGCTTGCGGCGATAAAGACCGCAAACGTGATCCCGCGCTTCCGGAGGGAAGCCACCGCATAAAGGGCGAACCAAAGGCCCGCCGAAACGTTGGAGCCCCAGGGGTTCAGGATGGTCGCCGAGATTTCCAGCAGGGCCACGGCCAGGACCACCTGGAGCGGGAACTGCCTCCTGAAGACCAATGCCAAGGCAATAAGGAGCAGTATGGCCACCACGAGCCATTTGCCCTCACCGATCGAGGCGACGATGGTGGGCAACGCCAACAACACGTAGCAAAGCACCACCACGGCGTCCATGGCACGGGGACGCGTGAAGAAGTACCGCCGGATCCTGCCCCGGCGGCGTTGGGCAATTTCAGCGAAGGACGCGTCGGCCACGGCGGCCGGCGCGTCCTTCATCTGTGGAGCTTCAGTCATGAATTGAGCCTAGAGGGCACGTCGGCCTAGACGTCGCGCTTCTTGATCACGATCATGGCCGGAATCAGGAAGACCAGCACGTAGCCCAGGAAGATCAACCCACCCTGCCACGGGTCGATGACGCCGTCGGTGTGACCGATGGAAAGGAACCTGCCACCAGCCTCGCTGGGAATGTACTGCGGCACGTACTTCCAGAAGTCGCCGGGCACCAGTGAGAGGAATCCGGACGCGATCGACAGTACGAAGAACAGTGCGACAAGTACGGTCACGCCACCGGCCGAGTTGCGCAGGAGGGTTCCCAACGAAAGACCGATCAAAGCCACGCCGGCAACATACAGGCCACCGGTGAAGATGCTGTACAGGACACCGTCAGTGGACCACGTCAGATCAATATCCAGGCCCTGGAAGACGGGCATGGCGATGAGGAATGTCAATACGGCGGCAATGGTGGTGATGACGTAGGAGAGGACCACCAGAAGCAGCGCCTTGGCCGCGAAGGCCGGAATGCGCTTGGGAACTGCGTTCATGGTTGAACGGATCATGCCGGTGGCGTACTCGGACGAAATGAAGAGCACGGCCAGCGATCCAAGGACCAAGGTGCCGATCTGGATACCGGCATTGGGCAGGTTGTAGAGGTCGAATCCGGACCCCGGCGGGAAGGATTTCGTCAGCATCTCGCCGGTGACGGGCTGGCCGGCATCCTTGGCCTGCTTGATCATCTGGTCAAGGAAGGTGAAGCGGATCAAAACGGCAAGGGCACCCACGCCCACTGTGGCAATAAGAGTCACAGCGAGCAGGATCACGGTGGACGTCAGGGAGCGGAGCTTGATCCACTCCGACTTGACTACTCCCCCAAAAGTAACGCCGCGGACCCCGGCCGATGCGTGGGCCGGTGCTTTGGTGCGATTTTCAGTCATGGTGCTCATTGTCCTTACTTTCCTTCCGGGGCGGCAGAGACAGGCTCACCGGACATATGGGATTGGTACTCCACTTCGTCCTTGGTGAGATTGAAGTAGGCATCTTCCAGCGAGGAAACCTGCGGCGTCAGTTCGTAGACCAGCACGTTGTTGTCCAAGGCAACCTGGGCGATCTCACGCGGTTGCAGACCCACCACTTCCAGGGTCTCCGTCTGGCTCTGGTCCACCCGGACACCGTCTCCCACAAGCAAGGCCGACAGCTGGCTGGCAGCTGAGGTACGAACCAACGTTTTGGCCTGCTGGGCTCCGGCGATGATGTCCTGCACAGGAGCATCCGCGATGATCCTGCCCCGGCCGATCACAATCAGGTGGTCGGCGGTCTGCGCCATTTCGCTCATCAAGTGCGACGAAAGGAAAACGGTCTTGCCCTGGCTGGCCAGGTACTTGACCAGATTGCGCACCCACAGCACGCCTTCAGGATCGAGTCCGTTGACGGGCTCGTCGAGGATGAGGGTCTGAGGGTCACCGAGGAGTGCGGCCGCAATGCCGAGGCGCTGGCCCATACCCAGCGAGAATCCCCCGGCCTTCTTCTTCGCCACGGCGCCGAGCCCGGTCATCTCAATAACCTCGTGAACGCGGGCGGTAGGAATGCTGTGCGTTGCAGCCATGGCCAGCAGGTGGTTGTAGGCACTGCGGCTGGTGTGGACAGCCTTGGCATCCAGCAAGGCACCTACCTGGTGCAGGGGAGCCTTGTGCTGCGCATAATGCAGGCCGTTGACCGTGACGTCGCCCGATGTGGGAGAGTCAAGCCCCATGATCATGCGCATCGTGGTGGACTTGCCGGCACCGTTCGGGCCCAGGAAGCCCGTCACCCGTCCAGCCTGGACAGTGAAACTGACACCGCCGACGGCAGTTTTCTGGCCGTAGACCTTAGTCAGGCCCTTTGCTTCGATCATGGAAGCGTTCCCCTCCTCGGAGCACATAAATGTGCAGGTGAGTTTTGAATGTACTCACCACGCTACTCAGGGAGGCCGCCCAAATCGCCTGTCTCAGGGATGATTCAGGGTTCAGTCAGGGTAGTCCTACCGGATGACCCCGGTCAGTCCGCTTCAGTCAGCCACCGGAAGCGACGAGTACACGCGCAGGACGCGAGGCTTCACCGTGAAGGTAGCCGAGCGGACTCCAGGCGTAGGTTCACCGTCGACGGCCAGCACCAACGGCTGCCCAATGGCTTCGACGGTAATCTCTGTAGCCTCGGCAAGGTGGGTGACCTTCGAGGCCGACACGGTGCCGGTAACGACGGCCCACAGCAAACGCGCACGTGCGAATGGTTCGTCCGCCGTGATCATGCGGAGGTCGAACACACCATCATCCAGCACAGGACGGCGGATGGGCGCATGGTCGCTGGGATAGAACCTTCCCCTGCCCATGTAGAGAATCCAGAGCTTGTGCTTTTGTCCGTTCACCGTGAGCGTGGTGGGGGAATTCACGCCAAAGGTCCGGAGCGATGCCACCACACTGGCGAGCGGCTTGCCCATGGCCGGCTGCAGGCGCTCACGCCGCCTGACCAGATTGGGGTACACGCCCACACTCGCCGTATTCAGCATGGCCAGCTCCGAGGTCTCCGGCTTCTCAACGAGCCCGCGCTGGACAACAACATGCCCCAGGTCCACGGACGCTGCGAAACCATTGGTCAAGGCGTCCAGGACATCCTCGATCGAGCGGGCGCCGAGATCGCGCGCGAAGTGATTCAGCGTCCCTCCCGGCAGAACCGCCAGCGGCAGTGAATGTTCGACGGCGGCAGCAGCCGCCGCTCCCACCGTTCCGTCGCCGCCCCATACGCCCAGCGCTACGGTTCCGGGCCGGGTTGCTGCGGCCTTAACCTCTTCGGCGACATCCTCCCCTTCGGAAATCTCTCGTATATAAGCCTTGGGGAATACTCGTCGCAGCAGTTCTCCGGTTTCGGGGGAGTAGGACCCGCCCAGGACGTTGACCGCGATACTCAGCCCCTCGCCGTCGTGAATTGCCGGAACCTCAGCGGGGGTGCGGCGGGGAGTCGGCTCCGCCGGGCGGGCAGGCCACCACTTACGCGTGAGAAATGCGGCGCCGGCACCCAAAGCCGAGCCAAAGACGACGTCGGATGGCCAGTGGGCACCCGTGTGCACCCGCGAGTAGGCCACCCCCACGGCGATGGGCGCCAATGCAACCCCTATCGCAGGCGAGACGATTCCTGCGCCCACCGCGAAGGCCACAGCGGACGCAGAGTGGCCGGATGGCATCGAAGAGCTTGTGGGCTGCGGATTCACGAACCGGAACAACGGCAGATGTTCAGGAAGCGGCCGCCTGCGGGGCAAAGCCCGCTTGAAAATGACGTTGGTAACGCCGGAAGCCACACCCAGTGCGAGCAAGCCATGGAGCGCCGCCCTGCGGGGTTTCCCTGGAACCGTCGCCATGATCCCGGCAATGCCGAACCACAGCTTGCCTTTCGTCGCCGCGGACGAAAGCCGCCGGAAGAAGACGTCATGATCGCCCTGCGGTTGCCGGGAAACAGCCCGCACCAGGAAGTGGTCGAGTTTGACAACACGTTTGGGACCTTTGCCCACGAAGCCTCGCATCCCTTCACAGTATCGCCTGCCGGTACTGCAGGGCCGCCATGGCTACGATGAGTTGATGATTCGCGTCCTGACTCCCCGAAAGCAACCGGACTGGAAGCTGCTTGCCCCTGGAATATTGCTGCTGTGTGCGTTTGTGGTTCCGGGAGTCATGATCCTGGCAGGACAGGGCCAACCTTCCTTCAACAGCGTAGACACCTGGTGGCAGGCCTTCTCCTTTACGTTGCACTCTCCCTTCTGGGATGGCGTCAACGGGATCCTCAACTGGGTGGGCTACGTGGGGATGCTGTCGGCCCAGGGAGTGCTGGCCCTCGCCTTGGTGGCTTGGAAACGTCCGGTGACGGCGTTATTCGTTGCGGGCTCCGGAATAGCCACACTGGCGCTCACCCAGCTGGCCAAAGTCGTAGTAGGCCGGGAAAGGCCTGTGGGGGCCAAGGTCCTCACCGATACCGGTTCATACCCTTCCGGGCATGTATCCGCCACCACCGCCTTCCTGGTGGTTCTGGCTGTCCTCGCCGGCCGTTGGTGGATGACGACATTGGCCGCGTTGGGCATCATCGCCATGATGATCAGCCGGACGTACCTCTCCGCGCACTGGCTGAGCGATGTCCTGGGCGGTGCCTGCCTGGCTGCCGGCTTGGTGCTCTTGGCTTGGTGGCGATTCCAGGACGTATGCATTCGGGAGAATGCTTCGTTGGATGGCAGGACTATTTGGGCGGCAAGGGCTTCGCGACGCCGGCAAGCAGGAGAGCCAGCAGAATAGGCGCCCCAATGGCCAGCAAGGCCAGGTGGATTCCTGTCTGGTCTCCCAAGTAGCCCAGCAGCGGCGGTCCTGCCAGGAAGGCAATGTAGCCGATGGTGGAAACTACGGAGACCCTGGCAGCGGCGTGTTTGGGATCATCGGCAGCCGCAGACATACCCATGGGGAAGGCCAGCGCCGCCCCAATGCCCCAGAGAGCCGCGCCGACTCCGGCCAAAACCACGTTGCCCGCGAATACGAACAGGGCCAGGCCCAAGGCGGCTGCGGCCATGCTGGCGCGGAGAACGGCTACCCGGCCAAACTTGTCGATCGCCTTGCCGCCCAGGAACCGCATGATGGTCATGGCCAGTACGAACAGGGCGAACAGCAAAGCGCCGGTGGACTCTGAAGTACCCAGCCCGTCCACGGCTGCCTTGGCGATCCAGTCATTGCCCGCACCCTCGGTGAGCGTGGCACCCAGGACCACGACGCCGATCAGCAGCGTCCTGCCATCCCGCCAAGCCGTGGGACCCTTGGCGGCCGACCCGCCGCCGTCGTGAATTTCCACCGCTTCATGCGGCAAAAAGTACTTAGGGACGGTCAGGGCCAACGCGACAGCGACGGCGGCGATGACCAGCAAGTGCTCGGGCAGGCCGACTCCCAGCTGGGACAACCCCGCACCGATCAGCGCGCCGAGGAAGGCCCCGCCGCTGAATGCCGCGTGGAACTGCGGCATGATGGTCCGCTCTAGCCGGTGTTCGACGTCGGCGCCTTCAATGTTCTGGGCTACGTCCCACAGGCCAATGCCGATGCCGAAGAAGAAGAGCGCTATGGCTGTGGCCGGCACGGACGCGGCAATCAGGGAGAACGCAATTGCCGCACCCGCGGCTCCTGCCACGATGCCGGCCAACCGAACCGTGTTCGCCGTGCCGATCCGGCCCACCACCCAACCCGCAGACGGCAGCGCCAGCAACGAGCCAACCGCGGTGCAGAGCAAGAGCGTGCCCATCTGGCCGGACGTGAGGTTGAGCGCTTCGGTCACAGCCGGAATGCGGGCTGCCCAACTGGCGAAGACCAGACCGTTCATGCCGAAGATCAGGAACGTCGCCACTGCCGCGGCCCTGACGTTGGTGGTGCTTCTGGTGTTGGTGGTCATGCAATCACAACTTCCACGGAGAGTTTGTTGAGCTGGGCAAGGTCTTCGGGGGATGGTTCCAGGTCCGTCACGATGACGTCCACGCTGTCCATCGCGGCAACCAGGGCCCTGGCGCCGGCATTCCATTTGCTTCCCGCGGCCGCGACGATCACGCGCGACGCCGACTCCAGACCGGCACGCTTCACGGCCGCGTCATCGAGGTCGTGAGCCAGCAGGCCGTCTTTGAGGTTGAGCGCGCAAGGGGTTACGACGGCGGTGTCGAACCTAAGCGAGCGGACGTTGGCTTCCGCCATGGGTCCCCTGAAAGACTGCTCACCCGGGGTGAACCGGCCACCTGGGAGGATGAGTTCAGGAGCCCGGCCCTCCGAGGATTGCGTGAGGGCTTGGACGCCGTGCAAGGACATCGGCATGACCGTGAGCTCTCGTGTGCTGAGCCGGCGTGCGATTTCCGTGGCAGTGGATCCACTGTCCAGCCACACGTGTTCGCGATCCCTGATGAGTCCATCCACGGCTTTGGCTATGCGGGCTTTGGCCTCGTGGTCCTCGAGTTCACGCTGCCCGTAGCCGGGGTTCTCTCCACGGGCCAGGAGGCTGCGGGCACCCCCGTGGACTCGCTTGAGCACACCGTTGGCTGCCAGGATCTCGAGGTCGCGGCGGATGGTCGCCCCGGAAGCTCCGGTGGTTGAGACCAGTTCGTCGACGGTTACTTCTTCTTGTCCGCGCAGCAGTTCGGCGATGAGCCTGTGGCGGTCAGTGGTTCCCATGCCTCCACGGTAGCAGGCGTGTGCTCACTTAATCATGTCAAGTGATCATTTGCGCACAAACCCTCGCTCACATCCCACGCCCTTCAACCCAATCCTCCCTCACATCCCACACCCTTCAACCCAACCCTCACCCACACCCCACTGCCTTCAACCCAACCCTCGCTCAGTGACCACCCGTTGGTGATCGGGTAGCGGCCAACTAGGAAGCCAGCTCAAGCTCTCGCGCCGGGACGTGAGCAAGCGTCCACCCGAAGGGCTCGTTACGTGAGCAAGCGTCCACCCGAAAGGCGCGGAACGTGAGCAAGCATCCGCCCGAAAGGCGCGGAACGTGAGCAAGCATCCACCCGAAAGGCGCGGAACGTGAACAAGCGTCCGCCCGAAAGGCCTGTTACGTGAGCAAGCGTCCGCCCGAAAGGCCTGTTACGTGAGCAAGCATCCACCCGAAAGGCGCGGAACGTGAGGAAGCGTCCGGTGTCAGCGGGCGCGCTCTACCCGCTTTTCGTCCCACACGGGCTCTTCGGATTCGTACACCTTGCCGTCGGACCCGAAGATCAGGAAGCGGTCGAAGGACTTGGCGAACCAACGGTCGTGCGTGACGGCCAGGACGGTTCCCTCGAACGCGTCGATGGCACGCTCCAGGGCTTCGCCTGAGTGGAGGTCCAGGTTGTCCGTGGGCTCATCCAGCAGGAGGAGCGTGGCACCGGACAGCTGGAGCAGCAGGATCTGGAAACGTGCCTGCTGGCCACCGGACAAGGACTCGTATTTCTGCTCCGACTGACCCGCCAGGCCATAGGAATCCAAGGCTCCCGCTGCAGCCTCACGCGGAAGGCCCGAACGGTGTTCGTCGCCGCGGTGCAGAATTTCCAGCAACGTCCGGCCCAGCAGATCCGGACGGACATGCGTCTGGGCGAAGAACCCGGGCCGGATGCGTGCCCCCAGTTTCACCGACCCTTCGTGCGGGACTTCCGCGATGACGACGTCGGACACCGGCAGGTGCTCGCGCTCCGGGTCGGTACCGCCGGTCGCGAGAAGACGCAGGAAGTGGCTCTTGCCCGAACCGTTGGATCCCAGGACGCCCACCCGGTCCCCGAACCAGATCTCCGTGGAGAACGGCTTCATGAGCCCGGTCAGTTCCAGCTTCTCTGCAACGACGGCCCGCTTGGCGGTGCGGCCACCCTTGAGCCGCATCTTCACGTTCTGCTCGATGGGCAGGGCCTCCGGCGGCCCGGCCTCCAGGAACTTCGCAAGGCGGGTCTGCGCTGCCTGGTACCTGTTGGCCATGTCGGAGCGGAATGCCGCCTTGTTCTTGTACATGTTGACGAGTTCCTTGAGCTTGATGTGCTCCTCGTCCCAGCGTTTGCGGAGTTCCTCGAACCGGGCGTTACGGTCTGCGCGTGCTTCGACGTAGGAGCCGAAACCTCCACCGTGGATCCAAGCGCCGGCACCGTTGATGCCCGGCTCCAGTGTCACGATACGGCCGGCGGCGTTGTTGAGAAGCTCGCGGTCGTGGCTGATGAAGAGCACGGTCTTCTTGGACTCGTTGAGCTTGCCTTCCAGCCATCGCTTCCCAGGCACGTCAAGGTAGTTGTCCGGTTCGTCCAGGAGCAGGAGCTCGTCCGGCCCGGCGAAGAGCGCTTCCAACACCAGGCGCTTTTGCTCGCCGCCCGACAGCGTGGAAGCACGGCGGAACTGGGCTTTGTCGAAGGAAATCCCCAAAGCGGCCATGCACACTTCGTCCCAGACTGTCTCGACGTCGTATCCGCCGGCATCGCCCCAGTCCACGATCGCCTGCGCGTACTTCATCTGCGTGGGTTCGTCGTCGTGCTCCATCATGGCCAATTCGGCTTCTTCCACCGCCTTGGCTGCTGCTGCGAGCCCGGCCTGCGCAGTGGAAACCAGGAGGTCGCGGACGGTGGATTCGTCGCGGACCTGGCCCACGAACTGCCGCATGATGCCCATGTTGCCCGAGCGGCCCACGGCACCTTCATCAGGAGTGAGGTCTCCGGCGATGATCTTGAACAGTGTGGTCTTCCCTGTTCCGTTGGGTCCGATCAGCGCCGTTTTGGTGCCGTCGGGGACCTTGAAGGTCACACCGTTGAGCAGCTGGGTGCCGTCGGAGAGGAAGTAGTCGATGCCGGAAACGTCAATATGGGCCACGTTTCAATCCTCCCACGCCGGCGTATTAACGCCCGACGGCGGCAATTGGCTTGGGCGTCGACGCAGCGCTACGGCTTTCGCCGGGCAAAGTCCGGAGCATGCTCGGGGCGCGGTCCAAAGGCGATCATGCGGGCGGGAAGCTTGGGAAAACCGCGCAGGTGCCGGGCCATCAGGACCAGGATCCTGGGTGGCTTGGGCTGTTTGCCGGCCATCACCCGGGCAAAGATGGCGCGATGCAGCACCCGCTGGAACGTCTGGACAATCACGGTGAGCAGCCAACGCCGCTTCTGGACGGCGGCGAGGTGGCCGTCGTCGAGTGTTCCACTGAGCAGCGGTGAGGCAATAGAGCGCGCTGCCGCCACGGCGTCCTGCACCGCGAGGTTGATTCCCACGCCTCCGGCCGGGGACATGGCGTGCGCGGCGTCGCCAATCAAGAGCAGGCCCGGCTGATGCCAGCGGGCCAAGCGGTTGAGCTTCACATCCAGCAGGTGAAGCTCGTCGACAGACCTGATGGTGTCTACGCGGTCGGCTAGATCCGGCCGCAGCCGCGCAACCCTGGCCCGGAAGGCTTCCACGCCCTCAGCCCGGAGCTGGGGATCCAAGCCCTTCGCGGCCAGATAGGCGATCTGGTGGTAGTCCTTGCGGGTGAGGCTCAGCAGGACGTCGGAGCTGCCGAAACGCGGCGCTATGGATGCCACTGGCTCATCCTCGTCGGCCGTGCGGGGGAGCCGGAACCACCAGGTGTCGAACGGCACCGGGTATTCGTGGGGAGCCAGTCCGGCCCGCTGCCGCAGCACCGAACCCCGGCCATCGCACGCCACAGTCAGGGTGGCCATCAGTTCGCCGCTGTCCAGCGGGGAGCCGGTCAGCGGGTCCCTGGTCCGGTACGCCACACCCGTCACTGCCCCCGAAGAGTCCCGCAGCAGGTCCGTGACCTCGGTATTCATCCGCAGCGTAAAGGTGGGTTCCTGCCCGGCAGCTGCCACCAGGAAATTAAGCAGGTCCCACTGGGGAACCATCGCCACATAGTTGTAGGGCTCTTTAAGGAGTCCGAAATCGGCCAGCACCACCGAGCGACCCCCGGCAACAGGCAACCGGAAGTTCTCCAGCCGGCTCTGCGGCAGGGCCCTGAAGCCTTCTCCCAAACCCAACTCGTCCAGGAGCCGGACGGTGGACGCATGGACCGTGTCGCCCCTGAAATCCCGGAGGAAGTCGGCGTGTTTTTCCAAGACAGTGACCTGCACACCGGCCCGGGCAAGCAGCAGCCCCAGCATTATCCCGGCCGGACCTCCGCCGACCACCACACACTGGGTACTGCCTGTCATGGGTTCTCCTCCGGATCAGCCCGCCGCGGTCAGGAACGTTTTCAGCAACGGCCCACTGGTGGTGGCACCCAGTCCGCCGTCTTCAACAAACACGGCAACCGCCAGGTCCCCGTGGGTGGCAACAATCCACGCGTGGGTCTTGGGCGGGTTGTCATTACCGAATTCGGCGGTGCCCGTCTTTGCCCCGACCGGTGCACCCGGCACTGCGGCAAGGAAACCGGCGTGGCCCGAGGTTACTACCGCCCGCATCATGTCGGACAGGGCAGCCGATTCCTCCTTGGTGATCGGCTTGGTGGATGCCGGCGAGGCAGGCAGCGCGCTTGCCGTCGCGGAGTCCGGCGACGGCGTGGCGGAGCTGCTTTCCGTGGGAGCGGCAGTGGAGGTGGTGGCCGGCACGGCGTCGGCATTGAGCACCAGTTGCGGTGAGACGGGGGCACCGTTGGCCACCGAAGCTGCCATGACAGCGGCCGAGAGGGGCGAGAAGAGCACCTTGCCCTGGCCAATCATGGAAGCGGCATGCTCCGTACCCTCAGCAGCACCGGGAACGGAACCCAGGAACGCGTCAGCACCGAGTTTGGGGGCTTCAACAGCCACACCAAGAGCCTGGGCCGCGGATTCCAACTGGTCCTGGCTGACGGTGTCACGGGCGTTGATGAAGGCAGTGTTGCAGGAGTGGGCAAACGCATCCCTCAGGGCAACTGAACCCAGCGAGCTTTCCGGATACCCCTCCGCGTTCTTGAAGGTCCGACCGTCAACAGTCAGCGTCGGCGGGCACTCGACCTTGGAATCGGGGGTTGCGCCGTTCCGGAACATCGCCAGGGAGTCAACAATCTTGAAGGTGGATCCTGGCGCGTACTGGCCCAGCATTGCAGTGTTGTACCCGTTGCTCCCCGGCCCGGAGGCAGCGGCGAGCACGGCGCCTGTGGAGGGTCGGAGGGCAACTATGGCCGACGCCGGGCCAACGCCAACAAGGGTTTCCTCGGCCAGTTGCTGCAGTTTCAGGTCAAGGGTTGTCTTGAGGGTGGTGCCGGGAGCGGGGAGGGAGGAAAAGAACACCTTGGTGCCGGGCGTTTCCCCTTCAGCTTTGGCCTCGGTGCTCGCAATGACCTCAACACCGTCCTTGCCGCGGAGCAGGGTGTCGTACTTCTGCTGCAGGCCGCCGGTTCCCGTGGTGTCACCGGCACGCAAGGCGCCGTTGGACTTTTCAATCTGCTCCGCGCTGGCCTGGCCAACGCTTCCGAGCAGTGCACGTGCAAAGGTCCGCGTTGGTGCGAGGGCCATCGAATCCAGGATGCTGGCACCACCGGGAATGGCCTTGATCTTGGCCTCCGTGATATCCGTCGTGTAAGCCCTGAGAACCAGTCCTTCCACAAATGCCTGCGGGCCGGACGCAGCAACCTGCTTGGCGTATTCCTCAACGTCCAAGCCCAGCAGGGCAGCCATCGCACGCGCTGAAGCATCCGCTTGTTCCGCTGGAATCTTGGTCTTGTCGATGCCGACCCGGAAGACGGGCCGGTCCTCCACAATCGGGGCATCCCCGGCGCCCAGGATCTGGCCGCGCTGGGCAGGAACGGTCTTGACGGAAAGAGTTTCGCCATCGGAAAGCTCCGGTGCCAGCAGGGCAGGGCTCCATTGAACCGCCCACTTGTCACCGGACTTCTTCAAGGTGGCTTCGGAACTGTACTCCCACTTGGCCGAGCCGATGTTCCAGCTGTAGATAAGAGGGAAAGTGGCGGTGTCGCCGTCGAGCTTGACGTCACCGGACTGCACCAACGGCTTGGCGTCGAGTCCTTCGAAAACTGCCTTGAGCTGGTCGTTGGCCGCGGCAGCATCCTTGCCCTCAACGGCGAGCTGGCCGACGTCGAGCGCCGACAGCGAGGAGGCGAGCTGCTTGGCGGCTCCCTCAGCGCCCGAACGGCCGTCGTCGCAAGCGGTCAGCGAGCCTGCCAGCACAATCGTGGCCAGACCAAGAATCAAAGTACGTGTTTTCCCCATTTGCCACATTATGCCCGGTTCCCCTGACACTTTCTTGTCATGGCCGGCAGCCGGACGGCCGCCGCCTGCCACCCCGGGGAGGTGCGGCAAGCGACGGCCGTCTGTTTGCAACGTCAGGCTAGGGAGCGCAGGTGAACTTTGCATCACCCCAGACACCATGTGCTCCATTGATGGAACCGGATGGGTCAACGACCAGCTCCACGTAAGCCGCCCCCGTCAGGTCGACGGACACCGACTCCGGAGCAAACCCCGGCGTGTACGTGCGCGACTGGTACTTGTTCACCCCGTCGGCGTTGACCTTGAAGATGATGTTGCCGCCGAAGCCGCTTTCAAGGCCCACTTGGGACGTAAAGGAAGTGCACTTGCCGCCCAGGTAATAGGTGATCCTGGAGGCAGCGTGGACGCCCAGGCCCTTGGAGAAAACGGGTTGCTGACCGGTGGCGGGATCGGTGTAGTTGATGGCCAACGGCTTGTCCGGGGACGACGCGGAGTCCTTGTTGGCCACGTTCTTGCCGATCACCCCGTAGCCGTTGAGTGCCTGGACCCACGGCGTTTCCGAGGCGTACACCGCTCCATGCGGTACGTCCGGCAACGGCTGCGAGGTGACTTTCCAGTCGAAGAACTTCACCCGGGTGTCGGTGGGCAAGGTGACGGAGGCCAGTTCCTTGGTGGGGTTGAGCCGAACCGTGTTGGAGAATGCCTGGTACTTGTATTGCGTGTACTCCGGCGACGGACCGTTGGCGTTGTTGCGGCCTTGTTCGGATACCGCGAGCAGGGCGCCGTTCAGTACTGAGGGCTGCAGCCAGTTCGGGAAGAAGATGGACTGTTTCTCCGTGGATCCGTCAGCGTACGTCAAGGTCAACGTGGGGCTGGTGCCATTGCCCACCGCAGCCGAACCGAGGACAGCCAAGTGCGTTCCCTTGCCCTTCACGGCGATGGTCTGCGCGGACAGCGCCACCGAGTTGGGAACATCGGGTCCCACGGCCGGCCAGGTGTAATCGACCTGCGTCGGCTTCCCGGCATCCACCGTCACGGTGCTGCCCGGCCGGACTCCGCCTGCCGGAACCGTAGCGGCAGCCAGCTGCTCGGCAGCGAAGGTGGCCCCTCCGCCGTCGAAGTTCCCGAGTGCCTTGCCGGCCACCGTGGTGACGGAGACGGTGTTGTAGGCCGCGGCCAAGGACCCGTAGGCGACGTAGATCTGGTTGCCGCCGGTCACCGATTGGGTTGAGCCGGAAGCAGCGTACGACGCCGTTACCCGCACAGTCTGTTGCCCCGCCTTCGCGCTGGGGCCGGGTTTGATGACGAAAGTGGCCGTGCCTGTAGCGCCGCCTTCAACCTTGGCCGCCGTCGCGCCGGAGGACGAGACAACAGTCCAACCCTCGGGAAGAACCGGGGTGAGGACCACATTGCTCTTGGCCTTGGTTCCGGTGTTCACGAACGCCGCGGTGACGGTTGTTTCCTGGTCCTGGAAGACCTGCTGGCCGGTGGTCACGCGGACTTCCGCAGCGGTGTCTTCCTGGCTCTTGCCGCCCAGCGGACCTGCCTGCTGGAGTTGAACCCTTGCGGACTGGTTGGAAGCGATGGACCCGGTCTTTACCCAGATGGTGCCGTTGTTGGCTTCATCGAAGTACCAGCCGGTTGTCGCAGCTGCGTAAGCAGCCTGGGTGGTGTGTTGGGTGAGTTTGGTTCCACCGATTTTGACGTCCTTGGGAGCAGCACCGGCGTGGACCTTCAGTTCGTAGGGGCGGGCTGCGGCCTTGCCGGTGTATTCGCCCTTGCGTTCACCGATGGACACCTTGACGCTGCTGTTGCCGGTACCGGGAGCATCCACGGAGAAGAGCTGGCTGGAGGACTTGCCGTTTTTGAATTCGCGGGTGACCTTGTCATCCTCATAGAGCGTGAAGGTGTCCTGGCCCTTGGCATAGACATCCAGGGTGATCATGGAATCTTCAGGGACCAAAGACGCGTTGCGGGCAACGATGCCTTGCGGGATCACCGCTCCGGCACGAACGAACACCGGCAGCTTGTCCAGGGGTGCGTTGTGGCCGTTGAGGATCTGGCCACCCTGGTAGAGCTTGCCGGTCCAGTAGTCCACCCACTGCTGGCCGGCCGGGAGGAAGATGCCGTTGCGGACGTCGGTCTGCGTAAAGACGGGTGCTACCAGGAAGTCGGAGCCCAGCATGAACTGGTTGTTCGCTTCGGCACCGTAGGACCACTGCTGGTCAGGGAATTCGAGGGCCATGGACCTCATCATGGAGACGCCGGTGGTGGAGGATTCCTGCGCGAGCGAGTAGATGAAGGGCATGAGCTGCTGGCGGAGCTGCAGGTATTGGCGGTTGATGGCTGTTGCCTCGTCGCCGTAGAGCCACGGACGCTTGTCCGTCGCGGCCCAGCCGGACATGGAGTACAGCGCCGGAGCGAAGGCTTTCCACTGGAGGTCGCGGACGTAGGACTCGGCGGACCCGCCAAAGATGCCGTCAACGTCGCCCGTGGTGAATGCCAGGCCCGAGTTGCCGGCGCCGGTGAGGGCCGGGACCTGCCAGCGGACGGCGTCGAGGTTTCCTGAATGGTCACCGGTCCACTGCATGCCGCACCGCTGGGAGCCGGCCCAGCCTTCCACCATCAGCGAGGTGCCGCGGGCGTTCGAGTACTGCTCGATGCCGCCGTGGGCAGCTTCGCAGCCCGTCAGGGCCTGGCGGTAGCCTTGGCCAACCCATGCGACGTCCAGCTTGCGGAGCCGGACGCCGGCCTCGCCTACTTCGTATTCCTGGTTGGTGAGGGAGCGTTGCGTCCAGAGGCCGACCTTGAGGGCGGTTTCGTCCTCGATGTTGCTCACGGTTTCCGGGAGTTGCTGGTACTCGCAGCCGTAGCCGTCGTTGACCAGCATCCAGCCTGCGGGCATGTCGTTCTCAACGAACTTCCGTGCGGTCTTGATGGCGTCGGGAGTTTTCTGCTTGGCGCCGTCGGGATCGCCGTATCCGGAGGACGAATAGCCCGGGTTTGAGCGGTTGTAGCAGTCAGCGTCGCCGTATTCCAGGGCGTACACCGGGGGCATCATCGGCTTGCCGGTCAGCGTGGTGTACGCGCCCAGCGACTGCTTGTAATCGCCCACGAAGTAGTAGGCGTCAAAGCGCTTTTCCTCATGCGTCGTGGTTGGTTCGCCCGCGAAATTGTAGGAGCCGCGGGCGAACGTGTCACGCAGGACGCCGTAGCCCATGGAGGACATGTAGTACGGGACGGCGTTGGGGTAGCCGTCGTCGTCCCAGTCGAAGTTCTTGGCGATGTTGATCAGTGCGCCGGTGTGGACTGAGCGGCCGTTCTGCATGCCGCCGCCGATGAATTGCTCACCCTCGTGCCGGGCGAGGTGCTGGGTGGCCGAATTCGCACCGAACGTGATGGGTGCGGACTCTTCCAGGACCAGCGAGCCGTCGGCCCTGACAACACGGAGCAGGGTGGTCGCTTTGTTGATCTCGACGCTGATTTTGGCAGTTTTCAGGACCAGCCAGTCGCCGTCGGTGACCGTGGGCGTGGTGCCGGGGAACTTGTCCTTGCCCACCACGATGTTGGCTGTCCTGGCCGGGTCGCCCTGGTCGGTGTTCGCAGGGTCGGTGAACTTTCCGCTGGGATCGGCTTCCAGGCGGAAGTTGCCGTCGTCCAGGAAGGTGACGCGGATGGCGCCCTTTTCGGTGGAGAGGTCGACGACGTTACCGGACTGGGTAAAGCCGGTCACCGCCCCGAGGGGTACTCCAGCTGCGTCGACGGGTACTTCCGGGGTGACGGTCTTGATGACCGCGGGGTCGCCGGGAGCGGCATTGGCAGCGGCGGCGAAGGTGAGGGCCGGGATGGTTCCTGCGAGGAGGAGTGAGGCGAGACCGAGGGACGCGGCCTTCCTGGCGAATGAGCCTTTTCTGATGCGTCCGGAGCTGTTGGGGGCAGCTCCGGACAGACCCAAGGAGGGTGCGGACATGTGAGCCAACTTTCGACGAGTGACAGTTTGTGATCTAACTCATAGCGAAACGTGCACTAATCGTCACTGTTGAAAGGCAAAAGGTCAACCGTTTCACCAAAACTGCTTTCCTCACCAGAGGACTGCCGGGCGCGTGCCTGGCGCCGGAAGTCAGTGCCCGCGGATGATCCGCCGCTGCGTTGCCGTCGCGATGGCTGCCGTCCGGTTGTCCACACCCAACTTGGAATAGATGTGGACCAAGTGTGTCTTCACAGTGGCCTCGGAAATAAAGAGTTGCTTGGCGATGGCCCTGTTGCTCATGCCGGTGGCGAGCAATTCCAACAGTTGGACTTCCCTGCCGCTCAGCACGGGTGAGGGATTCCTGATCCGCCCCATCAATCGCGCCGCCACTTCCGGTGCCAGTGCGGTCTGGCCGGCAGCGGCCGAAAGCACGGCCTGCCGGATCTGTTCCGGCGGCGCATCCTTCAACATGTAACCACTGGCGCCTGCCTCCACAGCGGCGAGGATGTCGGCGTCGGTGTCGTAAGTGGTCAAAATCAGCACGGGTGGCGGGGGAGTCCCGGCTTCACCGGCTTTGATCTTTTCCGTGGCCGTCACGCCGTCCATGCCACTGCCCATTTGCAGGTCCATGAGCACCAGGTCCACCGGCTCGCCGAGGGTGTGGAGCTTGCTCAACTCCGCCAGTGCGGCGTCACCGTCAGCGGCCTCCGCCACCACGCTCACCCCTGGGAAGTCGCTCAGCATGGCCCGAAGCCCGGCCCTGACCACTGGGTGGTCATCCACCAACAACACCCGGATTCCGGTCATGCCGCCCCCTCCCCGGTTGGCAAAGGTACGCGGATGGCCACCACCGTGCCTTCACCCGGGGCCGACTCCAGGTCCAGCCTGCCATCGAGCGCCGCCAGCCGTTCGCGCAGGCTCAGAAGCCCGACGCCGGTACCGTCGCCGCGCGCGGTGCCGGTCGCCGTCGTGGGTTCGAAACCGACGCCGTCGTCGAAGATGTCCAGCGTCACTTCGGAACCCGGGAAGGAGAGAGTGACGACGGCGGCACGCGCCTTCGCATGCGCCCAGACGTTCGCGAGGGAGGCCTGGGCGGCCCGAAGCAGGGTGGTCTGGTAGGTGTTGGGAAGCTCGACGGGCGTGCCCACCAGTTCGAAGCGGCAGCGCAAGGCTGTTCCCCTTGCCGCCGCCTCGGTTTCGGTCTTTTCGCAGAGGCGGCGCAGGGTGTCCACCAAGCCTGAGTGCTCCAGGTCCGGCGACCGCAGCCCCCGCACGAAACTGCGCGCCTCCGCCAGGTTGGCCGAAGCTGTCTCCTGGACAATCCTCAACTGTTCCTTCGCCGTCTCGGTGTTTCCGCCGTCCAGGGCCTTCTCGGCGGACCGCCCCATGAGGACGATGCTGGAGAAGCCCTGCGCCAGGGTGTCGTGGATTTCGCGGGCCAGTCGTTCGCGCTCGGCCAGCATGCCGGCGTCGTGCTGTGTTTGTGCCAGTGCGTCGCGGGTCCGGCGCAGTTCCTCGGCGACTAGACGCTGGTTTTCCGCCTCCAGGAACAATGCCCGGTACGCCAGGCCGGTCACGACGGCGAAAGCCGCACCGAACACGGGACCCAGCACCATGGCCAGCTGCAGGCCGCCGTCCGCGGAGCCCCTGCCGTGGAACCACAAAGCACCCACCAACAGCGCGGTGCTCAGCCCGATCGCGGGCAGTGCCAGGCGCCGCGGAAGCAGGTGGAGCTGCAGGAAGAACAGCGGGAAGGCCACCCAGGCGAAGTCCGCGCTGACCAGCAGCAGGAGCAGCCACAGCATCATGACGGCGGCCAGCCACCAGAGAGCGTAGGGCGTTGGGTTGAACCTGGAGGGGTCACTGGCGTGCCGTTTCTCCAGCACTGTCCCCGCGAGGTACACCAAGGCCAGCAAAGCCGAGAGCCCCAAACCGGCGGTCACTGCGAGGGGTGATGGCGCACCGGCAGAGCCCAGGCCGCCCAGCAGCCGGACGATTGCCACGAGCAAGAGCACGGCGAAACCAACGTGAAGGCACACGCGCAGGACCCGGAGGATCGTGGTGGCGCCGGTGGGGGACTGCATGCCTTCCAGCGTATCCCCGCCCCTCGCCCGGCCAGCCCGATATTCCGTCCAGGACATACAAATCAACCTTTCGGTTGACTCCCGGTTCAACCTCCCGGCGCCAGCAAATCCATCCGGCTCACGATGTCCGCGGGGCCCATCGCCGGAAGAGTTGAAGGCAACGGAACAAGCCCGCAACAACAGAAGGAATCCGATGTTTCTCGCCATCCGCGACATTCGTTTCGCCAAAGGCCGGTTCGCCCTCATGGGCAGCGTGGTTGCCCTCATCACGCTGCTGCTCGTCATGCTGTCCGGTCTGACCGCGGGATTGGGCAACCAGTCCACGTCAGCCATAGCGGCCTTGCCCGCACAGCAGATCGTTTTCGGCGCACCGGCAGGCGGCGAACCGAAAGCGTCTTACACGGAATCGGAAGTTTCCACCGCCCAGCTTCAGACCTGGCGTGACCAGCAGGGCGTGAAATCCGCACAGGCGCTGGGCATCACCCAGTCGCGGGTCCAATCCCTGGCCAACGGCGGCAGCCCCAGTGGCACTGCGAACGTGGCCGTCTTCGGTGGTTCGGAAGCTCCATCCGCTGTGGAGGACGGGACCGTAGTCGTGGGCAAGACATTGGCGAAGGAGCTCAGCCTGACGAAGGGCAGCCGGCTCCGTGTGGGCGGCACCGACCTGACGGTCTCCGACATTGTGGAGGACCAGTGGTATTCACACACCGGCGTCGTCTGGACCACGCTCGATACCTGGCGCGCTGTCGCCCACGCCGCACCTGGGACGGCAACTGTCCTCACCGTGACGTACGACGACGACGCTTCCGTCAGCGTCGATGCCGCCAATGCGGCCGCCGGTACGGTCAGCTCCGACCCCACCGCTTCCTTCCAGGCCTTGGCATCRTACAAGAGCGAAAACGGCTCGCTGCTCCTCATGCAGGCGTTCCTCTACGGGATTTCAGCCCTCGTGATCGTGGCCTTTCTGACGGTGTGGACAGTGCAGCGCACCAGGGACATTGCCGTGCTCAAGGCCTTGGGTGCATCCTCCGGCTACGTCCTGCGCGATGCCCTGGCGCAGGCAGCGCTCGTGTTGCTGGCAGGGGCAGCTGTCGGAGGCTCAGTTGGCCTGGCCGGTGGAATCCTGGCCGCCCAAGCAGCACCGTTCCTTGTCACCCCGCTCACCACGTTGCTGCCGGTGGCAGGGATCGTCGTCCTCGGGCTCGCCGGTGCCGTCCTGGCTGTCCGCAAAGTCACCACCGTGGACCCTTTGCTGGCCCTCGGCGGCAACTAACACATTCTTCGAAAGGCATACATCATGAATTCCGCACTGACCCTCGTGAACGTTTCGCTCGAATACCCGGACGGCGGCTCCACCCTCAAAGCGCTGGATAGCGTGGATTTGGGCGTCGGCAGGGGTGAATTCCTGTCCCTGGTGGGGCCGTCAGGCTCGGGCAAGTCCTCACTCCTGGCTGTTGCCGCAACATTGGCCAAGCCCACCGCCGGCCTGGTTGTCGTCGACGGGCAGGATGTCTCCGGCTTGAAGGATTCGGAGCGCACAGAGCTCCGCCGGGACAACGTGGGCATCATCTTCCAGCAACCCAACCTGCTGCCGGCGCTGACCGCCGTCGAGCAGTTGCTCATCCGCGAGCATCTGCGCGGCAACGCCGTGAAGGAGGCCCGCCGCGCGGCGGAGGAACTACTGGATGTGGTGGGCCTGTCTGCAGCGATGCATAAGAGGCCGCATCAGTTGTCCGGCGGCCAGCGTCAACGGGTGAATATCGCACGGGCGCTGATGGGGAGTCCCACGGTGCTGCTGGTAGATGAGCCCACGGCTGCGCTTGACCACGAACGGAGCGAGTCAATCGTCCGGCTCCTGCGCCGTGTCACTGACGATTTCCGGACGGCGACGGTCATGGTCACTCACGACACCGAGTTCCTGCCCCTGACCGACGCAGTTGCCACCATGCGGGACGGCCGGATCAACCGCGCATCGGTTCCGTCGACCCAACCCAACTAGGGACAACAAACGTCCCAACAGGGCCTCATTGGATCAAGTGCTGTCCCCTAGTTGGGGGAGCCGAGGAGGGCCTGGTCCTGTGCGTCGTCGTATGCCTCCCGGGCTTCCATGATGGTGGGGACATGGCTCTCGGCCCACTCACGCAGGAGCGACAACGGCTGCAGGAGGGACTCACCCATGGGCGTGAGCTGGTAGTCCACGCGCGGCGGCACCTGAGCGTAGACCGTCCTGGTAATGAGGCCATCCCGCTCTAAAGCACGGAGCGTTTGGGTCAGTACCTTGGGCGTCACCACATTCACCATCTTGCGCAGTTCCGAGAAACGCACGGGACCGTCGCCGAGCACCTGAATCACCAGCGAGGCCCATTTGTCTCCGATGCGCTGAAAGATCACGCGCGACGGGCAATTGGGATCCAGGATGTTCGCCGGGAGGTCTTTAGTATCCATGAGGTAACTGAGTTCCTTTGAAGCTATCGGTATCCAATAGATACCTTTGTCYTATTGCAAGGATACCAACCTCAAGGAGAGCTATGAAAATCGCAGTCTACGGCGCAACGGGCATGGTCGGCAGCCAGATCGTCAACGAATCCATCACCCGTGGCCACGAGGTCACCGCTATCTCCCGCAAGGGCTCAGAGGTTCCCGGCGCTTCCGCCCGGGCCGCGGACCAGGCCGACGGCCAGACGTTCGCATCCATCGCGAAGGACCACGACGTCGTTGTGCTGGCGACAGGTCCCAGCCGCACCGGCGGCGACCATGCAGAATGGTTGGACGCCATGGCTACTGCTTACAGCAATGCCGAAGGCACCCGTTTGATGATCGTGGGCGGCGCCGGCACCCTGGAAGTCGATGGCGTCCGCCTCCTCGACTCCCCGGATTTCCCGGAAGCCTACAAGGCTGAAGCCACCACCGCAGCCAAGGCCCTTGAGGCCGTGAAGCAGTCCCCTGAATCCCTCGACTGGACCGTTCTGGCACCGGCACCGGTTATCCAGCCGGGCAAGCGTACGGGCGAATACACCGTGGCCAAGGACTCCCCGGCCGGCAACACCATCTCCACCCAGGACTACGCCGTGGCCATGCTGGACGAGATCGAAAGCCCGGCACACCGCCGCGCCCGTTTCACGGCCGCCAACTAACCCGCCTAGAGCCCCAGGCCCAGCCCGGGTACCCGAGCATTGAATATGTCCTTGAGGGCATGTTTCGCGGCGTGGTACCCGGGCATACCTGTAACTCCGGGGCCGGGAGGCGTGGAGGACGAACACAGGTACACACCGGGCATGGGGGTTCTCCAGGGCACAGGAGAGACCACGGGCCTCTGCACCAAGCCACGCAAGTCCAGCATTCCGGCGCTGAAGTCCCCACCCACATAGTTCTCGTTGTACGCGGACAGTTCCGCCGCCGTCGTGGTTTTCGATGCCACCACCACGTCACGGAACCCGGGCGCGTACCGCTCTATGCGGGCGATAACGGCTTCTGCCATGTCCACCGTGGAGTTCTTGGGGACATGGCAGTAAGTCCACAGAATCTGACGCCCTTCAGGGGCACGCGAAGCATCCACCAGTGACGGTTGGGAGACCAGCACATAGGGCTCAGCGGGGTGTTTGCCCATGTCCACGAGGTTTTCGGATTCGGCCATGGCCCGCCGCGAACCGCCCACATGCACTGTTCCGGACTTGGCCAATTCCGGAGAGCGCCAGGGAACGGGACCCGAAAGGATGAAGTCCACCTTGCAGGCAGCATTCCCAAAGCGGAATGCTTCCAGGGCGCGTCGGTAGCGGTCGGGCACTTCAGATCCACCCAAGCGCGCCAGCGTCGGTGGCGCAACGTCCAGCAGGATGGCTTTCGCGGGTCGCACCTGGTCCAGGGAATCGACGCGCTCACCCACGCGGATGGTTCCGCCATGGGAGGTCAGGTCATCTGCCATGGCCCTGGCGATGGACATGGAACCACCAACCGGCACCGCCCAGCCGCCGGCATGGGCCAAGACACTTAGCAACAAACCAGCGCCTGTGGAACTGAGTGCCGGCTGGGATCCGAGGGCATGCGACATGACCCCCGTCAGGAGCGCCGGAGCCGCTTCCTCCCGGAAACGCCGGCCCCACAGCGGGGTGCCTTGGTCGAGGGTGGCCAGTCCGAACAGCAGCGCCGCAAGGGGGTCTTTCGGCAGGCGGAGCAACTGGTTCGACGTGAATTCCACGACGCCATCAACCCGTGCCAGCAGGGGACCGAGAAGCCGCCCGTAGGCCGGACCATCAACGCCCAACTCTGCGACGGTCCGTTCCAGGGACTGGTACGCCACCGCCGCACCGCCTGTGTCCAGCGGTGTACCGTGCTGGACCTCGGGAATGCGCAGATCCACGCGACGGGATAATTCGAACTCCCGGAAGAACGGCGAGGCCAGGGCCATCGGATGCACCGCCGAACAGACGTCATGCAGGAAGCCGGGTTCGATCAGTTCGGTGGTGCGCGAGCCACCTCCAATGTCATCGGCGGCCTCGTACAACGTCACGTCCAGTCCCGCGCGGGCCATGACCACGGCAGCGGCCAGACCATTCGGACCGGCCCCGACGACGGCGACATCAACCATCGCTGCTCACCTCCGATTGCTGGGCTGCTGTGGAACTGCTGTCGCGCCGGGGGCTCCACGGGAACACAGATCGCGAAGGCCGGAAAAGGTCGACGCGCAACCAATCCCGGGCTCCGTCGAAGGGCCCGCCATGGGGATCGTCTTCGCCGTCGATCCGCAGGGGATCCTGGGCAGGATCCCAGATATCCATGATGATCCGTGCCATCAGGTATGCGGTGACCACCATGTGCAGGCCCACCGCCAGGACGTAGTAGGACATGTCCAGGTTGTGCTGGACGGACCCTCCGCTGGTGGCCTGTCCAAGGTACATCCAGATCGCCGCCCAGTGGAGCCCCTCTGCTGCCTGCCAGATGAGGAAGTCGCGCCAACGCGGCCGTGCCAGGGCCAGCAGGGGGATAAGCCAGATGACGAATTGCGGGGAGTAGACCTTGTTGGTGAGGATGAAGGCGGCCACGATCAGGAAGGCCAGCTGGGCGATGCGCGGACGCTGTGGCGCGCACAAAGCCAGGATTCCAATCAGGGCACACGCCGCAATAAACAGGTAGAGGGCCAGCGTGTTGATGGTTGCAGCGTTCATCTGCATCCATTGCAGGCGGTCCGCCACCAGGTTGTAAGCGAACCAGGGCGAGCTGTAGCCGGCAGGCCGGGATTGCGTGAACTCAAAGAAGTAGCGCCATCCGGCTGGATTCAGTGCCGCGAGGGGCAGGTTCACAGCGAGCCAGGACGCCAAGGCGGCTCCGGCAGTGACGAAGAAGGCCCGGAACTTTCCACTGCGCAAGGAAAGGACCAGAACGGCACCGAGGATCAACAATGGATAGAGCTTGGTGGCTGTGCCAAGGCCTATGAACACGCCGGCAAGGATCAACTTGTCCCGGGCGAAGAAGTACATGCCCAAGGCCAGCAAACCTACGGCCCACATGTCCCAGTTGATAAAGCCGGCAAGAATGATCCCGGGGGCTACGGCCACCATGGCGGCATCCCACGGGCGACGCTTGTTGATCCGGGCAGTGAGGATGACTGTGACCATCCAGACCGCCACAATCAGCGTCGCATTGACGTCGAAATACCCCAGGATCCGCTCGCTTCCCACCCCCTGACCGGGAACCATGAGCGCGGTGACCCCGGCAATGATCCCCATGAGCACCGGGTACTCAAACAGGCTGCCCTGGGTGAAGAACGGAAACACGCCATCGCCCAGGCCGCGGTTCTTGAAGAGCTCGGGGAAGTCCGAGTAGCAGGTGGCGTAGAACTGGCCGGGCGTTTCCCAGCCATTGACCCGGCAGTAGTCCTTTGCGAGCACGGCCAAAAGAGCCGCGATCACAGTGAGGACGATGAGTACCCGTTCAACAGTGAACGGGCGCGCGGAAACCTCTCCGGGAGACGAGCGTTTGCCCAATGGACCGCCCACCAGCTCCGTGAAGTTTCGAAGCAGGGAGTCACTGCGGCTGGGAACAACAAAGCGGGCACGTTTTCGTTGCCGGTGCGGCTTCGTCTCCTGCATGAATCGAGCTTACAGTCATGGCCGAACCCGACCCAGTTACGCCGGACCAGACCCAGTTAAAAGGGGGGAGCCCACGCGTAGCCGCGTGGGCTCCTTGAGGTTCAGCATGGATATCCGGCATCTGAACTCCTTCGTGGCCGGCTCAGGGGAATCAACGGATGAGTCCCATCTGGTGCAGGACAACGAAAACGTCTTCGCGGCGCTGGTCGAGCAGCTGGCCGTTGAACAGTGTGCGGTCCTTGGGAGCATCGCTGCTCTTGTAGAAACGCATCTCTTCGGGGCGCTTTGGCATGGTTCACCTCCTTTCACAAAGAATTACCCGGCATTTAGGCACAACAATTAGAGCTATTTATTTCGAAGGAAATAACAGCCAAAAGGAGACAAATAGCCGAAGCCAATGAGGGGATTTTGCGGACCGAATCAGGAGAACCCGAATCGTCGTGCATAAAAGCGCGTGCTTCCTGCAGTCGACCCAACAAGAAGCTGGTTCCGAACTTTGGGGAAACTGCGCACCCGCGTCATGCTGCGTGGGTCCGCGCCTACAACTGACTACTCAGAACGCCAACCACGGAGAGTGGTGGCCATGAACACCGCCGGCGTCAGGCCGGTCCGGTGAATCAGGAGTGGGTCAGAGAGCAAAAACGGCGCGCGTCATCAGCAGAGGCCGGGGTAGCAGTGACGGTCAACTTCCGTCCGCTAGTCAAAGTAATCATTTTCCCAACCTCCTTTTCTGGCCGTAACAGCCTGCTGTGGCATTGTCCCGGCTGACTAACCGGTGAATGCGCGCCTGGTTCCCGGCGGGTCGCTCTGGGAACAAGTTATAAGCTACCCCATGAACACGGAGTTTGACCAGCATAATTGGCTAATTTGCCAAAAGTTTTCAAAATTAATGGTTTAGAGGCCCCAGCGGACAATTGCGGGCGTCCGCTTATCCCAACCAAGCGTGCACACCTTCGCGGTTCCGAGAATGAAGTGCCGGCCTTCGCGGGCGTCCATTTCGAGCCAACGCGCTGTGAGGATCCGGGAGAAATGTCCGTGTGCCACAACCAGGACATTGTCCATGCCCGATTCCAGGACACGCCCAATGATCTTGTCGGCCCGGGCAGCTACTTCATCCAGCGTCTCTCCGTTGGGCACTCCGTCGGTCCAGATGAGGTACTCCGGGTTGTCCTTGCGGATGAGATCGGAGCTGATGCCTTCGTAGTCGCCGTAGTTCCATTCCACGGCGAGTGGCTCGTGAACGGCGTCCGGATAGCCGGCGAGTTCCGCTGTCCTCCGGGCACGTCGCAGCGGCGAGGTCAGGACGAGGTCGAAGTCGATGCCTTCCAGCACCTTCCGCGCCTCCACGGCCTGCTGCTCGCCCTCGACAGTGAGGGGGAGATCCGTCAGTCCCGTGTATTGACCGCTCTTGGACCACTCCGTTTCACCGTGGCGAAGGATCCAAAGTTGCGGACGCGGGGAAGTCACAGCGTTCATGAGGGCTCCTCAGTTTCGGTCGAAGGCTCGACGACGGCGGCGGACTCGGGTTGTTCTTCCCACCATGCCAGGAGCTTCTGCTCAGCTTCCTCCGGTGAGAGCGGCCCGTGTTCCATCCGCTCTTCGAGGAGGAACTTGTAGGCGCGTCCCACCACGGGTCCGGGCTTCAGTCCCAGCAGTGCCATGATCTGCGCTCCGTCCAGGTCGGGCCGGACAGCTGCCAGCGACTCCTGCTCCAAGAGCGCCGTGATGCGGTGCTCAAGGTCATCGTAAGCGAAGGACAAACGGTCGGCCTTGCGCTGGTTACGCGTGGTGACATCTGAACGGGTGAGCCGGTGCAGGCGTTCCAGCAGGGGGCCGGCGTCGGTCACGTAACGGCGGACCGCGGAGTCGCTCCAGCCGGCGTCACCGTAGCCGTAGAACCGCATGTGCAGTTCAACCAGGCGGGAAACAGCTTTGATGGACTCGTTGTCGAACCGCAGTGCCTTCATCCGCTTGGCCGTCAGTTTGGCGCCCACAACGTCGTGGTGGCGGAAGCTCACCGCACCGCCCGGTTCGAATCGGCGCGTCGCCGGCTTGCCGACGTCGTGCATCAACGCAGCGAACCTCAACACGAAGTCGGGGCCGGGAACCGGACCGTCAGGACCGGTTTCCAGCGCAGCAGCCTGTTCCAGGACCTGCAGTGAGTGCTGGTACACATCCTTGTGCCGGTGGTGCTCGTCGGATTCCAGGCGCAGGGCGGAGACCTCGGGCAGGACGAATTCGGCGAGCCCAGTGTCCACCAGAAGGTCGATGCCTACGCGCGGGTGCGCGCCGTTAATCAGCTTGACCAGCTCTTCGCGGACGCGCTCTGCCGAGATGATCTTGATGCGATCGGCCATGTTGGACATGGCCAGGCGCACGTCGTCATGGACCGACACGCCCAGCTGGGATGCGAAACGGGCAGCGCGCATCATGCGCAGGGGGTCGTCCGAGAAGGACGACTCAGGTGCGCCGGGTGTGGCGAGCTCGGAAGCGTGCAGATCGCGGACGCCGCCGAAGGGGTCTACCAGCTCCAGGCTCGGCAGGCGCAGTGCCATGGCGTTGATGGTGAAGTCCCGGCGCAGCAGGTCGTCGGTCAGGGAGTTGCCGAACGCGACCACCGGCTTGCGGGAATCGGGGTCGTACGCCTCGGCCCGGTAGGTGGTGATTTCAATCTGGAAGCCGCTCTTCCGCATCCCGATGGTGCCGAAGGCGCGCCCGATTTCCCAGAAGTTGTCCGCCCACTTCTTGATGACGGTGATGGTCTGGTCCGGCGTGGCGTCGGTGGTGAAATCGAGGTCCGGAGAGGTCCGGCCCAGAAAGAGGTCACGCACGGGGCCACCCACCAAGGACAGCTCGAATCCGGCGTCGACAAAGCGCTGCCCGAGGTCGAGCACCACCGGATCGATGGTGAAGTTAACAGAAGAGCTGTCCAATACGTGCGCCATAGTTCCTTAAGCTTGGCAGATTTTTGCGCTGCATTGGGCCACTGTTCCATGCGAAATCAGGCATGCGTCCGCCGGGCATCTCCTGCAGTCCATCTTGTGGCCATGTCCCGGTCATCACTCCGGGGCAAGAGTCGTTAGAGTGGACCACATGGCCAACCCGATTCCGAGCGCTCCTGGCAGGAGGACAAACGCACCGTTGCCGTCGGCAATCGGTGCCCACGTCGCGCCTGCCCCGCAGCACCCGGTGCAGGCCTCGCTTCCGACGGTTGAGGAAGTGTCCGCCGGTGGTGTCGTAGTTGACACGTCCGACGGCGAACTCCGGGTTGCGATCATCGCCCGCCTTAATAGGGGTGGCCGCCTCGAGTGGTGCCTGCCGAAGGGCCATCCGGAAGGCCGGGAGAACAACGAGGAAGCTGCTGTACGCGAGATCGCCGAGGAAACCGGGATCGAAGGCAGCATCCTGGCACCGCTTGGCAGCATCGACTACTGGTTCACTGTGAGCGGCCACCGCGTCCACAAAACGGTGCACCACTTCCTGCTCAGGGCAACCGGTGGCGAGCTGACCATCGAGAATGATCCGGACCAGGAAGCCGTGGATGCTGCGTGGGTTCCCATCCAGGAATTGGCCCGAAAGTTGTCCTTCCCGAATGAACGCCGCATCGCCGACCTGGCACGGGAAGTGCTGCCCGAACACCTCTGACCCGGGTACATGGGACGATAAAGGCGATGTCTGAAGCCAAAACAACCCAGTCCGTTCAATCCGGAGAAGCACGTTCCAGCGCCATCATGGCCGCAGGGACGCTCGTCTCCCGGTTCCTTGGTTTCGCCAAAACCTGGATGCTCGGTGCCGCCCTCGGCCTGGGTTCCACGGTCAATGACACGTTCATTAACGCGAACAACCTGCCAAACCTGATCTTCCTGCTGGTGGCAGGCGGCGTGTTCAACGCCGTCCTGGTTCCGCAGATCATCAAGGCCAGCAAGGCTCCGGACAGGGGCGCGGATTACATCAGCAGGCTCCTGACGCTGGCTGTGCTGGTGCTACTGGCACTCACGGCCCTGGTGACCCTCGCGGCGCCGCTCGTCATCGACCTCACCACCCAGGGATACTCCGAGCAGCAGAAGGCCCTGGCGGTCACCTTCGCCCTCTGGTGCCTGCCCCAGATCTTCTTCTACGGGCTGTATGCCCTGCTCACGCAGGTCCTCAACGCCCACGGGGCTTTTGGGCCCGCCATGTGGGCCCCCATCCTCAACAACCTCGTGGCCATTGCCGGCCTGGGACTGTTCATTTGGATCCTCGGCGCCAACATCGTAAACCCCCACACTCTGGACAACTGGGGGCCAACCCAAACGTTCCTCCTCGCCGGCTTCTCCACCTTCGGCGTGGTGGCCCAAACCGCCATCCTGCTGATCCCGGTCTTCAAGCTGCGCCTTGGCCTGCGTCCCCGCTTTGGTTGGCGCGGCGTTGGACTCGGCCAGGCAGCCAAGCTGAGCGTTTGGACACTGGCGACTGCCGCCGTCGGGCAGCTGGCGTTCCTGTACGTCATGAGGATCGCCACGATCCCCGGCGCCGAGCGCCTCCGCCTGGACAACGCCGGAGACCGGGCGGCTGCCGCTGTCCTGCCAGGCAACGCCGTCCTGGAGGTGGCCAGCCAGCTGTACCTGCTGCCGCACTCGATCATCGCTTTGTCCCTGGCCACGGTCCTCTTCAACCGCATGACACGCGCTTCGCAGGACGGCAACAAAGCCGAGCTTCGCGACGCCCTCTCGCATGGCCTCCGCACCATGGCTGTTGCCACGGTCTTCGGCGCCCTGGCGCTGTTCGCATTGGCGGGGCCGCTGGGCATGTTCTTCTCCGGTGGTGAAAGGCAAGACGGCGTGATGCTGGCGCAGACACTCACCATCCTTGCCCTGAGCACCCCGTTCCTGAGCGCAAACTTCATGATGTCCCGCGTGTTCTACGCCAACGAGGACGCCCGTACGCCCCTGTATGTCCAGTTGTGGCTGGCCGTCATCTACGTTGTGGGTGCCTTCTTCATCCAGTTCCTCCCCGTCGGCCAGATCATCTACGCGATCGCCATCCTGTACATGCTGGGCAACATCCTGTCCGTCGTGATCAGCGTGGTGTTCCTGCGCCGCCTGCTGGGGCACCTGGACGGTCCCCGGATCGCCAATTCATACATCCGCATGGGCTACGCGGGGCTGGGCTCCGCCCTGGCCGGCGCCCTCGCACTGTGGCTGCTTGGCAGTTACCGTTCTGACGGTTTCGCGTGGAGCAGCCGCCCGGCCGCCTTGGTGACGGTGGCCGTCGTCGGACCCGTCATGCTGCTGGCCTACCTTGTCCTGCTTCGCGTTTTCCACGTCACTGAACTTCGTGACCTCCTGCGTCCGCTGATGAGCCGCTTGGGCCGCGGCACGCCCGCGCCTGCTGGCGCCCCCGCAGAACCCACGACGGCGGCGCGCGCCACGGTCTCGGACGATACCGGCTTGATCCCGCGTATCTCCGGCGAGTTCGACGCCGCGTCCTTCCGCGCCGGACCCGCAGTGGCTCCCCAGCGCGCCGCCGAACCTGCACCGGACCAGCCGGATGCACCCAAGGTGTATCTTCCGGAGGAAGACGAACCGAGCACAGCGCAGGGCGGCAGGTTCCGCCCATCGGTGCCGCTTCCGGGCCGCCGGACGTACCAAGGCGAGGCCGGACGCAATCCGTACTTCCCTGTTCCGCGAAACCGCAGGAAGTGAGCCGGTGCCGCCAACATGGGCGGCGGCACTGAATCCGCTAGGCTAGAAACGAATATAGGTAGTTGCAAAAGCGGTGGAACCGGCTAGCCGGGCCGGCCGTATGCAGGACCCGCAGCTCCCGGACAGCCTAGGAGGAACACGTGTCCCACCCGATCGACGTCGGATCAGTACTTGGCGGCCGCYACAAGGTCACGGCCAATGTGTTGACCTCGCATGACCAAGATCAGGTGCTCGACGGCGTGGACCAGGTCCTCAACCGTCCCGTGAGCATCCTTGTTGCCGGTCCCGGAAACGCCGAACAGGTTGCGCAGAGCGCCCGCGAAGTGGCCACAGGGGAGCGCCCCGGGCACGTCCAGATCCTGGACCTCGGCATCAGCGAAAACACCACGTACCTGATCACCAACCACAGCACCGCACCGGATCTGCTGGACCTGGTGGTGGCTACCAACCCGCCCTACATCGAACCGTTCTTCACAGAGACTCTGGGCAGTGAGATCTTCGGCCAGGCGCGCACCTATGAGCCGGAAACCTACGACGGCCTTTACGAGGACGACGAGCACGAGGCCGAGTACATCCAGTACGACGAAAACGGCTATGCCATCACCCCCGAGTCGGATGATGAACCTGAGCCTGCCGCACCCGCACGCAGCGCACCCCACGTGCCGCCCATGCCGGCGTCCAATCCGTCGTCCGCCAAGAGCGGCATCGCGGGAAAGCTCGCAGCTGCCGCCGCCGGGGCCGGTGCAGCAGGTGTTGCCGCCGCTTCCGCGCTGAAGAAGAACGCCGGTTCAAAGAACAACAACGACGCCGGTGCTGCCGCCGGCTCGTCGGCAGCTGCCACACCCGGTCCGGCCGCTGAGACGCCCACGCAGGCTGTTTCGTCGGAGGCTGTTTCGTCGCAGGCAGCTCCCGGCCGCGAACAGGCCCGCGAACCCAAGGTGTCCCTCTGGTCAGAGGAAGACTACGGCTACGCGGAGAGTGGCGCCGCGGCCGGTGGCGCGTCTGCTGCGGGCACCGCGGCTTCCAACCGAAGCGGCGAATCAGGCTACGACCGGGCGGCAAGCAGCTTCCCGGCGTCGTCGGCTGTCACAGAGGATTACTCAGACGAAGACGACGTTTATGAGGAAGAGGCTCCCGAAAAGGAGCCTCGGTCGCTGCGCTGGCTCGTGGGCGGCCTCCTTGCCGCCGTCTTGATCGTGGGTCTTGTCCTCGCGGTCACCAATTTGGGAAGTCTCCTACCCAGCGGCCAGCCTGCTGCCACGCAGAGCAGCTCCACGCCGCAGCCCTCGGAGTCCACCAGCGAGGAGCCCCCGCCCACGGAGACAGCTCCGCCTGCGGCTCCGCCGGCTATCGAGGAGATCACCCGCCTCGGCAACTTCCCGTTCGCAGCGACGTTCGATAAGGACCTCGGCAAGGCTTTCGATGGCAACGCAGCCAGCTACTGGTCTGACATGGAGTTTGCCTCGGCCAACTGGGGCGGCCTGTCAGAAGAGGTGCCGCTCATGATCAAGCTGAAGGAACCGGCGGATATCAAGTCCGTGGTCCTCAACCAGCTGGGCGGTTCCGGTGGAAACATCAGCGTGTTCACCAACGATCGGCCGGCCATGGATGGCGCCAAGCTCGTAGGCACCAACAGCTTCACCTCTCCGGAACTGACCATCCCGCTGGCAAGCCCCACAAAGGCCCAGTACGTCATTGTTGTCATCAAGGCGCTGCCCAAGCTGGCCGCACCCAAGACGCAGTACAACTTCGGGCTCCGGCTCGCTGAAGTTTCCGTTCAGTAGTCACATCCGGGGAGTTATCAGAGGGGCCGTTTCGATTCGTCGGGGCGGCCCTTACTGTTGTCTGCGCCAGCGTCACCGCTTCGATAAGGCAGGTGTCCAGACGGTACCCTGAATGTTGGTGGCTTTTAGGGTCCCCAACTCCAACGGAATATTTGGAACACATAAGGGGTTGAGTCAGGTGGCTGCCCCGAAAGCCGCAGCATCGACTAAGGAAGAGGTTCACGCCACGTGAGCATTGCAGAAAACAGCGCATCGCAGGTGCGTGACGTCATCATCGTAGGTTCAGGCCCCGCCGGCTACACAGCCGCTGTTTACACCGCCCGTGCCAACATGAAGCCTCTGCTCATTGCCGGTTCCGTCACTGCCGGCGGCGAACTGATGAACACCACGGACGTTGAGAACTACCCGGGATTCCCTGATGGCATCATGGGCCCGGACCTTATGGAGAACTTCGAGAAGCAGGCTGCCCGATTCGGCACTGAAATTCAGTTCGAGGACGTCACCGAGCTGGATCTCGACGGCGACATCAAGACCGTCACCATCGGCACGGGGGAGACCTTCCAGGCGAAGGCCATTATCCTGTCCACCGGTTCGGCGTACCGCGAACTCGGTCTGCCCAACGAGAAGCGACTCTCAGGCCACGGCGTTAGCTGGTGTGCAACCTGCGACGGTTTCTTCTTCAAGGATCAGGACATCGCAGTGATCGGTGGTGGCGACTCCGCTATGGAAGAAGCACTCTTCCTCACCAAGTTCGCCAAGTCGGTCACCGTTGTCCACCGCCGCGACACCCTGAAGGCTTCCAAGATCATGGGTGACCGCGCCCAGGCTCACGAAAAGATCAAGTTCGTCTGGAACACGGCTGTTGAAGACGTCCTCGGGGAGGATAAGGTCACTGGCCTGAAGCTGAAGAACCTGGTGGACGGAACCGAGTCCGAGCTCGCAGTCACGGGTGTCTTCGTGGCTATCGGCAACGATCCACGTACGGATCTGGTCAAGGGCAAAGTCGAACTGACTCCCGAGGGAACCATCGCCGTTGAGGGTCGTAGTTCGCGGACCAACATAAAGGGTGTGTTTGCTGCGGGCGACGTCATCGATCCGACTTACCGCCAGGCCATCACGGCTTCGGGTTCCGGTTGTGTCGCTGCCCTCGACGTCGAACACTACCTCGCAGACCTGCACTCCTAAGCTGCATCCAAGCAACCATACGAAGGGAAAAGTTATGAGCAACGCAAAAGACGTAACTGACGCAAGCTTCAGCACGGATGTCCTGGCTTCCGAAAAGCCGGTCATCGTGGACTTCTGGGCAGAGTGGTGCGGCCCCTGCCGCAAACTCGGTCCCATTCTCGACGAGATCTCCGTTGAGTACAGCGAGAAGGTTGACGTCGTAAAGCTGAACGTCGATGACAACCCGGCAATCGCTGCCGAGTACGGCATCACTTCCATCCCTGCTGTGTACCTGTTCAGCGGGGGAGAAGTGAAGAGCACCGTGATCGGCGCCAAGCCGAAGCAGTTCTTCGAAAAGGAATTCGCGGACGTCCTGTCCTAAGGCTTACGCCTTAACTGGATTCCTTAAGCCGGCGGTTCCGCTCCCCAAGGGGCGCGGGACCGCCGGCTTTTTTGTTGTTTGTAAAGATCAGCCTCTACCAGTCTCATACCTGCCAGTGCGTCGACTGGAAGCGTTCTGTTGCCCGCGACGGCGAATTAGCGCCTTTCCCTACCTGGGGTAGGGGGAAATCTCACATCCCGGCCCCTTCCCACCCGACCCTCCTCCACACCCCAGCCCCTTCCCACCCGACCCTCCTCCACACCCCAGCCCCTTCCCACCCAACCCTCCGCCACATCACGTCTTCTGTCTGTTAGCGCGAATAGACCCGCAGCCCGACAGTGCGCGTAACGTGATGCACGCGAAGCTCAGAGTTGATGCCGATTCGACCGCGAGCTAAGTCCTGAGACAACCCGAATGGCATGGTCCCGACTCCTCCATATATCAAGGGGCCGCAAGTATTCCCACGCCCTGGCCGAAGGGGCAAGTTGCGGCCTGGGAGGGCTATCGAGATGACCCAGCGTCTGTGCACAGCTAAGAGAGCGACAGCTTCGTCTCGTTGGTAGAGGCCGGAGTTCCCATTTGGGACGTGTACCTCGCCGCACCATTACGGAGACGACGTCGATGGAGTCGAGAATCAGAGCTTTCGCGGCAAGAGCGCGGCCTTCAAAGCCCAAGTTCAGATGTAGTGACGAGTGGATCAGCCCACTTCCTGCGTCACAATGACATCTAGCGTTTCTAACAGAGCAAGAGGGCGATCGAAGTTCCTATTCGGAATTCGGTAGGACGGGGTCCTCCTGTTTCACGTGAAACGACCTCCAGGCACTGAAATGGCCGGCACCCTCTGCTCGGTGTTTCACGTGAAACAGGACCAATCGGATCCGTTCGACACCACGGTGATGGTACTACGACAGCACTACAGGGTAGGCCAACGGCGACTGAATCCGATCCAGACAATTGGATTCATTCACGGTCTCATCCGGAAATGCAACGGAATGGATGTCTCAGGTTCCAACGATGAAGTATGCGCTGCGGTCGGCGAGGAGCCGTACCACCGGCTGCACAGCAAACGCGTATGCGCCTTCAGCGCTATCGGCGGCCTCGGAAGTCCTTTCAACGGTCCCTACCGGGACGTATGCCTCAGGGAGGCCGCTCCGGATGCTCAGCGGGCCTTGTAAGGCGATCGCGGCCTTTCCCGAACCAGATTCCGAAGCAGCGGCATGCTGTCCGCTCTAGGCGTGCTTCCATGGCTGCCAGAGCCCTGAAGTGGCATGAAGTGGCAGAGTTGCGACCAACAGCCTCTAGGCTAGTGTAGAAGCGCTCGTATGACCCGGAGTATCCCTTTAGACGACTTCCGCGAACTGAAGGTTCAAGACTCTGAACCAGGCCCATTCACGAAAGCATCAGAACGTTCCACCTCCAAGCAGACTCGTTCCGAGGAGACCTCTCCGCGGTACCCCCACAGAGACACGGACTGTCTGTTTCACGTGAAACGTATCCGTAGTTTCACGACGACCGGTGTCCCGGGAAGCACACTCGAATCTGATCACAAGCAAGACAGCCCATGACTGCCGCCTTAGGACTCTTGCTGCTTGCTGCTGCGGAGCGAGCATCTCATGAGGAGCACGGCGCGTGACCGGAACGCCCATGGGGCTTGCTGCTTTGCCTTTTGAATCGAAGCCGCCGAGAAGTACCACAAGGGCGGGATTGCCTCTTCTCTTGAGGATTATCGTGTCACCCGACCGCAAGAGTATTCAGCCTGACGGCCTAAGCCCATGTCGACGATCGCAGCACGTCCACATTACGCCATGTGATTTCAGGTATTCAGCTGTCGATTGTACGGTACGGCGGCAGCGTCTCCGGACTCCGCACACTGCCCTGTGGGCTAACGGCGGCAAGTCTTCGCGAGGAAACGCCAACGGCATGCCTGCCTATGGGTCGTTTCACGTGAAACCGAACCACAGGGCACTCTCTAGCCAGAGACTACGGAGGGCACCAATATTCTCTCCGTAGACTCAGAGCGGCTCCTCGCTGAACCCTTGTGTGTGAGGCGTACTGCGACGATGCCTACTGCGACGGCCGAATAGGATCACGAGATACTTGCCCATGCTGATCCCGGGTTCTGGTTGCTGAGGCAGGAGAACTCTGTCAGCTACTCGGCCCGTACGCCACACCGACTGCGGCCACCGTTCAGTGCCTCCAGGTGGCGCACTGTTTATGCGGAGCCAGGAGAATGCATGGGCGTCAACATGAGGCAGCTCGTATCTCAGTCGCTATGGCTATTCGGGACAGAACATCCGATGATTCACGCACCTAGGTGCTCGGCATCTTAGGCACGTTCGGCGCAATGCTCCGTCGGCAGCCACAGGTGTCGGCCTTCATTCCAGTTCTGTCATCCCAAGCTGAGACCGGGAGGGGATCACCCTACCGTCCGCGCCAATCGCCGGCCTAGGCGAAGGCCTCAACTCTGTCGTGCTCTCGGATGGATCAGGATCGATCCTAGCCGTCATTCCCAAGTTATCCGCAGGAGAGCCCTCTTCTTATGCACATAGTTATCCACAGGCTTATCCACTGCGGGTGTTCAATCTCACCATCCCACTAGGAGAGCCAAGACAGTAAGACATCTGTGGCATCTTTTCCTGAAGTTGCTTCCAATGCACAGGGCCCAAACTGCTGGGGCTCGAAAGTTTCGAAAATGCGCAAGAATACAGCGCTTTTACGTGTCATAAACCCCTGTTGAAGCTCAATTTCTACCAGTCGGGATCAAACCCAGAACAGGCCTTGCCGCATCACTTCAGGCCATCCGGCGGACGGGCTCTGAGGAAGCCGTCGAGTCATATTCGCTCTCTCGTTCGACCCACATCGGCCGAACGTTATCCCCAAAGATATCCACAGGCTTATCCACCGCATTATGCACAGTTGTAACGGGCAGTTTAGACCACTACGAGTCAATGGTCCTCTCTTCGTTTCACGTGAAACAAGCGGGGATGATGGCCCTATGCAGCGCCTGCAGGTGCGCCGGCTGATGAGGCGTAGCAGGGGAGCCGAATACTCAGCGGCCTAAAAAGCCAGTCGTCGAATCGCCAGAACAATAGTGTGTGAATGCGGGCTCAATATTCGTCCTCAACATCCGACCAATTCAAGCCTCGACCGCGCACTCAGCGTACGCGATCCAGGGTGCGCAGTACGGAGGAGTGTATGGGCGGATGCCGGATACTGCCGGCCTAGCCAGAATCTCCACGGCGGAGACGATGAGATTGCACAGAGCAGAACGCCCTACGGACGGAACGAAGTATGGATTGTCCAAGACCCTCTAGGCCTGCTATTCACCTCTGAAGGTGCCAACCTGGGCTGGCTCATGGATCACAGGCCTTCGACACTCCCGACACCCATGGACCCTCCGAGACCCCGCTAGCCCAAGCTTTGGGGGAGTAGTCAACATCGCTAGATGAGTGGCCGCGGTTGAGCCATCACCGAGACCCTGGATCACTATAGGACTCCACACACCCATGGTGCTGTACACCCTTACTGCTCAAGTCCTCGACTCCACAGCTCGAACAGCGCATGACAACTATTCAATTGAGGACTACGCCTAAGTGTTTGGGCAATCGAACGGTTCACTGCCACACCTCAGCCGCGTTGCTGCTGTTCTGACGATGGCACCTGCATATGCCAATGGCCCTTCCGAGGACACTCTGGTTGGCTGCGAGCCAGGGAACTATGCGAGCATCCAGCCTCGCCAACCAGCTACGGCGGCTGCTTCGCACTTGGTGCGACGCGAGCAATCTGGTTCTCCGGACCTGCCGGGCTATGTGCCACGGGTCGGCCAAACCGTGCTTCTTGTCATCCTGCGCCCTGCAGCAGTGTCTCATGCCTCCAAGACAGCGAGGCCAGCGAAGTCCGGGTCCGCAGTCGCAAGCTCTGCAGACACCCGCAAGCACAGTCCGGTTGCCGCTAAGACGGTCTACACAGACCGCTTGGACCAGGCGCCAGCAACATCCTCTGGCCCAGAGTATGCGGAGCAACCTCCCTAGAGGACAATGCGAACCCTATTCCGTTTTAGTAGATAGGTGCGGCAATGTTTCACGTGAAACAGACGGGAACTGAGCCCCTTCGGCATGGGATATCGAATGTAGAAGCGTGGGATAAGACTGATCCTGACCCGAATCAGAAGGATCCTACGCCCAGTCCAAAGGCAGTGATAGGACTCAGCCAAGGAGGCAAACCAGCGGACCATAGCCCTATGGTCAGTCTGGGTGTTGCACGTGAAACCAGCAGTGTCAGAGTACAAGATGTATCACTGCAGGCGCCGCACCTCCGTAAAGAGGTGCGCATGGACGTCTCGGGCTTTCTCGGCCGCAGCTGGCTGCTGTAGGGTGCGTTCCTCAGCTGCGTCCAGGGCAACTCGAAAGTGGTAGCCAATGGCCGGAAGAGTGCCTTTGGGATTTTCCGGCATATTGCGCTGATTTCGACGCGGAGAACAGTACGCCGCAGGTTTCACGTGAAACAACGTGAACATCTGGTGTGGTGTCAGATGCCGGCGGAACAATCCTGTGTCCGAGCACACGAAATCCCGAGCTATCCAATATCAAGAGCTTAGGTAGAAGCCCCGGCACTAAATCTGACATCGACCAACCGCTAAGGGAGCTGACAGCTCAGACACCCAAAGAGAGGGCCTAACCGCCGCGCGAGACACTACGGAGACGGCATGTGTATGAGTGGATTGCCGGAGATTCCTAGACCTCGGCATTGCGTGTTTCACGTGAAACACATTAGTCCTAGTCGAATCACTGGTTTGTACGCTCGACACTGCGAATGCACCTACAATCAGCGCCGGGGCGGATCGAGAGAACCGTTCCGCGCGCCCGCCGGGAATGAAACGGTGCCTCACGGTGCAAGGCCAGAAACCCCCAGAAGGGCACATCGATCTGGAAAGAGAAGAAGGGCCCCACTCAATGAGTGGAGCCCTTCAGTAATTGCGCGTTAGCTTAGTCTTCAGAGCCCGGACCCAGAACATCCATAATGCGGTTGAGGTCCTCAACGCTGGCGAACTCGATGCTTACTCGTCCCTTACGGGCGCCCAAAGTGATCTTCACATTCGTGTCCAAACGGTCCGAAAGTGAGGAAGCGAGGTAATCGAGCCGCTCATGCCGAGCATTTGGCTTGGGAATGCTGCTCTTCGCGGGCGTGGTGGGATCCTGGTAAAGCGTCACTGCCTCTTCGGTGGCACGCACAGACATACCCTCGGCGACAATACGCTGCGCCAGGCGTTCCATTGCGGCCGCATCCGGAAGGGCAAGCAAAGCCCGTGCATGGCCTGCGGATAGGACACCAGCGGCCACACGACGCTGCACCAACGGCGGAAGCTTGAGGAGGCGCAGTGTATTGGAGACCTGCGGGCGTGAGCGGCCGATGCGATCTGCCAGCTGCTCGTGCGTAGTACCAAAGTCCTCCAAGAGCTGCTGATACGCTGCAGCTTCTTCCAAGGGGTTCAGCTGGCTACGGTGCAGGTTCTCCAGAAGAGCATCACGGAGAAGGTCGTCGTCCGTGGTATCCCGGACAATCGCAGGAATGGTTTCCAGCCCTGCGGCCTGTACTGCCCGCCACCGACGCTCGCCCATAACGAGCTCGTACGGTTCTCCACCATTTTCGGTTGAGGTTCGTACAACAATTGGCTGGAGAACCCCTATTTCCCGAACGGAGTGAACCAGTTCAGCCATGTCGTCCTCATCGAAGACGGAGCGGGGCTGTTTACGGTTCGGATGGATATCACCGACCGGGATCTCAGCGAACCGAGCCCCGGGAACCTCCACCAACTCGACGTCGTTGCTTTGGGGTGCCGAGGGAGCCTTTGCACGAGCTGAGGGAACCTGGACATCTGCATCCGAAGAAGGCACGGGCTGTTCGACGGCAGTGGACGCAGCGTCGGCAGAACGTTTCGCGCTGGACTTGGCAGCAGGCGTCTTGGCTGACGCGCTCTTGACCGGTGACTTCGCCGCAGGGGCCTTGGTTTTTGACGTCGCGGGTGATGACTTCGCAGCTGCCGGCGCTGAATCGGCAGGCACCGACTCCTCACGCGGAGATTCAACTGTCGGTTCCGACGCCTTACGTGCTTCCGGGAAGAACAGGTCCACGGGACGGGACGGCGCTGAGCCATTTCCCTGGGCCGCGGCCGAGCTAGGAATGAGAGCCCCAAGACCCCTGCCGAGGCCCCTTCGCTTTTCGCTCATTGATTCATCCCTCCGATGGAATAGCCGAGCACGGACCTGCCCTGGCTGTTGCTGTGTTTCAAGAATTCTAACGTTCAGCGATTTCGGCTGCGGCTTCCATGTAGGACAGCGCGCCGCTCGATGAAGGGTCGTAAGTCATGACGGTCTGCTGGTAGCTCGGCGCCTCAGAGATACGCACCGAGCGCGGAACCACCGCACTCAGGACCTGTTGGGGGAAGTGCTGGCGTACCTCTGATGCGACCTGTGCGGCAAGGTTCGTCCTGCCGTCATACATCGTGAGCAGGATGGTCGAGACCACCAAGTCAGCATTGAGGTGTTTCTGGATCATCTCAATGTTCTTGAGTAGCTGACTCAGTCCCTCAAGGGCGTAGTACTCACACTGAATGGGAATGAGAACCTCACTGGCTGCGCAGAAAGCGTTAACAGTGAGCAGACCCAGGCTGGGAGGGCAATCGATGAAGATGAAGTCCAGACGGCCCTCACCGTTCTTCTCTCGTTCCTTGGCATAGACATCAATGGCACGCCGGAGCCTCTGCTCACGGGCCACCAGCGAAACGAGTTCAATCTCAGCGCCAGCCAAGTGAATGGTCGCCGGCGCGCAGATGAGGTTGGGAATGTCGGGGCATGGGGCCACGACCTCCTTCAACGGAAGATCGTTGATGAGGACGTCGTAGATGCTGTCTACATCTGCATGGTGCTCAATACCCAGGGCCGTAGATGCGTTTCCCTGCGGATCGATATCGATCACGAGCACGTTGAGGCCTGCCGAGGCCAGGGCTGCTGCAATGTTCACAGTGGTAGTGGTCTTACCCACCCCGCCTTTTTGGTTGGAAACCGTAAAGATACGGGTCCCTTCCGGCTTGGGAAGTTCACGGCCGATCAAGCGCTCTCGGCGCCGCGTTTCATTCGCGAGCTGCCGCGCTATTGGGCTGGAATCATCGATGGAATCCATGACGTTCTGCACTCCATCTGAGACGGTTTCACGTGAAACTGCAGCGTTTGCAACTGAATCAGTGCGCACAATCGCGGACTGGAGAGGCGAAGAGGGTGTAGCCATGGCCCGCGCGGACCCCAAGGACATAAAGGGGGGTATCCGTTGCGTGGAAGTTTCACTACTGCCCACTGGTCACACTCTCACTCTCATTCGGCGCTTGCTGCCGTTCTCTAGCCTAACCGCTCAGCCGCCGACACGCGGGAAACCAAGCGGTATCTACGCCGTCTTTCCGTGCTTCTTGACGATAATCCTCACCACAGTGGTGGGTTCTTCCAGCAGCTCCTGCCCGCAAACCACGACAGACGTTTCCACGCCCCCGAGCTTGCGGATGACTTTGCCGGCCTTCTCTATCTCTTCAGAAGCACTGCGACCCTTGATGGCCACTACCTCTCCGCTGCCGTTAAGCAACGGGATGGTCAGCCCGGCAAGATTGGTCAGCGCTGATACAGCCCTGGCTGTGACGACGTCAGCGTCCACCATGCCTACGGCCAACTCGGCACGTGTCCGCATGATGGTGACGTTGTCCAGTCCCAGGTCATCCACCACTTCCTGAAGCCAGACGACTCGACGTTCCAAGGGTTCAATCAAGGTCAATTCGAGATCCGGGCGGGCTATGGCAAGGCAGAGACCAGGTAGCCCGGCGCCGGAACCGACGTCGGCAACGTGGCTGTTCCTTGCGATGGCGGACTCGATCACTGCACAGTTGAGAACATGCCTGCTCCACAAACGGGGAACCTCGCGCGGGCCAATCAGCCCACGTTCTGTTCCTGACGTGGCCAGGTGCTCAACGTAGCGCTTGGCAAGATCCAGGCGCTCCCCAAAGATCTTCTCTGCAGCTGCCAGTTCTGCTGCGGTGATTTCGACCATGGGCTCTAGTCAGCCGAAACGACGATGTGACGGCCAGCGCCTTCGCCTTCGGACTCGGAGACGAATCCAAGATCAGCCACGGCATCATGGACAATCTTGCGCTCGTAAGCGCTCATCGGTTCGAGGGCCACAGTCCCGCCGTCTGCCTTAACCTTGGCCACTGCGTCTTCGGCGATCTGCTGGAGAACGCCTGCGCGCTCCTTGCGGTAGCCGTTGATGTCCAGCACCAGGCGTGAGCGGGTCTCGGTAGCGGAGAGAACGGAGAGGCGGGCGAGTTCCTGCAGGGCCTCGAGGACCTCACCGTCGCGCCCCACCAGGCTGTCCAGGGCCGCAGACTCTTCGTCCGTACCGATGGAGATGTAAGTACGTCCGTTCCGGACCTCAATGTCGATGTCGCCGTCGATGTCGGCTATATCAAGAAGTTCTTCGAGGTAGTCGGCGGCGATGTCGCCTTCCTCTTCCAAGCGGCTTGCCGTCTTGGATTGTGTCTCTTCCTGGGAGTCATCCTGCTCTTCAGTCACGGCGGCGATAACTTCTTCAGTGCTCTCGGCAGACATTACTTCTTCTTCCTGTTCTTACGTTGTGGCTGGACGCGCTGGGCACGGGCTTCGGCTGCGGCGGCTGCAGCAGCTTCGGCTTCGGCAGCGGCGTCCGCGGCTTTCTTGCCACCCAGCAGCGGGGGCAGGCCCTTGGCAGCGCGGCGCTCTTCAAGTGCCTTCGCGGCAGGTGAGCCCGGGGTAGGCATACGGCGAATGACGAAGAACTGCTGTCCCATGGTCCAGAGGTTCGTGGTGGTCCAGTAGATGAGGACACCGATCGGGAAGTTGATGCCACCGATACCGAAGACGAGCGGCAGGATGTAGAGCATCATCTTCTGCTGGCGCATGAACGGGCTGGCCATGGCCTCTTCGGACATGTTTTTGGCCATGATCTGCTTCTGGGTGATGAACTGCGAGGCGGTCATGGCCACGATCATCACAATCGAAAGTACCCAGACCGTAACGTCATTGCCGCCAGCCCCGCCGTGCAGCAAGGATGCTGACAGAGGCGCGCCGAAGATGCTGGACTGATCGAACTGCACCACTTGTTCGTGGCTCATGGCACCGACGCCTTGGCCCTCCTTGGCGTTGGTGGAGATACCCGACAACACCTGGAACAACGCGAAGAAGAACGGCATCTGGATCAGCATCGGCAAACATGCCGAGAACGGGTTGGTGCCGTGCTTCTTGTACAGCGCCATCTGCTCCTGGGCCATGGCCTGGCGGGAGAGCTGATCAGTCTTGCCCTTGTACTTGGTCTGCAGCTTCTTCAAGTCCGGCTGCAGCAGCTGCATGCCGCGCTGCGCCTTGATCTGCTTCACGAACACAGGAATCAGGGCAGCACGGATCACCAGCACAAGGCCGATAATCGACAAGGTCCACGTCCAGCCGTTGGCGGCGGGCAAGCCGATGAAGCTCAGTCCGTCGTGGAAGGCAACCATGATGATTGACACCAGCCACTTGAACGGAAACATGATCGTTCCAAAGAAGTCCATACGATATCCCTATTCGTTAGGCCGCAGTGCGGCCTTCTTCATCAGCCTGAGCAGCCAGGAACTGGTCCGGATTGTTCAGTACAACAATTGTGGGCGTCCGGCCTTCGGGCCAATGACGATGGCCGGCGGGGACATGGTCCACTCCACCGGCGTTCCAGGGGTGGCATTTGGCGAGCCTCCTGGCTGCCAGCCAGCTACCCTTCACGGCGCCATGCACCGTCACTGCTTCCAAGGCATATGCCGAGCAGGAGGGAAAGAAACGGCAAACCTGGCCGTACAGGGGTGAGATCACCTTGCGGTATGTCTTCAGCAGGATGATCAGGATGTTGCGGGGCAGCTCCCAGAGGAATGTGCCCACCGCCGCCGAGAGGCTCCGCCGGGGAACCTTCCCGGAGGGGTCGCTTGAGGAAGGAACGACGGCGGTGCTTATGTCATGCACGCGGTGTCCCTTCCGTTGTGGTGCCGTTGTGTTCGGTCGAAGCATTGCGTGGAACTGGGCCACTCAATCGCTTCGTCGTCACTGCCAGTGCGGCGTTGTAGTCCGAAAGCAACTGCTCCCAGCTCGCATTTGCAGCTGCGGGCAGTGCCCGGACCACGACCGCCAGGCCCGTTCCATGCGTATGCAAGGAAAGTGCGCCTGCTTCTCTCAGTCTCCTCTTAACGAGGTTCCTGGTCACGGCGTTCCCGACGGCTTTGGAGACAATGAAGCCGATTCGACTCGGCTCCCCGGCTCCGATAGGAGCCGTATATAACACTAAGTTCCGGCGTCCATTGCGGACGCCGGAACGTACAGTTGTTGAAAAGTCGGTAGACGTCCGCAGACGGTTAGGGGTGGCTAGCACCGTCGAACCCGCAAATAGACCCTGACCGACAAGTCAGTTATTTACGCCGACAGTTCGACGCGGCCCTTGCCGCGACGGGCAGCCAGGATGGCGCGGCCGGCACGGGTGCGCATACGAAGGCGGAAGCCGTGCTTCTTGGCCCGACGGCGGTTATTCGGCTGAAAAGTCCGCTTGCTCACGTTAGTTACTCCAGTGGATCAAAGGTGCGCCCACCCGATCAAAAAAGGGGAAGAACTGGCCGACGCTAAGTTTTGTATGTGCCTGCCGCCGTTGCCTTCCGAACGATGAACGTACGGGGTTACAACTGATCTCAAAAGCGGACACAAAGGACTTCACAACGTTAGGGCAAAAAGGCACCCACAGTCAAACCGGGAGCCTGCCGCGCATCTATCCACAGTTGTGTTCAACAGCGGCTTCAAGCCTGTGGATGAAGTGGCTCACAGAGCGTTTTGCAGAACCACAACAGTGTAATTATCCACAGGCAACTTCCCAGCTATCTTCTGGCGATTTCATCCCCTAGAGTGGCTCAGTAGCCCATTGTCCACCCGCTGTGCATAACTCTGTGGATTAACGCCCGGACCAGCGCCCGCCTGAGACACCTCGGCTGCCAGCAACGCCGGCAAGCAAGTATTTAGGAACTGATTGATGACAGTAGACGAAGCCAACCACGCCAACACTGTCGGAAGTTCCTGGCGCAGGGTGCTAACCCTCCTGGAACAGGACGACCGGGTCACACCCCGTCAGCGTGGTTTCGTCATTCTCGCCCAGGCCCAAGGCCTTATCGGTTCAACCTTGCTGGTGGCCGTGCCCAATGAGCTAACCCGCGAAGTCCTCCAGACACAGGTCAAGGATGCTCTGGATGACGCCTTGCGCAATGTCTTCTCCGACGACATCCGCTGTGCCATTGATGTCGACACTGATCTGGTACCCGTCCATGCCGAGCCGGAACCCGCCGTCGAGCTTTCCGCCGTTCCTGACTTCGCTGAGCCGAAGCCGCAGCCAACCCCGCCGAGCACCTCACATGAGTTCGGCCGCCTGAATCCTAAGTACATCTTCGACACTTTCGTGATCGGTTCCTCGAACCGATTTGCCCATGCGGCCGCCGTCGCTGTCGCGGAAGCGCCGGCAAAGGCGTACAACCCGCTCTTCATCTACGGCGACTCGGGCCTTGGCAAGACGCACCTGCTGCACGCGATCGGGCACTACGCACGCAGGCTCTACAGCGGCATCCGGGTCCGCTACGTGAACTCGGAAGAATTCACGAACGACTTCATCAACTCCATCCGTGATGACGAGGGCACCAGCTTCAAGACCACGTACCGCAACGTGGATGTCCTCCTGATCGATGACATCCAGTTCCTGGCAGGCAAGGACCGGACGCAGGAAGAGTTCTTCCACACGTTCAACGCGCTGCACAACGCCAACAAGCAGGTTGTCATCACCTCGGACCAGCCACCCAAGATGCTGGCCGGCTTCGAAGACCGCATGACTTCCCGCTTCGAGTGGGGCCTTCTGACGGACATCCAGCCGCCGGAACTCGAAACGCGTATCGCCATCCTCCGCAAAAAGGGATTGAGCGAAGGCCTCTCGGCCCCCGATGACGCCTTGGAGTACATCGCGTCCAAGATCTCCAGCAACATCCGCGAACTTGAAGGCGCACTGATCCGCGTCACGGCTTTCGCCAGCCTGAACCGCCAACCGGTGGACGTCGCCCTCGCCGAGATGGTGCTCAAGGACCTGATTACCGACGACGGTGCCCAGGAGATCACGGCGAAGCAGATCCTTGACCAGACTGCTGACTACTTCAAGCTCAGCATGGAAGAGCTCTGCAGCAAGTCCCGTACCCGCACCCTGGTGACCGCACGCCAGATCGCGATGTACCTCTGCCGCGAACTGACGGATATGTCGCTCCCCAAGATCGGGCAGGAGCTCGGCGGACGTGACCACACCACGGTCATCCACGCCGACCGCAAGATCCGCGAGCTCATGGCCGAGCGTCGTGTGATCTACAACCAGGTCACAGAGCTCACCAACCGCATCAAACAGCAGCAACGCGACTCCTGAAATCCACATCGCGTCCGCCACTACATACCTTATTAACAGGCACATGTGGATAAGCCTGTGGATACTTAAGGGGACAAGCGCGGTTAATGGGCTTAAAACCCTTAAGCCGTCTGTGGATCGTTAAAAACCGGCTTTGGAGTTGTCCCCATCCACACCCTGTTTAAAACCCAGTTAACGCACAGTCCATGAACAGGGCTTAACCCCGGATCTGCGCCGCAGGATGGGGTTATCCACAGTTTCCACAGCAGTTATTAACACTACGAATCCCAAAAAATTGAAATCCCTCAAATAACAATCTCGTTCTGCCACCCACCCGACCCTCCGAAGGACATGCCAAGTTCCGGGCCACGGCCAGCCTGCGGCTGTCCACATAGGACGGGTCGGAGCAATCGGGGATGGGTTAATCGCGGATCTTCCGGCTAAGCTGTCAGCAGCGCTCCCATCCTTGGGTCTTGTTTGTAGTTCGCTGAGTGCGGACCATGCAGGTTCCGATGCCGGACTGCGAAGATTTAGCGGTTTCCAAGCAGGAATCCGCGGCTACTACATGGCAGCAGCAATGAAAGGCGGCACCCCTCCGTGAAGTTCAGAGTCGACCGCGACGTCCTGGCAGAAGCCGTTACGTGGACCGCGCGGTCGTTGTCTCCGCGGCCGCCCGTTCCTGTGCTTTCCGGCCTCCTCCTCAAAGCTGAGGCGGGAACCGTAAGCCTCTCGAGCTTCGACTACGAAACATCGGCGCGCCTGGAAATCCCCGCCGATATCGCCGTCGAGGGCACCATCCTGGTTTCCGGACGCCTCCTGGCAGACATCTGCCGCAGCCTCCCCTCGGCTCCGGTCGAGGTTGAAACAGACGGAAGCAAAGTCACGCTTACCTGCCGTCGAAGCAGCTTCCACCTGGCCACAATGCCTGAGTCCGAGTACCCGGCCCTTCCTGCGCTTCCCGCCATCAGCGGCACCTTGCCCGGCGACGCTTTCGCCCAAGCCGTGTCCCAGGTCATCATCGCTGCGAGCAAGGACGACACCTTGCCGATCCTGACCGGCGTCCGCATGGAGATCGAGGATGACCTCATCACGCTCCTGGCTACGGACCGCTACCGGTTGGCCATGCGGGAAGTGCCGTGGAAGCCAGTAACTCCCGGCATCTCAACCAGCGCACTCGTGAAGTCCAAGACCCTGAACGAAGTCGCCAAAACCTTGGGCGGCAGCGGTGACATCAACCTGGCCCTCGCGGACGACGACAGCCGGCTTATTGGTTTCGAGAGCGGCGGCCGTACCACGACTTCGCTCCTGGTGGACGGCGATTACCCGAAGATCCGCTCACTTTTCCCGGACTCTACCCCGATCCACGCAACAGTCCAGACCCAGGAATTGGTGGAGGCTGTACGTCGCGTTTCCCTCGTTGCAGAGCGCAACACTCCCGTCCGCCTCGCCTTCACGCAGGGCCTGCTGAACCTCGACGCCGGCACCGGCGAAGACGCGCAGGCTTCCGAAGAGCTCGAAGCACAGTTGTCCGGCGATGACATCACCGTGGCCTTCAACCCGCACTACCTCGTTGAAGGTTTGAGCGTCATCGAGACCAAGTACGTTCGCTTCTCCTTCACCACCGCTCCCAAGCCGGCCATGATCACGGCCCAGGCTGAGGCCGACGGCGAAGACCAGGACGACTACCGCTACCTCGTGATGCCGGTCCGCCTTCCCAACTAATCGGCAAAACCCGCCCCGCTTTCGCAGAAAAGAGTTCGCACTGTGCACATCGGATTGATCGGCCTTGGAAAAATGGGTTTCAACATGCGGGAACGCATGCGGAAAGGCGGCATCGAGGTCACAGGCTTCGACCGGAATCCCGAGGTCACCGATGCCGCTTCGGTCGACGAGCTCATTGCCGCCCTTCCTACTCCGCGGCTCGTGTGGGTCATGGTTCCCTCAGGCGAGATCACTGACGCGGTCGTAACGGAGCTCGGCGGTAAACTGAGCCCCGGCGATATGGTGATCGACGGCGGAAATTCACGTTTCACCGAAGACCAGAAGCACGCGGCCGCGCTGGCCGAAAAGGGCATCCGCTTCGCTGACTGCGGTGTTTCCGGCGGCGTCTGGGGTCTCCAGAACGGTTACGGCCTCATGGCTGGTGGAGCTGACGAAGACATCGAACTTGCCATGCCGGTCTTCGACGCTCTTCGTCCTGAAGGCGATCGGGCCGACAGCTTCGTCCACGTTGGCGGCGTTGGCGCCGGCCACTACGCCAAGATGGTGCACAACGGCATCGAGTACGGCTTGATGCAGGCCTATGCCGAGGGATATGAACTCCTCGCCGCAAAGGACATCGTCAAGGACCTTCCCGGAACATTCCGCGCATGGCAAAAGGGAACGGTTGTCCGGTCCTGGCTCCTGGACCTCATGGTGAAGGCACTCGACGAAGATCCGGGGCTGGCCTCCATTGACGACTACGTCGAAGATTCCGGCGAGGGCCGCTGGACCGTGGAAGAAGCCATCGCCAATGCTGTTCCGGCACCCGCCATCACGGCTGCGCTCTTTGCACGCTTTGCTTCGCGCGAAGACAACTCACCGGCCATGAAAATGGTTTCCGCCCTGCGTCACCAGTTCGGCGGACACGCCACCCGTCCGGCCAACTAGGCCGCAGGAGTCCTGCAAACGGCGTGTACCTCGAACATCTTTCGCTGACTGATTTCCGCAGCTACGCACAGGTAGACCTGAAACTGGGTCCCGGTGTCACCGTGCTGGTGGGTTCCAACGGCATCGGCAAGACAAACCTCATGGAAGCCATCGGCTATTTGGCTACCCTGAGCTCGCACCGTGTCAGCACAGACGCGCCATTGCTTCGTTTTGGTTCAGAACGCGCATTGATCCGGGCCCGTTTGGTCCGTGGTGAGCAAGCGACGGTCATCGAGCTTGAAATCAATGCCGGGCGCGCCAACCGGGGACGCATCAACCGGGGAAACCCGGTGCGCGCACGGGACATCCTGGGCATTTGCCACACGGTGCTGTTCGCGCCCGAGGACCTGGCACTGGTGAAGGGGGACCCCTCCAACCGCCGGCGCTTCCTCGATGAACTGCTGGTCAGCTTGGTACCCCGCCATGCTGCCACCCGCAGTGACTACGACCGCGTCCTGAAACAGCGGAACGCCCTGTTGAAATCGGCCCGTGYAGGCAAATTCACTGCGGGTCATGAAGCAACCCTGGATGTGTGGGACCAACACATGGCCAAGGCCGGGGCCGAATTGCTGCACGCCCGGCTGGAGTTGGTGGAGCGGTTGCGTCCGCACCTGAACAGCGCCTACGCCCAACTCACGGATGGTTCCAAAGACGCCGGGGCGGTTTACCGCTCCACCATCCAGGACATCCTGGACGACGACGGCGGTCCGGCCGACTACGGAACGGAACCTTCGCCGTCGGTTGAGGACCTCAGGCTGCTGTCCGTCGACGAACTCACCGAACGCTATGTCCAGGCCTTTGCAGCTTCGCGGAAAAAGGAACTTGAGCGGGGCATCTCGCTTGTTGGCCCGCACCGCGACGAGTTGGAACTCGTCCTGGGACAGGCTCCAGCCAAGGGCTATGCCTCCCACGGCGAAACGTGGTCCATGTGCCTGTCCTTGCGCCTGGCTTCCTACTACGTCATGTTGGACGATGCCCGGACTGGTGGAACTGCGCCGATCCTGATTCTGGACGATGTTTTTGCCGAATTGGACGTGCAGAGGCGGCGTAGACTGGCTGCAATAGTGGCCGGCGCTGAACAGGTTCTGGTGACTGCCGCCGTCGATGCCGATATCCCTGAGGAGCTGGCCGGACGGCGCGTAACCGTTGTTCCGGGAGGCATCGATGGCGAAGGATAGTCCCGAAGGACTGCAACCGGGCCGGGATCCGGACGAAATTGATGCTGCCCAGGCGGCGCTGAACCGCATGCGTGAAGCAGCCGCGGCCCGAGGTGAAGTAAGGCTGCGTGCCCCCAGGCCCGGATCTGCTCCCAAACGCAAGGGTCTGCGGGATACCCGGGGTTTTGCGCAGTTTCATGGCAGCGGCCGCGACCCCTTGGGCTTGGGCAATGTTGTGGGAAGGCTTGTGGCGGAACGGGGTTGGACTTCTCCTGTTGCCGTCGGTTCCGTCATGGCCGAATGGGAAACGTTGGTTGGGTCGGACATCTCCGCCCACTGCACCCCGGAGAGTTTCACCGACACCACGCTGCATGTCCGCTGTGACTCAACGGCATGGGCCACGCAATTGCGGTTGCTCAGTACCAGCCTCTTGGAGATGTTCCGGAATGAGCTGGGTGAAGGGGTGGTCACCAGCATCCAGGTACTGGGGCCATCAGCTCCAAGTTGGCGAAAAGGCGGGCGCAGTGTCAACGGCCGCGGCCCCCGGGATACCTACGGCTGAACGGCGTGCAGGGCGTTTCAACGCCCCCGGGTCGTATAGGCACCCATCGGGACCTCCGCAGGGCCATTGCAGATAGGGCCAGCGGCCTCCCATCGGCATATTCAGCTCTGGGCTGCCCCCGTATTTGCAAGGATTCGCGGGTTTCCACGATAGAATTGGCGTAGATCACTGAGCGCCGGTGAAACGTCGTCGGATCCCGAATCCACTCCTGTGGCAGTTGGGAACCCCCGTCGTCGGAGTAATCGGCGCAATCAGTCACGTGCCCGTTGGCGGCCGCGGTTCGCCGCGGGCAGCTGCGGGAACGGCCGACATCGAGTACAGAGGAGTCGAAAGCGCCTGTGGCTAACGACAATGCAGAGACCTTGGCAGTAGAGCCCCAAGAGGAGACTGTTCCCACGCCTGATACGCCTGCGGAGGCCCCCAGGGAGTACGGTGCCAGCGACATCACCGTGCTGGAAGGCCTCGAAGCCGTGCGCAAACGCCCCGGTATGTACATCGGTTCAACCGGTCCCCGCGGCCTGCACCACTTGGTCTATGAAGTGGTGGACAACTCTGTTGATGAGGCCCTGGCCGGTTACTGCAGCCATATCGAAGTAACGCTCCGCGCTGACGGCGGTGTGCAGGTGGTCGATGATGGCCGCGGCATTCCCGTGGATATCCACCCCACCGAGGGTAAGCCCACGGTTGAAGTAGTCATGACCATCCTGCACGCCGGCGGCAAGTTCGGCGGTGGAGGGTACGCGGTTTCCGGTGGTCTGCACGGTGTCGGCATTTCGGTTGTGAACGCCCTTTCCCGTCGTGTGGACACGGAAGTGCGCCGCCAGGGCCACGTTTGGCGGATGACCTTCGCCGACGGCGGCAAGCCCCAGGGCGAACTCGTCAAGGGAGAAGAAACCGAGCGTACCGGAACGTCCCAGACGTTCTACCCCGACGGAACGATCTTCGAATCCACTGAGTTCGACTTCGAGACTCTTCGCGCACGTTTCCAGCAGATGGCCTTCCTCAACAAGGGCCTGCGGATCACGTTGACTGACGAGCGTCCGGTCAACCGCGATGGCGATGACGACCTTGACCTGGACGCAGTGGCCACCGAAGGCGAAGTTGCAGCCGAGCACCGCACGGTTGTCTACGAGTACCCGGACGGCTTGCTGGACTACGTCAAGCACCTCAACTCGAACAAGAAGGTCGAGATCGTCCACGAGGACGTCATCGCTTTCGAAACCGAGGACACTGAGCGGCACATCGCCGTCGAGGTTGCCATGCAGTGGACCACCGCTTATTCGGAAAGTGTCCACACGTACGCGAACACGATCAACACCCACGAGGGCGGAACGCACGAAGAAGGCTTCCGTGCCGCGATGACATCGCTGATCAACCGCTATGCGCGCGAGAAGAGCATCATCAAGGAAAAGGAAGACAACCTTACCGGTGATGACATCCGCGAAGGCCTGACTGCGGTGATTTCGGTAAAGCTTGCTGAACCGCAGTTCGAAGGCCAGACCAAGACCAAGCTGGGCAACTCCGAGGTCAAGGGCTTCGTCCAGCGCGTCGTTACTGACCAGTTGGGTGACTGGCTGGAACGGAACCCGGGCCCGGCCCGCGACGTTATCCGCAAGGCCATTTCAGCCGCCCAGGCCCGCATGGCCGCCCGGAAGGCGCGCGACAATGCCCGCCGAAAGAGCCCGCTTGAGTCCTTCGGTATGCCCGGTAAGCTCTCTGACTGCTCGTCGAAGGATCCTTCGCGCTGCGAGGTCTACCTCGTTGAGGGTGACTCGGCCGGCGGTTCGGCCAAGCGTGGGCGCAACCCCGAAACCCAGGCGATCCTGCCGCTGCGTGGCAAGATCCTGAATGTGGAGCGCGCACGCCTGGACAAAGCTTTGGGTAACGCTGAAGTCCAGTCCATGATCACCGCATTCGGCACGGGAATCGGCGAAGACTTCGACATCTCCAAGCTCCGCTACCACAAGATCGTGTTGATGGCCGATGCTGACGTTGACGGCCAGCACATCACCACCCTGTTGATGACGTTGCTGTTCCGCTACATGCGCCCGCTCATCGAGAACGGTTATGTGTACCTGGCCCAGCCGCCGCTGTACCGGATCAAGTGGTCCAATGCCGCGCACGACTACGTCTACAGCGATCGTGAGCGCGACGAGACCATCCGCAAGGGTGCCGCCATGAACAAGCGCCTCCCCAAGGACAACGGCATCCAGCGCTACAAGGGCCTCGGTGAAATGGACTACACCGAGCTGTGGGATACCACCATGGATCCGGGTCGCCGCACGTTGTTGCAGGTAACCATGGACGACGCATTGGCAGCCGACCAGACCTTCTCCGTGTTGATGGGCGAGGACGTTGAATCACGCCGTAACTTCATCCAGCAGAACGCCAAGGACGTCAGGTTCCTCGATATCTAAGGGCCCAGCAGGGCACTTGAATATTCCAGAACCGACATATACCTGAAACGGAAACCTTAGATTATGAGTGACGAAACTCCCGAAGTCCCGGCGGAATCGAACGACGCCGAGGAAGTTGTTCTTGAGGGTGATGTGCTGACCGACCGCGTGGAGCAGGTGGACCTGCAGACAGAGATGCAGCGGTCCTACCTGGACTACGCCATGGCCGTGATCGTCGGCCGCGCCCTCCCGGACGTCCGCGACGGACTCAAGCCCGTTCACCGCCGCGTTTTGTACGCAATGTTCGACGGCGGCTACCGCCCCGACCGCTCCTTCAACAAGTGCGCCCGCGTCGTGGGCGACGTCATGGGTACCTACCACCCGCACGGTGACATGGCGATCTACGATGCCCTGGTGCGCCTGATCCAGGACTGGACCATGCGCTACCCGCTGGCGCTGGGCCAGGGTAACTTCGGCTCGCCCGGCAACGACGGCGCTGCTGCACCGCGTTACACGGAAACCAAAATGGCGCAGCTGGCCATGGAGATGGTCAGAGACATCGACGAGGAAACCGTCGATTTCCAGGACAACTACGACGGCAAGAACCAGGAACCGACCATCCTGCCGGCCCGTTTCCCGAACCTGCTGGTCAATGGCTCCTCAGGCATCGCCGTCGGCATGGCAACCAATATCCCGCCGCACAACCTCCGTGAAGTTGCCGAGGGCGTCCAGTGGGCACTGGAAAACCCCACCGCCACGCGCGAAGAGTTGCTTGAAGCCCTGTTGCTGCGTATCAAGGGACCCGACTTCCCCACAGGCGCCACCATCCTGGGCCACAAGGGTATCGAGGACGCTTACCGCACTGGCCGCGGCTCCATCACGATGCGCGCGGTGGTCAACGTTGAAGAGCTCCAGGGCCGTACCTGCCTGGTAGTCACCGAGCTTCCGTACCAGGCCAACCCGGACAACCTGGCGATCAAGATCGCCGAGCTGGTCAAGGATGGCAAGATCCAGGGCATTGCCGACCTCCGCGATGAGACCTCCGGCCGCACCGGCCAGCGCTTGGTGATCGTCCTCAAGCGCGACGCCGTGGCCAAGGTGGTCCTGAACAACCTCTACAAGCACACGCAGCTGCAGGACAACTTCTCGGCGAACATGCTGGCGATTGTCGACGGCGTGCCGCGCACCTTGAGCCTGGATGCCTTCATCCGGCACTGGGTTGCCCACCAGATGGACGTCATTGCGCGCCGCACCCGTTACCGCCTGCGCAAGGCCGAGGAAGAAGCGCACATCCTGCGCGCACTCCTCAAGGCACTGGACATGCTGGATGAAGTCATCGCGTTGATCCGTGCGTCCAACACCACGGAAGCAGCCCGCGAAGGCCTGATGGAGCTGTTGGAGATTGACGAACTCCAGGCCCGGGCCATCCTCGACATGCAGTTGCGCCGCCTGGCCGCCCTGGAGCGCCAGAAGATCCAGGACCGGCACTCCGAGCTCGAAGCGATGATCGAGGAATACAACTCGATCCTGGCTTCCGAGGAACGCCAGCGCCAGATCATCAGCGAGGAACTCGCTGAAATCGTTGCCAAGCATGGTGACGACCGGCGGACGCACATCCTCATGGGCTTCGACGGCGACATGTCCATGGAAGACCTGATTCCTGAAGAGGAAATGGTTGTCACCATCACCCGCGGCGGCTACGTCAAGCGCACCCGCAGTGACAACTACCGTTCGCAGCAGCGCGGCGGCAAGGGCATCAAGGGTGCCCAGCTGCGTGGCGACGACGTGGTTGAGCACTTCTTCGTCACCACCACCCACCACTGGCTGTTGTTCTTCACCAACTTGGGCCGTGTTTACCGCGCGAAGGCCTACGAACTTGCCGAAGCCGGTCGCGACGCCAAGGGTCAGCACGTTGCCAACCTTCTAGCCTTCCAGCCGGACGAGCACATCGCCCAGGTCCTGGACCTGAGGGATTACCAGCAGGCTCCGTACCTGGTTCTGGCCACCAAGAACGGCTTGGTCAAGAAGACGCGGCTGGAAGACTACGACACCAACCGCACCGCCGGCGTCATCGCCATTAACCTGCGCGATGGTGACGAACTGGTTTCAGCTCAGCTGGTCAGTGAAACAGACGATCTCCTGCTTGTCTCACGCAAGGGCCAGTCCATCCGCTTCACAGCCACGGATGACGCCCTGCGGCCCATGGGCCGTGCCACTTCAGGTGTTACGGGTATGAAGTTCCGTGAGGACGACGAACTGCTGGCCGCGGACGTGGTTCAAGATGGCTCGTTCGTGTTCATCGTGACCGAAGGCGGTTATGCCAAGCGGACTGCCGTGGATGAGTACCGGCTCCAGGGCCGCGGCGGTTTGGGTATCAAGGTAGCCAAGCTGGCCGAGGACCGTGGCGACCTTGTAGGCGCTTTGATCGTCCAGGAAGAAGACGAAGTCCTGGTGGTCATGGAGGGCGGCAAGGTGGTCCGCTCAGCCGTGACCGGCGTTCCCGCCAAGGGCCGCGACACCATGGGCGTCATCTTTGCCAAACCGGACAAGAATGACCGCATTATTGAAGTTGCCCGCAACAGCGAACGCGGTTTGGAAGGCGAGGAATCCGAAGACGGAGCCGACGATGACGTAACGTTGGCTGCAGAGGACGGCGCCGCTGCGGTGACCGCAACGCCCGCAACGGAAAACGACGCAGACCCGGAAAGTGAATCGGGCGCGGAGCTGAACGAAGACAATACCGGAGGTAACGAGTGAGTAATTCCGACTCATATCCCAAGCCGAGCACAGGTGTCCCCGGCGGACTCCGGCAGCCCTCGGGCAATGCACAGGCAGGAACGCCTGCACGGCCCCAGCAACGACCCGGAGCAGGAGCCACCGGTTCAGGAGCCACAGGCGCACGACCGGCGACGGGTGCCAACTCCGCTCCGCGACCTGCCGGTGCCCCCGGACAGCGTCCCGCTCAAGCCGGACAACGACCTGCCCCGGCGGGACAACGTCCTGCGGGTGCCCCCGGGCAGCGTCCGGCCCAGCCCGGCCAGCGGCCTGCAGGGGCCCCGGGCCAGCGTCCGGCCCAGGGTGCCCCCGGCTTGGTAAAGCCCGCTCCCAAGGCGAAGGTGCGCCGTGCACGCCTCCTGGTCAGCAAGGTGGACCCGTGGTCGGTGCTCAAGATGGCGTTCCTGCTGTCCGTAGCGCTGGGCATTGTCACTGTCGTGGCCGCAATCGTTCTGTGGACTGTGCTGGACCTTACGGGAATCTTCAACCAGGTGGACAGCCTCCTGGGCACTCTCGCAGGTTCTGAAGGCGGCGGTTTCGAGCTGAAGAAGATTGCCTCGCTGGGCCAGGTTGCCTCGTTCGCCACCATCATCGCCGTGGTGAATGTTGTTCTGCTGACGGCGCTGTCCATGCTGTCGGCTGTGCTGTATAACATTTCTGCAACATTGGTTGGCGGCGTCGGCGTCACCCTGACGGACGACTAGAAGAAATCCGCGGAATTTCGCCATTTTCGGCGGAAATCTTCCGCGAAATTGCCTCGATTTGAGATCGGGCCGGGAAGTGCTGTACAGTCATATCTCGGCCCGATGAGGCATCGGGGCGTATAGCTCAGGCGGTTAGAGCGCTTCGCTGATAACGAAGAGGTCCCAGGTTCAAGTCCTGGTACGCCCACGGAACCAAAACAGGTTCAGGTAAAACTGAGCCGGAATGAGGTACTTGTGAAGAAGTTGCTGATAGTTGTGGCAGCGGCAATCGCAGGTGTCCTGGTTTATAAAAAGAACCAGGAATCCGAAGCCCGGAAAGATGTCTGGAGCAAGTCAACCGATACGGTTGATTAGCCGAGGATCCCGGTTCTGAACTGGTAAAAGCCAGTCCGGAGATGGGGTATGATTGACGGGTTGCTTCTTATGGGGGCATGGCGCAATTGGTAGCGCACCTGCTTTGCAAGCAGGGGGTTCGGGGTTCGAGTCCCCGTGCCTCCACCATAAGGAAAGTCCCGGTCAGGAATGACCGGGACTTTCGCATTTAACACCAGGATCCGGAATATGATCTGGCCGGCAGCTCGAATGGACAGGGAACTCCGGCGCACTAGGGTTGGTCTGTGAACCTTCTCATCGCCGCCCTGGGAGTCCTGGGTGTTGCCTCCTCCGGACCACTGATTGCCGGGACCTTGGGTGCCACCTCGGTGACTGCACTGGCCATCGCCTTCTGGCGGAACGCCATCGGGGCTGTGGTGATGGCGGCGCCTGTAGCTATCCGGGAGCCGAGAGCGTTCGGCAGGATCACCCGGCGTGAGTTCGGCTGGTCGACGGTGGCCGCCGTCGCATTGGCATTCCACTTCGCGTGCTTCATCACCGCACTCCAGTTGACGTCCGTTGCGGCCGCTACTGCTCTGGTCTGCCTGCAGTCAGCCTGGATCGCRGTCTTCCAGATGTTCCGTGGTACCCGCCACCGCTGGCCTGTCCTGGCCGGCCTTGGCATCGCATTCGTGGGCGTTGTGGCGATCACGGGATTCGATATGGGTTCTTCCCCCGAAGCACTGCTCGGAGATCTCCTGGCCGTCGCGGGCGGGGCCCTGGCAGGTCTCTACACCCTGGCGGGCGGCAAAGCCCGGCAGTCCATGGCAACGGGAACCTACACCACGCTCTGTTACGGCATGTGCGCGGCCCTCGTGGCATTGATGGCGCTGGTCAGTGGGCAGCCGTTGTCAGGATTCGACGCCGGCGGCTGGCTGGGCATCATCGCCATCACCGTTTGTGCGCAGTTGGTGGGCCATACGGCCTTCAATCACTTGCTGGCAACGATGAGTCCCCTGCTGGTATCCATGATCATCCTGCTGGAGATCCCAGGGGCCGCCATTCTGGCAGCCATCTTCCTCAACGAAACATTGCCGCCCGGTATCTACGCCGGATTGGGACTTATACTCGCCGGCCTGGCCGTTGTGGTGGCCGGACAGAGGCGCAAGCGCCCGGGAACGGACCGCCCGGAAGCTGACCGGCGGGAAGCCGAGCTAGGCACTGACTGAAGTGCCGGCGTCGTACGTCGACGGCTTACAGGCGTTACAGACCGCCGCGGCGGACGCCCTGAGCCGAATTGGCTGTGTGGATGGCCCGCAGCAATTTGGCGGGGAAATACACGGAGAAGAACACCACCATGGGGGCTTTCAGGGCCATCTTTTTGACGTTATGTGCCTTATAGGTCCGGTCAAAGCGTTGGACGTAGTAGCGGTAGTCCCTCGGTGAGTCTTCCAGCCTGCGCGCGGACATGCCCGAGACCATCTGGGGCACGTACTGGACTTTGAGGTCGTGCTCAAAAAGGTGCAGCGAGAGGTCGATGTCCTCGTGCATCTCATCCTTCTCATCGAGGCATGCCTCGTCGCGGATGGTTTCCCAGGCAGTCCGGCGAAGGGCCATGTTGGAGCCGAACAGGAAGTGGTACTGGTGCTTGGCCAGGCGCAGCATGAGTTGGCGCATCTTGTCATCGGCCTTGAGTCCGAACCGGCGCATGGGCATGTCGTAGTACACCACCGGCCCCGTGGCAGCGGCCACGGACTTGTCAGTGAACGCCTTCTGGACCTGCTCAACCCAATCCGGTTCCAGGACAGAGTCGGCATCGATGCGGCCCACGACGTCCCCCGTAGCGCTGTTCAGGCCGTGGTTGCGTGTGGGGATGAGACCCTGCGTTGCGTCCTGCCGCAGGAGAATGATGGGGCTCTCGGGGTATTCCTGCTGCATCTGCCGCACAATCCGTGCTGTCCGGTCCGTGGACATGTTGTCCACCACGATGATCTCGTCAGCAGGGACAGACTGGTAGATGGCAGCGATGAGGCACTGGCGGATGACGCTTTCTTCGTTATACGCCGGGATGACGATGGAGACCCCGGGGGGTTCCGGGGCATCCTGGAGGGCACCCGTCAAGGGGCTATCGGCTGACATCTCTCCAAATCTAACACCCGCATCCTCGCCCCAGCCGGAGGCTTTGGTTACAAGCCGGCAAACACTGGAGGGACCCCGGCTGCTGCCGAAGTCCCTCCAGTATTGAAGCGGTGCCTATCTGAAAAGCACTTAGCTGTTTGTACCCTTGGCGTCAGCCCCGGTACCTTCGGTGTCCTTGTTCAAGCTGGCCGCGATGTTCTTCACGGCCGTCTTGGCGTCGGTTGCCACCTTGGCGGTGGAGTCCTCGACGTTCTTGAAGGCGTCCTTGGTGGCCTGCTCGGCCTCGGCTGCTGCATCTTCCGGGGTGATGTCCGTTGCACCCGGCTTGGCAGCTTCCGCAGCCGTTGCCGATGCTGCGGTGTCCGCGGGAGCCGGTGCCGGGGCGGCCGGAACCGGAGCCGGCGTGGGGGTGACCGGAGAAGGCGTCTTCCACGGATCCTCAACCGGCTTGGAAGCCTTCCAGGCGGCAACACCGGCGGCCGCAGCTGCGGCAATGACGGTGAAGATCAGCCATCCACGTTTCTTGGGCTTCGGTTCCTTGCCCAACTTCGTGGAGACGGCCTTGGTGGCCTCGTCAGCCACGGCCTTGATCTGCTTGCCGGTAGCGTGTGCCTGCTCCTGGACGCTGTGCACCACGCCTGAATCAACAAGCTTCTGCGCAACCGCGTCAACCTGTGCGGGGGCGTTCTCCAAAACGTGGTGAACGGCTACAGAGGCCTGGCCCAACTGTTCAGAGAGCTTGGGCAGGTACTCGTCCACGACTTTGTCCCGCGCAATACCCAGAGCCGGAGTGGCCTTGTTGAGCGTCTCCTGGATCCGGGGTGTTGCGTCCTCTACGACGTCGTGGATCTTCGGCGCGAGGTGCGCCAGCCCATCCTGGATCCGCGGCGTTACAACTGCCACGCCGTCGGCAAGGTTGTGCGCGGCGGACTTCAGCCCCTCTTGGATCCTGGGGGAAGCGGTGTCAATGCCGTGCTGGATGCGCGGAACAGCCCAATTGACGGCTGCTTCCACACGGGGCGCAGCCCAGTCGCGTGCGTTATCCACACCAACCGCAACGGATTGTTCGAGTTCGCGGGCAATACGGTCTGTTTTCTTCACAACTACCTCCCGATACACGTGCTCGTTTGTTGCTAGCCTACGTCGCTTGGGGAACACCGGCTATTCATCTGCCGGATTCGACCCGGATTTCACCGAGCGCGGAACCGGCTTTACAACGGCAACGGCGTTGACCCTGCATGGAAGAATGGCCCTATGACCATTGCAACTGCAAAAGCAACGATCCACACTACCCTCGGCGACATCAAGGTTGACCTCTTCGGCAACCACGCGCCCAAGACGGTAGCCAACTTCATTGGCCTGGCTACGGGCGAGAAGTCCTGGAACCACCCCGAAACGGGCGAGGACAAGACCGGAACTCCCCTGTACAACGGCACGATCTTCCACCGGATCATCAAGGATTTCATGATCCAGGGCGGCGATCCCCTGGGCCGCGGCGTCGGTGGCCCCGGCTACCAGTTCGATGACGAGATCCACCCGGAACTGACCTTCAACGCTCCGTACAAGCTGGCCATGGCAAACGCCGGCATCCAGATGGGCAAGGGCACCAACGGGTCACAGTTCTTCATCACCACGGTCAACACCGACTGGCTGTTCGGCAAGCACAGCATCTTCGGTGAAGTCACGGATGAGGAATCCCGCAAGGTTGTCGACGCCATTGAGGCTGTCCGCACCGGCATGGGCGACCGCCCCGTTGAGGACGTCGTCATCAACAGCATCGACATCGAACAGCTCTAGTCATTCACTGAGCTGAATCCATGAGTTACGGAATCCCGTCGGCAGAGCCGTCCGCTGATATTCCGGTGTGCCCGCGGCACCCGGACAGGCCCTCCTATGTGCGGTGCCAGCGCTGCGGGCGCCCCGCGTGCCCCGAGTGCCAGCGGACGGCCGCCGTCGGGTTCCAATGCGTTGACTGCGTCAACGAACAAAAACGTACGACGCCGGCGTACCGGTCCCCGTATGGCGGCGCCCTGGCCGTCGGCCGTCCTTTGGTGACGTTCACGATCATCGGGCTTTGCGTGCTGGTGTACATCCTTCAGTGGATTGTCCCCGGCGACCTGATTTTCCAAGACTTTGCGTTCGCGAATGCTTTTGCGGCCACGGAACCCTGGCGGATGTTGACCGCAGCGTTCCTGCATTCCCAGGGATTCCTGCTCCACATAGTCCTGAACATGTATACGCTGTGGATCTTCGGACAAGCCCTCGAGCCACTGCTCGGGCGGATCCGCTTCCTGGCTGTCTATCTCTTGTCTGCTGTCGGTGGCTCGATTGGCTATCTCCTGCTGACCCCTGACTACCCTCTGTCCGGCGTCGTCGGTGCCTCCGGTGCCATCTTCGGCCTCTTCGGGGCCATGCTGGTGGTTCAACGGCACCGCGGTGGCGACACCCGGCAACTGTGGATCCTGATCGCCATCAACGGCGCTATCGGATTCTTTGTCCCCAACATTGCCTGGCAGGCCCACCTGGGCGGGCTGATTACCGGTGGCCTGGCCGCAGCAGCCATCGCCTACGCGCCCCGGGGCAAGAACCAGGCCCTGCTCCAAGCCGGCGGCTTGGTCCTCGTGGCCGGCTTGCTGGCCGTGGTGACCTGGTTCCGCATTACGGCCGGCTAGCAGGCTGCCCGATGCTTGGACTGGCCCCCACGCTCGCTGCTTTTCCGACCTTCAGTCCGTAGGGCGCACGACTGGCTGCCTAAGGATTGTCCTGAGCCTGTCCGGGGCAGTACGCCGGGGATCACCGAGGTAGATCTCATGGTGCCTCCCCGCCATGGCCAGTGAATGCTCCGGTATGAACCTGTTGTGCATCTCATCCAGTACGGGGCCTTCGTCGTCGTAGGGGCCAACGTGAAGTGTCTGCACGCTCAAACCCTCTTCCAACGATTCCAGACGGAGTGCATCTACGGCAGGAGCCGCTCCCTTGTCGGCGACCGACCTGCACGCTGCCTCCATGTGTTCCTGTGTAAGCCACTCGGGAACCATGTTCATCAACGTCCATGACCAGAGTGATTTATCCCGGGCGCTGGTGAAGGAATCCATGTCTTCGGCCCACCACAGGGCTTCCAGCGGCATGACACCATAATCACGCGCGAGCTCACCCTTGCTGAAGAACTTCAGTTTGTAGGCGACCGGATAAAGGGTCGACAACGCGTCCTTGTACGCCTGGGCAGTGTTGGGGTCACCCTTGCCATCGATCATCAGGTACTGCATGGGCGGGACGGTAAGCAGGGAAAACCGTCCCTTGGTCGCACTGTAGGCAGGTATCAGTTTCTTGAGGTCGGTCTTCATGGAACCCACGCTAAGCCCACAGGCCAGGGCGTCCCACCCTGCGGCACCCGTGTTATCCACAAGCGTTATCCACACTGTGAGTAACTTACACACGTGTAGTTATCGTGTTAAGCCCTCGTTGCAGCCCCTGAAGCGCTAGATATCCCCCGAAAGGCATGGATTTCTCCACACCTGTGGATAACTATGTCCCCACCAGCCCGGAATTTGTGGACAAACAAGGCTAATTTGGGATGTCTGTGGATAAGCCTGTTAATTCCGGTGCGTGGAAGCGGCTATCAACAGGCTTATCAACAATGTTAATAACTTACACACGTGTAGTTCAGTCCGGCTTAGGGCCACTGAGGCCCGGCACGACAGCGATCCCTTTGCTGAAACCCACATGTTTTCCCCATCTGTGGATAACTTGTGGGTAGGGGGTTGTTGTTAAGTGGGTAACCGGCACGGACTCGGAAGATGCGAGGCGAGAGTCGACCGGTGCCTCCGGTGCCTCAAGGTAGTGGCCGGATTATTCCGCCAAGACGAACCAGGCAATCCTGCGACGTTGAATTTTTGGTGAAGCTTGGACCACTATCCACAGCTCGATGCACAGTGGGCATAAGTCGCAACATGGGCCGTTTGGCCCCTCCACACGCGGTGTGGCACCGATTTTGGACCTAAGTACGTGGATGTCCACAGAAGTTATCCACCCTTGTGGATAAAGTTACGCACTTCTGTGGACAGCGGCTCAGCCGCCCACAGCGAAGGTGGACGCTTCCCCTAGGTCCACACTCCAGACGTGCCGCGCCGGTGGCTGTCCACCAAATGGGTATCGATGATGCCCACTGCTTCCATCAGGGCGTACATGGTGGTGGGTCCCACGAAAGCGAAACCCTTCTTCCTCAGGGCCTTGGAGAGGGCGATTGACTCCGGCGAAGTTGTGGGGATTTCCGCCAATGTGCGGGGAGCGGGTGTGCTGTCCGGCTGGAAGGACCACACGAATTCCACCAGCCCGCCCTCCTCACGCAAGGCAATGGTGGCTTTGGCGTTCGTGATCGCGGCGTGGATCTTCAGGCGGTTCCGGACTATCCCGGCGTCGAGCATCAGGCGCTCCACGTCGGATTCCGTGAAGGCGGCCACGCTTTCCGGGTGGAAGTCCAGGAACGCCTCTCTGAAGGCCTCGCGCTTCCGGAGGATGGTGGCCCAGGAGAGGCCGGCCTGGAACGCCTCGAGGCTGATGCGTTCGTACATGCCCTGTTCATCGCGCACGGGCATGCCCCACTCGTGATCGTAGTAGGCCTGCATGAGCGGGTCCGAGGCAGCCCATGAGGGACGAGCCAAGCCGTCCGGTCCGATGATGGTGCCGTTATCCGGGGTCATGCGCACTCCTCCGCAACCATGCCGGCCCAGCGGCCGGCATGCATTTAACTGCCGGGGATATTCTTCCCGGCACCTGTGACATTAACAGCTGTCACGTCGACAGCCGGGTAGCACGGAGCCGGTTTCCACGGGTCCGGTCTTACGACAGACCCGTGACACGCATGGTGATATTGATCCGTCCACGATCGAGGCCGCAGCCCTCAGGAGCCGTATCCGGAAGGACCTTGGGGATGCCGTGATAAGCGAACCGGGAGGGCCCGCCGAAAACGAACAGATCGCCCGAACGGAGTTCCAGATCGGTGTAGGGCTTGGTCCGTGACTCGGTGTTGCCGAAACGGAAGATACACGTGTCTCCGATGCTGAGGGACACCACCGGAGCGTTGGAATGCTCGTCCTTGTCCTGGTGCATGCCCATGGCGGCTCCATCGCCGTAATAGTTCACCAGGGCGGCATCCGGTGCGTAGTCCCGGGACAGGCCAATCAAGGATTCATCGACTCCAAGGTCCGGGGAATACGCGACAGCAACGGCCTGCTTCCCCAGGCGGACCATCCACTCAGGAAAATCGAGGACGGGTTGGCCGTTCACGTCGGTCGCCGTCCGTGAATAGCGGTACGGCTGCCAATGCCATCCCAGGCAAACCGTGCGGACGGACATCTGATGCCCTCCCGGCAGAGTTGCAGCCCGCAAGGGAACGGGCCCCTGGGTCCATTCACCAAAACGCCCGACGATCCATCGTTGCTGTTCCAGGGTCAGCCAACCGGGGACGTGAACCGCACCCGGCCGCACCAGGCGTGGACCGGCGTCGTGGTTTTCCGGTTGAACCAGCTCCAGCGGGAACAGGGCGTCGTCGCTCACGCCGCGGCCTCCAGCGTGAGCAATGCGCGTTTGGCTTCAGGACCTCCAAGGTAGCCACCGAAGCTGCCGTCGGATTTGACCACCCGATGGCAGGGAACGATCACGGGAAGCGGGTTGGTGGCGCAGGCGGTGCCCACGGCACGGACGGCGTTGGGGCTGCCGGCCGCCTGGGCCACCTGTGCATAACTCGCCGTGTTGCCGTACGGAATCCGGGGCAGGTGACGGAGGACGTTGAGCCGGAAACCGCGGGATAACCGGAAATCGAGGATGAGGTCGAAGTCGCGGCGTGTACCGGCGAAATACTCTTCGAGTTCCCGGGCAGCGTCGTCGAGGCGCGTGGGCGCTTCCAGAATGCGGGGGCTGACCGTGTCCGCCAGCAACTGCAGGACGGAGTCATGGTTTTCCAATTCGAAGGCTACCCGGATGATTCCGCGGTCCGTGGCTGCCAAGAGGAGCTTCCCCACCGGTGAATCGACGGTTCGGTAGGCGATGTCCAGGGTGTGGGTCAGTTGTGCGTCGAGGGCCAGACGGGCATGGAGGTCCGCGAGGGCGGGCCCAAGGGCAACGTCCAGTGGTTCCAGGAGTGACAACACCTCGGTGTGCCCGGGGCTGGGGTCGAGGGTCATTGCACTTCACCTTTCGACGATGAATGGACCAGCGGAACGGGGGTGTGGACGGCTGCCCGGAGCGCCTTCACGCCATCTGCTCCGGCCCGGCGTGCGGCCTCCGGGGAACTGCCCAGAAGGGCGCCGATCTCTTTGTAAGGCAGCCCGGCGAGGTAGTGGTACGCCACGGCCTGGCGCTGCTTCGAGGGCAACTTGGCGACGGCGTCGAGAAGCTCGGTGTCCCGTTCGCCCGGAAGGCCCAGGCGGGTTGGTTGTTCCGGCGGTTGTTCCACAGGTAATGCCCGGCGCGCACCGGCCCGCAGATGGTCAATGCACTTCCGGTGGGCGATGGTCACCAGCCAGGCTTCCACGTTGGCCCCCACGGGAAGATCGGGATAGGCCTGGAGAGCCGCCAGGAACGTGTCCGACCAGGCGTCGTCGGCATCGTGGACGCCGAGAATTGCACGGCAAACACGAAGCACTGTCGCCCCGCGTTCCCGAACAACTGCTTCGAACGGTTTCTTGCTGGCCGCCTGTCCGTCTTCCATCAGAAGAGCTTGCCCTCTCTTACGGAATCCGGTTCTTCCAGTTCCAGGAGGAAGCGCTTGTTGCGAAGCCCGCCGGCATAGCCGGTCAGTTGCCCCTTCCGGCCCACTACCCGGTGGCAGGGGATGATGATGCTGATGGGATTACGGCCGACAGCCGAACCAACTGCCTGCGCCAGGTGGGGATCACCCAGTTCCTGGGCCAATTCCCCATAGCTGACCGTTTCCCCGAAAGGAATGGTCTCGAGGCGTGCCCAGACCTTCTCCTGGAAGGGATTTCCGCGTGCCTCGAACGGCACGTTGAATTCGGTGCGTTGACCGGCCAGGTATTCGGAGAGCTCGCTCCGGGTGCGGGAGAACACCGGGTCCTCGATGGTGGTGGGCTCTCCGAAATAGTCGGGCGGAGGCATATGCCAGTGGCCTTCGTAAAATATGCCCGTCAAAAACTCCCCGCGGGCTGTCAGCGTCAACTGACCCAACGGGGAGTCCAACGTGGTGTGCCGGTTGCTCATATCCTGTAGACGCCAGCAAGCACTGGAATGTGAGGTCCGGAATTCCTAGGAGCGCCAGCGCGTGGTCATGAGGAACCCGACAATTGCAATGCCGAAGCCGGCCACGATGTTCCAGGATGCCCAGTCGCGGACCGGGAACTGCCCTTCAGTGATGTAGAAGGTGATGATCCACAGGAGGCCGAGGATCATCAATCCAAACATGACGGCCTTGTACCAAACCGGGTTGGGCTTGTACTGCTGCGTGGCCGAAGTCTGTGGGGCCTGGCGGGCAGGCCGCTTGCGGGGCTTGGACTCGGGCACGGATCCTCCTGGACTGTTCGGTTGATACCCGTCCCTGCCGGCCTTGATATCCTGCAGGAAGGAAATTTCCAGCGGTTAACGGCCACACGGCGTTCCGGGTTGGTTCTAGCTGTCAAGTCTAGCCGCAACTCGGGATACGCCCGCGACGCCCGCGCCCTATATGAGGAGACCCTGTGGCGCACCAGCAGACGACGGCGGCATCAGCCGTGCCGTCCGCCAGCCCGGGGCAGGAACGGCGGCCCCGAAAGCGTCGACGGGCCTCGGATGTTATCCGTAAAATCAGCCAGATCTTCGGCGAACTCCTCATCACAGCCGGGATAGTCCTGCTGCTGTTCGTTGGCTGGGAATTGTGGTGGACAAACGTGGAAGCCGATGCCAAGCAAACGGAAGCGGTGAAGAGCTTCGCCCAGGAATTCACCGGCCCGGTAGCTCCGGCGGCGCCGGTGGGTCCGGTGGACTATGGCCCTCCCGTGGTGGGCAAGGCTCCCGGCAACGGCGGAACCATCGGGATCATGTACATCCCCCGCTTCGGCCAGGACTACACCCGCCCCATCATTGAAGGCACGGGCTCGGACGTCCTGGACACCTTGGGATTGGGCCACTACGGAACCACCAGCATGCCTGGAGCTCCCGGCAATTTTGCGGTGGCCGGCCACAGGCAAACGCACGGTGCGGTCCTGGACAACATCCACACGTTGGTTCCCGGTGACAAGATCTACGTCCAAACCGCGGATGGCTACTACACCTACGTGTTCCGCAACAATCAGATTGTCCTGCCGGACCGTACCGACGTGCTGATGCCCGTGCCTACCCAACCGGGGGCAACCCCCACGGAAAGTTTCCTCACCATGACCAGCTGCAATCCCCGCTTTGGTGCACAGGAACGCATCATCGCGTACTCAGTGCTGGATGGTTGGCAACCTGCCTCGGCAGGGCCGCCGTCGGAAATAGCCGCCCAAGTAGCCCGCGCCCACGGAAAGGGGTAGCAGATGTACGCATGGATTTTCCGGAACTTGCCCGGTCCGCTATGGGTACGGATCCTGACCTCACTGGTACTGGTGGGTGTGGCCCTTGTCTTGATGGTCGAGTTCCTCTTCCCCTGGTTTTCCCAATTCACCACATTGACTGACTCAACGATTGGTTTAGTGCAGCAGCCATGAGCACAACAAAGATTTTGGTAATAGATAACTACGACAGCTTCGTCTACACACTGGTGGGCTACCTTCAGGAACTGGGTGCGGAAACAACGGTCGTCCGTAACGACGACGTCACCCTTGCCGAGGCCATCGAACTGGCCGCAACGCGGGACGGCGTATTGGTTTCCCCCGGGCCCGGGACCCCTGCAGAAGCCGGCGTGTGCATTGAGCTGATCAAGTGGTGCGGTGAGGCCTCCAAACCCATGTTCGGTGTCTGCTTGGGACACCAGGCCCTCGCTGAGGCCTACGGCGGAGTGGTGACCCACGCGCCGGAACTCATGCACGGCAAGACATCACCCGTGCGGCATGAAGGCAAAAGCGTCTTCGTCGGCCTGCCCTCGCCCGTCACGGCAACGCGGTACCACTCACTGGCGGCGGTTCGTGACTCCATACCGGACGTCCTGGAGGTCACAGCGGAGACGACGAACGGTGTAGTGATGGGTCTTCAACACAGGACCGCTCCCCTGTGCGGTGTCCAGTTCCACCCGGAATCAGTGCTCACCGAGGGTGGGTACCAGATGTTGGGGAACTGGCTCGAATCCCTGGGCATGGCCGGTGCCGCCGAACGTGCCTCCAAGCTGAGCCCGCTCATTAAGCAATAACTGCCGGTAAAGACTTTCCCGGCGGGACGGTGGATCCGCCCAGGCAGCAGGCTATTTCTTGGTTGTCGTCGGCGTAGGCTTCGGCGTAGGCGTGTCCGTTGTGGGTGTTGGAGTGGGGGTCGGGGTCGGGACAGGCGCGGGAGCCTTCGCAACAGTAACGGTGACCAACTTGCCCTGATCTACCTCGCTGTTGAATACCTCGCTTTGTGCCGTGACCTTGCCCGGATCCACCTGCGAGTTTTCCTGTTCCACTACCTGCATGGTCAAGCCGTTGGCCTTCAGCGCCGCTTCGGCCTCCGCCACAGGCAGGCCAATGAGTTGGGGCATCAGGACCTTGCCCGATGAGATCTGCAGCTCCACCTTTGAGGACGTAGCTATGGGTCCGCCCGGCGCCGGGGCTGTGCTGATCACCTGGCCCATGGGTACCGTCGGGCTGTGCGTCCGGACACTGGTGATGGTGCCCGTGATACCAAGTTCCCGCAGGGCGTCGGTCGCGTTTGCTTCCGTGCGGCCCACGATATCCGCCGGTATGGTCACCGAACTCGGACCGCTGGAGACCTTGAGGATCACTTCGCCGTCCTGGGGCACCTTGGCGCCCGCTGCGGGCGAGGTGCCAATGGCCATGTCCTTGGCCACAGTATCGCTTGGCTCGCGTACGGATTTCGGTACCAGCTTGAGCGAGTAGAGCTTCTGGATCGCTTGGGATTCCGACATGTTGGCCACCACCGGAACCTCGATCTGTGCAGGTTCGGCCGGCTTGGCGTTCATGAGGTTGTAGAGCCAGAACCCGCCGCCGGCCAGTACCAGGATAGTGAAGATCACCAGGGTGGAGATCCACGCTCGACGCCGGGACTTCTGCTGGGCGGGCCGCTCACGTTCCGCTGGGAGGCCCAAAGGAAGGGGTTCCTCGTGCTCGTGGTCCAAGGTCTCGTCCTTGAACTGGTCCACGTCCAAAAGCCCCACGGCGGTAGTGCTCAAGAGCTGCGTGGCGGGATCTTCCTGTTCCACGAGGTCGTTGGGATCTGTGGGGGCTTCGCTTGCCGGGAGTGCAGGCACGGGAATGCCATTGCTGGCTGCCCGGAGGGCCCGACGGAAGGCCGCTGCGTCCTGGAAGCGGTCAGTACGGTTTTTCTGCAGTGCCTTGACCAAAACGGAATCCAGCGCATCTGTGATATCCGGGTTGTGGGTGCTGGGCAGTTCCGGGGTTTCCCGGACGTGCTGGTAGGCGACGGACACCGGGCTGTCACCAACGAACGGCGGCCTGCTGGTCAGCAGTTCGTACAGGAGGCATCCAGCCGAGTAGAGGTCGCTGCGGGCGTCCACGGTTTCGCCCCGGGCTTGTTCCGGGGAAAGGTACTGCGCGGTGCCAACGACTGCCTGTGTTTGGGTCATGGTGGCCGCGGAATCTGCCATGGCCCGGGCGATTCCGAAGTCCATGACTTTGACGTCGCCGGTATCCGCACACACCATGACATTGGCCGGCTTGATATCCCGGTGCACAATCCCTGCCCGGTGGCTGTACTCCAGGGCTGAGAGGACACCCAGCGTGTAGCCGACGGAGTCCTCTACGCCCAGTTCCTTCGCCTTGATCATGTCCCTCAGGGTGCGGCCCGAGACGAACTCCATGACGATGTACGGAACGCGGACATCCTCTCCGGGCCCACCTGGAACGGAATATTCTCCGGTATCGAAAATAGCCACGATGGAGGGGTGGTTAAGCGCCGCGACGGCTTGGGCTTCACGCTTGAAACGGGCCTGGAACTGGGGATCGCGGGCAAGGTCGGCACGCAGGACCTTTACGGCGATGGTTCGGCCCAGGAGGGTATCTGTTCCCTTGTAGACGTCAGCCATGCCGCCACGACCGATCAACTCACCGAGTTCGTAGCGTCCATTGAGGATGCGCTGTGAAGACACAGGTGTGCTCTCCTCTCGATGCGCGGGGCCGGGACGTGGCGTAGACATGGTGGCTTAGCGGCCTGTGGGGGACGCAGAGCTGGACGGCTTGGGGTTGCCGCTGGGAGTGACCGGATCCGTAGGGATGAGCTCCTTGGACAGGTAGTAGGTCACCGTGGACCCTGCGGGTACCTCGGTGCCGGCGGCAGGCGAGGAACGCACGAACGTGTTCGGGCCCTGGCTGATGCTTCCGTTGACGTCCTCGCCCCTCACGTACTTAAGCCCTGCCCCCTGCAGGGCGCCCTGGACCTGGGTTTCGGAGACTCCCTGACCGATGTTCGGGACCGCAACCATTTCGGGTCCCTTTGAGTAGGTCACCGTGATGGTGGTCCCCGGGTCAACAGGACCTGTGGGGTTGAGGCTGAGAACCGTCCCGGGTGTTGCCGGATCGAAGACCTCCTGGCCGTTGACGCCGAGGCCGAGGGAACGCAGCTTGGCACTGACCGTCTCGAACGGCTGTCCTTGGAATTCCTCCGGGATGATGTTGATCTTCTGCGGCGTCGACTGGGTGGGCGACGGTGCTTCAGAGGTTTCCGTAGGCGTAGGCGTCGGCGAGGACGACGTCGATGAGGACGACGGGCTGGCAGAACGGCTCGGGCTCGCGGAAGTGGACTGGCTCGGCGAAGGGGTGGGCGAGAAGAATCCCGACTGGGAAATCAGGAAACCGACCAGCGCGAACAAGACCAGGAGGATCAACGCAACAAGGGGCCACGTCCAGGGGCTGCGCTTCTTGCGTTCCGGTTCCTGATCGTCGTAACGTTCGTCATCGCTGTAGATGACTTCTTCGTCGTCGTTCAGTTGCCGTTCCGCCTCGAGGGCGTTGGCTCGTGTCAGTGGGTTGTCCGCGGATGCCGCAGCGGCTCCCACAGCAGCTCCGGCGGCGCCGGCGCCCAGCACCGGAAGTGCGGAGGTCGCCGTCGAGGATTGCTCCTTGCCGTAAGGTGAGGCGACGACGCCGGTGGGTGCCGTTGCGGTGTCGACCGGCGCAGTGATGGGGCCGGTTGAGTCTTCGAACAACAGCATTCCCGGCACAGCGGCATGAGCCGTGGCGATGTCGCCGTTACGGATGGCTTCAGCTGCTTCGGCAAGCTTGATGGCGTTGGCCGGCCGGTTCTTGGGGTCCTTGGCAAGCATGGACATCAAGAGGGCACGCACGGGCGTAGGCAGCGTCTCCGGCAGGGGCGGCGGTGCGTCATTGACCTGCGCCAAGGCGATGGCGATCTGCGATTCCCCGGAGAACGGACGGTGACCTGTGAGGCATTCGTAGCCGATGACACCCAGGGAGTAGATATCCGAGGACCCGGTGGCTGTCTGGCCGGTTGCCTGCTCAGGTGCCAGGTACTGGGCGGTGCCCATGACCTGGCCGGTCTGCGTCAGCGGAACCTGGTCCGCCAGGCGGGCGATGCCGAAGTCGGTGACCTTTACCCGGTTGTCCGGTGTGATGAGCAGGTTGCCGGGCTTGATATCGCGGTGAACCAGGCCTTGCGCGTGGGCCACGGCAAGGGCCCGGGCTGTCTGGGCAATGATGGAGAGCGTCATGTCCGGGGACAGCACCTGTTCGCGCTCCAGGATGCCGCTCAGGGGGTGGCCCGGCACGAGCTCCATCACCAGGTATGCCGAGCCGGCTTCCTCGCCGTAATCGAACACGTTGGCGATGCCCACGTGGTTGAGGAGGGCGGTGTGGCGCGCTTCGGCACGGAAGCGCTGCAGGAAGCCGGGGTCACCCGTGTATTCCTCCTTGAGCACCTTGATGGCCACGATCCGGCCAAGGATCTGGTCCTTGGCCTTCCAGACCTCGCCCATGCCGCCAATCGCAATGCGACTGGTCAGCTGGAACCTGCCGCCGAGTGTGATTCCCGAAGTAGGCCTCACTTATTCAACACCGCCTCAAAAATCTTCTTTGCGTTCGGACTGGTTAGCTGGGCACCGCTGAGCACGTCCACACGTTCCATGACAATGGTGACGGCTACTTGCGGGTCGTTTGCCGGGGCGAACCCGGTAAACCATGAGTTGTTCAAACCTGAATCACCGAGTTCCGCCGTGCCGGTCTTGCCGGCCACCTTGATGCCGGGAACGGCTGCGCCCTTGGCAATGCCGTTGTCCACTGCGCTGGTCATCCATTCGGTGATCTGGCCGGCGATCGGCTGCGTGGTGCTGGTGCGGAGTGCTTCAGGCTTTGTTTCGCTGATGACGCGCAGGTCAGGAGCACGTACTGTCTGCACCAGGTTCGGCTTCATCTGCACGCCGCCGTTTGCGATGGCTGCCGTCATCATGTTGATCTGCAGCGGAGTAGCTTTGACGTCGCGCTGGCCCACGGACGACTGGGCGAGCTGTGCCTGGTCCAGGTCCCTGGGGAAGACGCTCTTGGCCTGCTGAAGCTTGAGCTGATCTCCGAAGGTTTCACCGAAACCGAATTTCTCGGCCTGCTCACGAATGGCGTCCTGGCCGAGGTCCAGGGCAATGCTCGCAAACGGCGTGTTGCAGGACTGCTCCAGGGCAAAGGCGAACGACGCCGTCTCCCGGACGTTGCAGTTGCCCCCGGCATAGTTGGGAAGGCTGGCATTGGAACCGGGAAGCGGGAGGCTGCTCGGGTTCGGCAGCTCACTGTCCTTGTTGTACTTGCCCGAGTTCAACGCCGCGGCCGTGTCAATGAGCTTGAAAACCGAGCCGGGAGAGAGCAGGTTTCCGGTGGGACCGCTGACGTTCTGGTTCAGGTTGATACCCGGGATCTGGTTCAGCTGGGCCATGTTCGCCTCTGCAGCGGCAGTGTCGTGGGTGGCAATCAGGTTGGGGTCGTAGGACGGCTTGGAGACCATCGCCAGGATGGCTCCCGTCTTCGGGTTGGTGACCACGATGGAACCCCGCTGGCCGTCCGGAATGAGGTCGTAGGCCAGCTTCTGGATGGCAGGATCAAGGGTCAGCTCCACAGAAGCGCCCTTGGGTTCCTTGCCCAGGAACATCTGGCTGATGCGGTCCAGGAACAACTGGTCCGAGTTACCCGCCAGGGTTTCCCCCATTGACTGCTCCAGCCCGGTGGATCCGAAGCCCCTCGAGAAGAAGCCGGTGACGCCCGCATAAAGCTCCGGCTGGGGGTACGAACGCTGGAAGGCGCAGGACTCGGTTCCGGGGACGGACTCTGCCACCGGTTTCCCGCCAACGATGATGGCACCGCGTTCGTTGCAGAACGTGGCGAGGATGGCGCGCTGGTTCCAGGGATTGGCGTTGAGGTCGTCCGCGCCAATGACCTGGACGTAGCTGATGGCGCCGAAAATCAACGCGAACATGGCGACGGCGGCCATCCACGAGCTGCGAATCGCTTGGTTCATTGATGCTTCACCGCCTCAGTTGGTGCGCTTGGTGTCTGGCCTGTTGGAGTCTTGACTGTCCCGTGGGAGCTGGTGGTCGGGGGTTTGTTGACCATGGGTGTGGTGTCAACCGGTCCGCGGGCCGTATTGGAGATCATGAGCAGCAGCCCGACGATGATCCAGTTGGCCAGCAGGGATGAACCCCCGGCGGCCAGGAACGGGGTGGTCAGGCCGGTCAACGGGATGAGCCGGGTGACGCCGCCGATGACCACGAAGCACTGCAGTGCGATCGCGAAGGACAAGCCGCACGCCAGGAGCTTTCCGAAGGCGTCGCGCGTTCCCAGGGCTGCGCGGAAACCGCGGGTGAAGAGCAGCAAATAGAGCATCACCACGGCGAAAAGGCCGATCAGGCCCAGTTCTTCGCCGATGAGCGCCACGATCATGTCGCTGTTTGCGAACGGAACCAGGTCCGGGCGGCCCTGTCCCAGTCCTGTTCCCACCAGGCCGCCGTCGGCCATGCCGAACAGGCCTTGGACGATCTGTCCACTCCCGCCGGGAGACCTGCCGAAGACCTCCGGGGTGAAGGCGTTGATCCAGCTGTCGATCCTGAACGCGACGTGGGAGAAGATCTTCGATGCGATGAAACCGCCGCCGAGGATCAGGGCCAGGCCAATAACGACCCAGGAGATACGGCTGGTGGCCACGTAGATCATCACGATAAAGAGGCCGAAGAAGAGGACGGACGATCCGAGGTCGCGCTGGAAGACCAGGACACCGATGCTCACCAGCCAGGCGGTGATCATCGGACCCAGGTCCTTGAAGCGGGGGAACTGCATGGGACCGATCTTCCGGCCGGCCAGGAGGATGAGGTCCCGGTTGGACGACAGATAACCCGCGAAGAATATGGCCAGGGTGATCTTGGCGATTTCACCAGGCTGGAAAGTCATGGGGCCGATGCGGATCCAGACGCTGGCACCGAGCACCTCACCGGCGGAGATGCCGGGCACCAGAGGAAGAATCAGCAGCAATGCACTGGCCGCCAACGAGATGTAGGTGAAGCGGCGCAGGATGCGGTGGTCCTTGAGGAACCAGATCACGGCGATGGAAACGGCCATGGCAATCAGCGTCCACCGGAGCTGGTTGTTGCCGGTGTCGTCGCCAGGGCCGTCCATGCGGTGGATCAGGGCCAGGCCCAATCCATTCAGGGCCACCACGATGGGAAGTATTACCGGATCGGCATATTTAGCGCGGAGACGGAGCACCACGTGGAATGCAAAGGCGGCTACGGCGAGCAGGCTCGATTGGAACCAGAAGTCGCTGTCCAGTCCCAGATCCGAGTTGAGGCTGACCAGTGCGCTGGCGCCGATTCCAACGGCAAGTGCCAGCACGATGAGCAGAAGCTCGACGTTCCGGCGGGGCTTGGGGGCGGTTTCAGTCTGGATCATTTTGCCCCCTCACAGGGAGTCGGAACGGGAGATGGCGTGGGGCTGGCAACGGCTGCCGTGCTGGGTACCGGCACTGTGGCCGTAGCCGACGGCGACGGCGACGGCGTGGGAGTCGCCGTGCCGGTTGGCGTCGGGCTGGGGCAATTGGCCGAGGCGCTGCCGTACTGTTTCAGGTTTTCCACGATGAGCTGGGCGTCGTCGAGGTCCCCGGCAGGAACGGTCTGGCGAACGCTCTGCTGGCCATATTCAGGCAAGGAATCCACCCTGACATCGGTTACGGCTTCCAGCCGGGAAAGCTGAATTGGGCCGAGCCTTTGCGAGATGCCGTTGAAGATGGCAACACGCTGATCGTATTCACCCACGTAATAGCGTGTCTGGGTCCAGGCGTAGCCAAGCCACAGGCCGACCACGACGCCCAGAACCAGGAATGCGGCGACGGCGGGCATCAACCAGCGGATGCGGCGTCGTGGCGGCTCTTCGGCCTCCGCGCGGTCCTGCTCTGCTTTGTGCGTCAGGACTGTGGCAGCGCGACGGGCCACCGTGCGGCCGGCAACGGTAGGAATGGAGCCTGTTTCAGCAGCCGTTGCCGCGGCGCCAACGAGCTCATGGGGGCGGCTGGCCAGTTCCTCGCGCAGGACTTCGGCTGACAGATGCTCACCGAGGTGGGGATCGGTGGTCGCCGGCGGTTCGGTGGAGGAATCCGAAGTCCCGGACGTTTCGTCCGCCTCGTCCGACTCCTTCGTCCTGGTGCCGTCGTCGGAAGCCGATCCTGCGTCCGGCTTCCGGTCAGCTTCCGACTTCGAGGCGCCCTTAGCCGCATCTCCGGACGGCACCTCATCGGGGGACTTGGTGGCCGTCACCGCTTCAGGCTCATCGACGGCGGCAAGCGCAGCGGCCGGTACGACGTCGACGGCGGCCGTGTTGACGTCGTCGACCGTCTCCTCGACGATTTCCAACATGACAACCGTGACGTTGTCCGGGGCGCCCGCTTCGAGCGTGAGGTCTACGAGGATCTCGGCGCATTCGCGAAGGTCCTTGGTCTCGCGGACCATGCGCTCCACGACGTGCCCTGCTACGTAGTTCAGGCCATCAGAGCACAGCAGCCAGCGTTCGCCGGGTTCGACGTCCAGGACGTCCAAGTCCAGCTCAGGGCTCGCGTCAACGTCGCCAAGCACGCGCATTAGGACGTTTTTATGGGGATGGGTCTCGGCTTCCTCCGGACGGAGGCGTCCCTCATCGATCAGGCGCTGGACGAACGTGTGGTCCACGCTGATCTGCTCGAACTTCTTGTTGCGCAGGCGGTAAGCGCGGGAATCGCCGATATGCGCGAAGTGGAGCTTGCGGTCCTCAAGGAGCAACGCCGTGACCGTCGTACCCATGCCTGACAGCTTGGGATTCTGGTGGACGAGCTCTGAGAGCAGTGAATTGGCGGTTTGGATCTCGTCCGCCAGGACGGTGTCGGCGCCTTCAGGGTAGTCGTCATGATCCAGGTGGATCATGTCCAGGACCGTCGAAGCGGAGGCGACATCGCCGCCCGCGTGCCCGCCCATGCCGTCGGCGACCACAGCGAGATGGCGGCCCACATAAGCGGAGTCGTCATTCTTGGAGCGGATCCGGCCGACGTCGGAACGGGCCGCGTAGCGCATGATCAGCGGGCGCTCCGCGGGCTTTTCCTTGTCCTCGGGGGTCTCAGAAGAGGCCATGGACTATGGCCTCAATTCAATGACCGTCTTGCCGATTCTCACGGGGACACCGAGCTCCACCGGCAACGCACGAGTGAGCTGCTGATCGGCCAGGTAGGTGCCGTTCGTAGAGCCGAGGTCCTCAATGAACCATCGGCTGCCCTGCGGGAACAGACGCGCATGCCGGCCGGAGGCGTAGTCATCCTCCAGGACCAGGGTGGCTTCCTGCGCGCGTCCGAGCAGGATGGGGCTGGCCGCCAGGGGAACCGTGGTGCCCTTGAGGGGACCCTCGGTGACCACCAGGTTGCGGGCATGCTGGATGGCCGGCGGCGGTGTGGCAGCCAGTTCAGGATGCTTGCGGACTTCACGTGCCGTAGGAACACCGGTCACTGCCTTGCGTCCGATCTGGAAGTCGCGACGCATGGTGGACACAATGCTGAAGATCAGGACCCACAGCAACAGGAGGAAGCCGAAACGAAGCGCTGTTATGGTCAGTTCGCTGACATCGTTCACGCGTGGCCACCCGGGGTCTGGGGGAGGAGGCGGAAAATAATCTTGGTACGTCCCATCGTGATGGTTGAGCCGTCTGTGAGCTCCACGCTGCCGTTTACCTTATGTCCGTTGACGTAACTGCCATTCGTGGAGCCGAGGTCAACTGCCCACGTGCTCCCGTTCTCGGTGCGTACCTCAAGATGCTTCCGTGAAACCCCGGTGTCGTCCACCAGGATGTCGGCCTCGGAAGAGCGGCCGAGCACCACGCTGGCCGCATTGAGGGAGTATCGCTGACCGCTGATGTCCAGGACAGGCTGGAGGCGAATTGGCTGCCGTGCGGGGGCTGCGGGAACGTTGGCCCGCGGAGGCTGCGGAGCAGGAGCTGCGTCGCCGGAGGACTTTTCGGTCCGGGAAGCGATCTCGAAGTGGCCGGCCCGTTCCTCGTCATTGCGACGGAACGAGATCCTGACCGCGCCTTGGAGCGTATAGCCCTGGCTGCGAACGTGTTGGATAACGACGTCGCACAGTTCCTCAGCGAGGGGCGTTCCCCATTCCTGGGCCCGGGCGAAGTCCTCATCGCTGAGCAGGACATCAAAAACGTTGGGAGCAAGCGTGCGTCCGGCGGCGATGGTGATGGACTGATTGTCCAGTTCCCGCCTCAGCTTGCTCGCGATCTCCACTGGCTCAACCCGTGCCCGCGACCCCGTGGAGAAGACGTTGCGGACGGCCTTTTCAATGCCGCGCTCGACTTTGTCCAGCAAACCCATGTTCCTTCTCCTTTCCTTGCCGCGGCACCTGCTGTGCCTGTCCGATAGTCCTGCAATTGGTCCGACTGTGCACACACCAAAGTGCGCGCCCCACGGCCCTTCCTCTTCCCGATACTACTGGGACTGACTGGGAATGACCTTAATCCACAACGCCTTGCGCCACGGAAAAGTTCGACGGCGGCCCTTGCTGGCGGGGCTCGCAGGGGTTGAAAATCCCTTGAAGTTCTGCGGTTTCCAGGCCGTCCACCGCCTTTCCGGAGGGTGCCTCCCAGCCCGATTGGTGTTTTGCTCCGGATGTCCGTTATGCTTGATCTCGCTGCTTTTGAAGGAAACGAAGCTGGGAGACCAGCGAAGTCCGGAAAAAGAAGTTGCGCGCGAGTGGCGGAACGGCAGACGCGCTGGCTTCAGGTGCCAGTATCCGAAAGGGTGTGGGGGTTCAAATCCCCCCTCGCGCACGCAATCGAAAGAGCCCCGGTCTTAGGACCGGGGCTCTTTTGTTTTGTGGTCAGCCCCGCGCGAGGCTAGCTGCGGCCGGAACCTGCCAGCCGGCGTCGTGAGTTGCTGAGGTGAAGGCGCATGGCTGCCGCGGCAGCAACGGGATCGCCGTCCGCGATTGCTGCGTAGATAGAGGAATGCTCGTGGACCACTTGATCGAAGCGTTCGCGGGTTTCCCGGTCATCCCCGCCGACGAGGCGTGGGCGGGGCATAGTGATCATGGTCTGGCCGAGGGCGGCGATGCAGTCTGTATAAAAGGGGTTGCCTGAAGCCGCAGCCACAGCACGATGGAACTCGAAATCAGCTTTCATGGCGTGCGCCGGATGCGAAACGTTCGCAGTGAATTGTTCCAAGGCACCGTGGACGGCCTTGAGTTGTCGTTCGCTGTGGTTCCGGGCAGCAAGGGCAGCTGCCTCTGCTTCGACGCCGATCCGGAAGTCGAGCATCTGCAGCCGTTCTTCCATGCTGGACACAGGCCGGGTTCCCGGTGCCTGGGTCGGACCTTCGGCGGGCGGAGTCAGGGCAAAGCTGCCCCGCCCACGTTCGGTTTCCACAAGGCCTTCGGCCTGCAGCCGCGTCAATGCGGAGCGGACCACGGTTCGGCTCACCCCGAATTCGCTGATGAGGGTGTTCTCGCTGGGGAGCTTCTCGCCCGGTTGGATGACGCCGTCGACAATGCGGTTGCGGAGGTCGGCGGCGAGATCCGCAGTCAGGTTTCGGCTCATGCGTTCCAGATTACGCGCCGAACTCCACGGTTTCGGTGGTCCACGCACGGGCCTGTTCGCTCAACGTGACGCCGAGTCCGGGACGGTCCGGGACGATCATGCGACCGTTCTTCGTCTCCAGCCGCTCCTCGAACAGCGGGTCCAGCCAATCGAAGTGTTCCACCCACGGCTCGCGCGGGTAGGCGGCGGCCAGGTGGAGGTGGATCTCCATGGCAAAGTGCGGTGCCAGGCCAAGACCTCTTTCATCGGCCAGTGCCGCCAGGCGCAGGAACTGGGTAATGCCTCCGACGCGCGGCGCGTCCGGCTGGATGATGTCGCAGCCGTTGGCGTTGATGAGGCCCTTGTGCTCGGCGACAGAGGCAAGCATCTCACCGGTGGCGATAGGCGTGTCCAGGAGCTGTGCGAGGTGGGCGTGGCCCTCGAAGTCATAGGCATCGAGTGGTTCTTCGATCCAGATGAGGTTGAATTCCTCCAGTTGGCGGCCCATCCGCAGCGCCGTTGCCCGGTCCCACTGTTGGTTCGCGTCGACCATGAGCGGAACGTCCCAGCCAATGTGTTCGCGGACTCCCGCCACGCGGCGGAGGTCTTCTTTGGAGTCGGGCAGGCCCACCTTGATCTTGATGCCGCCGATGCCGTCGTCGATTGACTGCGTGGCGCGTTCCTTGACCTCTGCCAGGGTGGCGTTGAGGAAGCCGCCGGAGGTGTTGTAGGTCTGGACGGAATCACGGTAGGACCCCAGCAGCTTGGCCAGCGGGAGTCCGGCGCGCTTGGCTTTGAGGTCGTAGAGGGCAATGTCTATCGCGGCGAGAGCCTGCGTCGCCACGCCTGACCTTCCCACCGAGGCGCCGGCCCAGAGGAGCTTGGTGTAGATCTTGCCGATGTCGTTGGGGTCCTCGCCAATGATGCCCTCCGCGACCTCCTTGGCGTGGGCGTACTGGGCCGGCCCGCCGGCGCGCTTGGAGTAGCTGAAACCGAGGCCGCGGTGTCCCTGCTCCGTGGTGATCTCGGCGAAGAGGAACACTACTTCCGTCATCGGCTTCTGCCTGCCGGTGAAGACCTTGGCGTCGCTGATGGGAACGCTGAGCGGCAGTCGCGCCGTGGACAGTTTGACGTGGCGGATGAGGTCTACGGTACTCACTGGGTCTCCTAAGGGGCGGGGCATCCTTGCCTACTACTTAAGATACAAGCTGAGTACTTGTATTACAAGAAGCTATCCTCGCCCGCTCCCCGAAGAGTCCCGGGATCCTTATGCACCAGTTCGCTGGTCCGGGAATCGTCAGTCGGTTTGCGGACGCGGGTACCTTCCAGGTCGACGTCCGGCAGGATCTTTGCGATGCCAGCAAGCAGCCACCAGGCCTTCTCCCCGAGCAGGTACATGATGGCGTGGGGTAACGGTCATTCGAACGATGAAAGCGTCCACAAGAACTCCGAAGGCCATGGCGAAGCCTAGTGGTCGCACCATGGTCACGTGAGAGAAAGATGAAGCCTGCGAAGACGCTAACCATGATGATGAGAGGTTGAGCCGAGCAAACCCAGGTCAGCTCTTCAGGAAAGTAGCAGTCTCGGCGGCGATCAGCGCCGAATCGTAGTCCAGGGTGGCCACATGGCCGCTACGGTGCAGCAGGATTTCCTTTGTGGATGCTGAGGACACTCCTTCGAGTGCCTTGAGTGCGGACGTTCTCCCCTGTTCGCCATCGGCGAGCGACCGGAAAACCAGTAGGGGCGCAGTGACGGAAGGTAGATATCCACCGACGTCACGCCACAGCTGTGATAGCTGTTGGATGGCGTTCAGCGGCAGCCTCGGGTAGCTGGTGTATTCCACGGACGGGTCCTTCACCTGACTTTGACCGTTGGGAATGCTGCGCAGAATCCCCTTCAGCATCGGCACTAGCGGCAGGAACGGGTTCTGTACTCCGAGCGACGGATTTACAAGAACAATCCGACTGATGTCGCTGCGCACGGCGCCCGCGCGCAGCGAGAGCGCTCCTCCAACGGACAGTCCGACCAAGGCGACCTGGCCGGCCGTCGTCGCCTGCTTTGCGGATTCGACGGCGTGATCAACCGACGCATACCAGTCACGCCATGACGTGTCGCGAAGATCCTGCCAGCGGGTATCATGGCCAGCCAGAACGGGCGTCTCGACATGCCACCCCCGCTCACGCAGGGCGGCGGCGAGTGGAGCCATGCTGGCAGGCGTGCCGGAGAAGCCATGCACTAGTACGGCCGCGCGGGCGCTCATGCCCATCCCGGTGCAAGCCCCAAGGCGCCACGATCGCCGAGGATACGGTCCACTTCAAGGAGCAACCGGCCTTCGCTGCCATGCCGCCCGCCGATCATCGCCCCGATCGGCAAGCCGTCTGCTTTGCTGACGGGAACAGACACGGCCGGCATGCCTGCAATGTTGTACATCGGGGTATAGGGCATAAAGCGGCTCATGGCTGCGAAGCTCTCTTCCTCGTTGGCGGACGTTGTGAATGCCCCACGGAGCGGGGGCGGGGTGGCAAGCGTCGGCGTGACCAGGAAGTCGACACCCCCGAAGACAAACTCTTCGAGCATGAGTGCCACACCCCGGAACAAGGCCAGCGATTCGTGGAGTTGCACGCCGGTCACTGCACGACCCTGTTCGCGCATCATCCTCGTGAAGGCTCCCAAGGACGATTCGTCGTCAACCTCGTAGGACGCAGCGACGACCGACCAAGTATCACGGAAGGCCTGGGCGACGACGTTGTCCTCGCCCAGCTCCACTGGCACCACTTCATGCCCCATCCGGGCGAGGTCGGAGGCGAGATCCTGAGCAGCCCGGACGCATACGGGTGCAGGCTCCAATCCGGGTACCATGGGCCGTACCGAGAGCCCGATCCGGAGTTGGCCCACCTGGCCTTGCCAGGTCCTCGCTGCGGAGAGATCCCCTGGTGCCTGCCCTGCGATCACGGCCAGTAGCGCCGCAGCGTCCCCGGCGTCACGCGCCAGTACACCCGGGACTGATAGGCCTGTGACCGCAGGATCGCCAGGGTTTCCGCTCACTGTCCCGTTGCTGGGCCGAACGCCGACCAGCCCGCAGCAGGAGGCCGGAATCCGCACCGAACCGCCGGCGTCGGTTCCGAGCGCCAGCGGCGCAAGGCCGGCGGATACGGCGGCGGCCGAGCCTCCACTCGAACCCCCGGGAGTGTGCTTCTCTGACCAAGGGTTCCTTGTGTCCCCGCCGATATGGTTTTCTGCGTGGCAGGAAAGCGCGAATTCCGGCAAGTGGGTCTTGCCAAGTATCGGCTGGTGGGCAGCACGAAGCAAGCCGACCAGATGGTCATCGCCTACGGCTCCCTCGGTCCGCTCGGCGATGCCCCAGCCGGTGGGGACGTCTTCGACGTCGATGTTGTCCTTTATTGCCACAGGGACTCCATGGAGTGGGCCAACGGCGTCGGTGCCCTGGCTCCGGATTAGGTGGTCGGCTGCCGCGGCCTGTCGGAGCGCGAGCTCATCGGTTACACGGACGTAGGCACCCAGCCGCCCGTCCAGGCGGCTTATCCGGGCGAGGTAGTGCTCGGTCAGCGCGATGGACGTCAGGTTGCCTGATTTGATGAGCGCCGCCTGTGCCCTTGCGCTGAGCTCATGCAGGGATGACATTATTTGCCTCCTCGAGTGCCGGGTCGTCGTTGCCCCTCACGACCGACCGCTCCGCTTGCATCGCCAGAAGCCTGAGCACAAGATGCTTCTGCCAGCCCTCGCCGTGCTGGCCTCGAAGCAATCCTTCGATGAGATCCAGGACCTTGCCGAGTTTGTCGGGCACAAGCGAGGCGAATGGCCTGGCGGTCACTTCACGCTCGTACGAGGGCCACATGAGGTGGTGATGTGGCAACGACGGTTGGGTGTGGGGCAAGGTGACAGGGTCGAAGCCGATGAGGCCCAAGTGCTGGAGTGCGCCGTCCTTGCGGCTGTCTCCGATCACGAGCCGCACTTCGTCGAGCGCCAAACTCGTCCTACCCATGGCCAGGATGAGGTGCCATGGAATCCGGTCACGATTACTGTCGAGTGGCTCACCACCAGCCCGCACGAACCGTTTGATCTCCCATGTGTCATGCGTGGTTAGCCCGGTATGCGCGAACCTGCCGAGCAAATCAACGTGATGCGCCGTCTCGACCGGGAACATCTCCCGCCCCGGGGCGTCGAGCAGGCCAGGCTGAGGCAGCTCTGCCCCGACGAGGGCCAAGTAGCCCTGGATCCGGCCCGTCTCGTCGAGACATACTGCATGGATAGTGTTCTGGGTGCCTTCGACCGGCTCGTGCAGCAGGTTGAGCCCCCGGGCGAGAGACGCGCTCATCATGCCCAGGTTAAGGAACTCCGCCAACCGGAAGCCAAGGAGTGCCAGAAGTGTCTCCCGATCTACCTGATCGGTCCTGAAGACCACGGTTGTGAGCCCGTCCCCTACCCCTTCGACGCGGCAGATTGCGTCGTTGCCGAGTTCGCTGGCAAGTGACCTCAGTCGGACTTTCCGCTGGAAGCCGAGCAGGTGCTGGACATACGCCGCATCAAGCCCGGCCTCGGACTCTTGGGTGGATGTGGCCATCGCCTCATTTGTGGCTGGTTCAGAAGTCATCATCGTCGTCCCGGTAGAGGCAGTCCGTGATCCCGAGGGCGAGTGCCTCCGGTGTGCCCTCAAAGATGCGGGTACCGAACGCATCTCGCAGCACTTTTTCGAGGCCGTACTCTTTCATGTAGCCGCGTGACCCCATGAGCGCGACGGCGGTATTGGCAGTGTCGATAGCCACCCGGTCAGCAAACAGCTTAGCCATGGCCGGCTCCACTTCCGGCGCGGGCAGTTGCGAATCGACCTTTACAGCGGACCTGAGGTACATCAGCCGGGCTGCCTCGACGTCGATCTTCATATCCGCCAACCGGCGCGCGGTCATCTGGTGGTCCTTGAGCAGCTTGCCTCCCCGGAGCCGCTCACCGCACCAGTCTCGGGCCAGCTCGAACGCGTGCCGGGCGATGCCGGTGGAAACTGCCGCAACCGTGGTGCGGGCCATGTTGCCCTGTGCGATATTGATCGCCGAACCCTGGGCCTCTCCGCCGATGAGGTTGCCTGCTGGCAGGCGCACGTCGTCGAACCAAATTTCGCTGCCCAGACATGCCCGATAGCCCATTTTGTCCAAGACCACTCCACGCCGGACCCCATCGGCATCCAACGGTACGACGATGCAGGTCAGTCCGGTGGCTCCTGGGTAGTCCTCCAGGTTGGCATAGACCGTGGCGAAGGACGCGACAGCACCGTTCGTGATGAAGCGCTTGTGTCCGTTCAGGACATATTGGTCGCCCTCGCGTCTCAGTGTGGTCCGCATGCGGGCGTCGGCGAAGTGCTGTGGGATCACCAAGTCCGTGCCTGCGTCTTCCTCGGCAACAGCGTTGCAGGCGAGGACCGCTTTCTCACCCGTGAACTGCGTGAGGAACTGGTCTTGGAGCTTTAAATCGCCGGAGAGCAGAACCGGCGTTTGTCCGAGCATGGTTGCGCCGAAGGCGAGGGCTATGCCCGGACAGGCCGCCGCCAGTTCTTCCATGGCCACGGCTACGCCGAGGACGCCCACGCCGAGGCCGCCGATTTCAATCGGTAACAATGCCCGGGTCAGGCCGATGTCATGGCCCGCCGCGATGACGTCCCAGTCAAAAGCGTCAGCGTCTTGTTGGTCAAGCTCGATCGCTTTGGGGGCGACAATGTCCTGAGCAAACTCGCGGGCGAGGTCGCGGAACGCGATCACGGAGGCGGGAAGCAGGTCGAAGTTCAACTCGGTCTCAAGAGCTGCAGTCATGATTCGTCCTTATCTTCGGGAACCAGGGGCTGTCTCGCAACGTCCGCGATGCCATGCGCGGCAGCGATCTGGGGGTAACAGTCGAAAGCAGGCTGCAGGATCGGGACGAGCTCAAGTACTTTGGCGACCTTGCCCTTGATCCGTACTTTGCCCATGGCCAGTGCGGCTGGCATCAGGAGTGATCCGTTCCAGAGCTTGTGAGCGGTGTCGCAGCTCATTTTGATGCTGATGGCGGCGGTGTCCGGGGCCTCGTCGCCGCGCAGAACTCCTTCGGGGGATACATGGATGACAGCGTCAGGGCTGGTGTGCAGGAGACGGACGCTCAAGTTGTTCTCGCGAAGCCCGTCAGTGAAGGTGTTGTCTTCGCTCAGGATGCGGAAGAGTTCGCCGAAAACGGCGTAGGCGGTCTCGGAGTCAGCGTAAATAGGCATGGTGGAACTCCTTGTCGGTTGATGAAAAATGAAAATGATGCGGAAGTCAGCGGGGCCGTGCGTGAGAGATGAGTGAGGCGAGCAGTCGGCCGGCGGCCACTGGTTGCATCACGGATTCGACGAGACGTTGCCGCCAGGGCGAAGCTACGGCGTGGATGTTGACGGCGATGTGGTGGGCAACCGGCTGTCCGGTCACGATTCGGAAGGCAAGGCCTGTGGCGAGGGCACCGAACTGATCGGCGGCATGCACCAGCTGCGGGAATGCAAAGCCTTCCTGCCCGCCACTGGCGTGGACAAGCCGGATCAGGTCCCGTGGCACTCGGCGCGCGGGCACCAGCCGGGCCAGCAGGTTCCACATCGGAAGTGTTTCCATCTGCTCACGAGTGACCTGGCCGTCGAAGATCCGGAGGCCACGCCGGTAATCGTAGACCCTCACATACTGTGCCCCTGACATGTCCCATCCGGTGAAGAGCGGGAGTCGCGCCGCCCGGGCACGCTCGTGCAGCAACCCTTTGGCGGCCAACCCACCACGTGTGGTGATGTCGACGCCGTCGATAATCAGGGCGACGTCATGGAGCAACTCGTCAACGGTGCCCTCCTGCACACCTTCCTCGATGATTTGTATGTCAGCGTGTGGATTGATCGCCCGAGCGCGCTCGGCCGCGACGGCCGCCTTGTTGCGCCCGAGGTCCCCGACGGTGGCGTTCTGGCGGTTGAGATTGTTGAGTTCATACATGCCGGGGTCGGCTAGGACCAGTCTTTGGAAGCCGAACCGGATTAGGGGTTCGACGGCGGCCCCGCCAATGGAGCCGCAACCAGCAATGAGAATCCGGGCTTGGACCACTGACTGCTGGTCGGCCTCGCTAACGATGCCGGTATTCCGGGAGGTCAATACCTTGTAGAACTCATCCGGGTCAAGTGCGCGCGCAGCGGCCGGGTTATCGATTTCAGGCAACTCGGTATGAGGATCGGCTCGTCCGGTGACAGTGGCCCTCATGCTGGAGCTTCCTCGGCGGTGCCCTGGATCCTGGTGGGAATCCAGATTGCAGCAGCGAGTGCGCCGATGAGGAGGATTCCGATGCAGATCCAGAACGTGAGGTGCATGGAGTCCACAAAGGCAGCTTGGGCATTCGCGAGGGCAGCCTCGATAGCTGGGAGCTGTTTGGGCTCGGATGTTGCCACTTGGTTCAAGACGTATGAGGTGGACCCCAGAGAGCCTTGGGCGCGCTCGCGCAGATCCGCGGGGAGCCAGTCCAACGAGCCGCCAAGCCGGTTCTGATAGGTCATGGACAGGACCGAACCCATCACGGCGACGCCCAGGGCCGCTCCGACCTGACGCAGGGTGTTGTTGACCGCACCTCCGACGCCGGCTTTCGCGACCTCGACCGCTGACATGGCCAGTGTGGTGGTGGCCCCCATGACCAAGCCCATGCCAAGTCCGGCGACCAGCAATCCTGCCTCCAAGAGGATCAACGAAGAGTCCGCGTCGATGACGACGAAGCTGCCCAGCGCTGTAGTCAGGAGCAGCAGGCCGCCGGTGATGGATGCCTTGAAGCCGGCAATGCGCACCATTGCCGCGCTGTTGATCGCCGAGATGATGGAACCGAACGCGACCGGCAGCAGGATCAGGCCAAGCTCCAGAGGGGAATGGCCGAGTACCAGCTGGGCGAAAAAGACCAGCAGGAAAGTCCCTCCTGTGAGCGCGAAAAAGGCTAACGAGATCGAGAGCGTCCCGCCGGCGAATGCCGGGCTCCGGAACAACGTTATGTCCAAGGCTGGGGACGTTTTGCGCCGTTCGACAGCGACCAGCACCGCTGAAAGCACCAGCCCCAGGAGGATTAGCCCACCAGTACGGGGCGCTAGCCAGTCAGAAGTCGCGCCCGCCTCGATGACGCCGTACACAAGCGCAGAGATGGCGGCAGCGGACAGTATCAGGCCCGGGACATCGAGGGCCGGTTTGACGCTGCTACGGGATTCCGGCAACGCAACGAACAGCAGAACGAGGCAGACGGCGGCCACGGGAAGGTTTATCAGGAATACCGACCCCCACCAGAAGCCTTCGAGGAGGGTACCACCGATGATCGGGCCTAACGCGACCGAGATACCGCCGAGCGCGGCCCAGACACCCATCGCCTTGCCCTGGTCCTTTTCCGGGATGCCGTCCTTAATGATGGCCAGTGTGGCCGGAGGTACAACGGCCCCGCCGACTCCCATCACCGCACGCCAGAGGATCAGCTGTTCGGGGGTGACCGCCCAGGCCGAAAATGCCGATGCAACTGCGAACACTAGGAGGCCCAAGGCCAGCACGCGCCGCCGTCCGTAACGGTCGGCTAGCACGCCTGCGGTGAACATGAGAGCGGCGTAGACAAGGATGTAGGAGTCCACTGCCCATTGCAGTTGGGACGTCGTCGCGGAGAGGTCGTTCTGGATGTCGCGAAGAGCGACATTGAGGATGGTGTTGTCCATCATCACCATCAGGAAGCAGACACCGGTTACCAGGAGCAACAAGCCGGGCCGGACTTGTCGTCCACTCGTGATGCCCGAGGCCGGAATTGTGGTGGATTTCGTAGTCATCTAGCAACGGTTCCTTTGGTGATGGCTGCGGGATCGAGCCACTCAGACACCTGACTTCGGGCAAAAGGATGGTCTGCAGAGTGAATCGGCACGTGTACCCGCGACTGCGGGACCCGCGAGGCGATCGAGCGCCGCAGGTCCGGCACCGCAAAGCAACGCCGTAACCATCTGTCCGCGTCGTCAGCACGGGCACTGAAGTTGGTGCGCCCATGCACGGCTTTGTCATTGTCAACGACCACCATGTCTCCTCCCTCAAGGACGTGGCCATGCAGGTTGGACAGGAGTGCCTGCCTCAGGTTGGCAAGCGCGCGCTCTCCCTCCGGATACAGAGAGGACATGGCGTGGAAGTCGACGCAGAGCTCCGGATCTGAGGGCGATCCTTGGAGCACCGCCATCGGGGCGGAAAAGACGTTGTCATCGCCAACGAATGAACTGGCAATTCGAATGCGGAAGATTGGCCGTGCAAGAGTTGTCCGGCTTCCGCCGTCCAGCCCGGCCAGAGCGCTGCGGATACCGCTTGCGAGCGTCCATGCCTGTCGTTCATGGTCGGCGCGCAGTCCGAGCAAACTGATGAAACGGGGGCGGGCCGGATGGAAGCCGTCCTCGGTGTGTAACTCAAGGAGGCAGGTGCCGGAGTTCTCCTGCCGGTGCTCAGAGCCTTGGACGGGAACGACGTCCTGGATAATCCGGCCTTGCTTCTCGTCGGCATATGAGATGACGTCGCCGAGCACGTTCATCACCATCAGCTGGATGATGCTGGCGATCTCCACGACCCGCCAGCTCCCGTCGTAATTGCCGGTGCGTGGCGTGATGGGCAGTTCTGCGTCAATGGGCACGTTGCGCAGCAGGAGCGCACCCTCCGCGTTGCCATGATGACGGAATTCGAGAAGAGTCCTGACGAGCCTGACTGGCGCCTCGCGGTACATGGCAATACTGCAATCAACCATGAGTGCCGAGTCGTCGAGGTGATAGCCAGACGGCCGACTCGAGTGACGGTGGGCGATTTCCCGTGCTACTTCCGCCAGGTGATCGCGCTCGCTGTTGCTCAAAGCAATGGCAAGCCCCTCCAGCGGCTGGATGGCCCAAGAGCCTCCATGGCCGTCCTCAACGCGAGGCGTGGGGTGCGTTGCAGGGTTCTCCCCCATTGATTCCTCCTATATAAGTCAGTTTATTCATATAAGTTAACTTATATAGAACTTCGACGGAGAGCGCAAGGATGATTCGAGAGAAGACTGCCGTCTTGGGGAAAACGCCCTAAAGCGAGGCTGAGAACTCGTTGATGCCTAAGATGCGAGGGCTTGGCGAGCTCGCCGCAGCAACTCGCGAAGCTGCTCAACCTCGGATTCGGTAAAAGCGTCGCGCAACTCCAGCTCAACCTTTCGAACCGCCTCGTCGGCCGCTTCCATGACCCGATGGCCTTTGAGGGTCAATGTGGTGGCCAGCGCTCGCGAATGAATCTCGGCCGGCTCCCGTGTGACCAGCGCACGTCCTTCGAGCTTGGTCATGATCACCCCCATCGACTGTGGCGTCACATTGACCAGGCGGGCCAGCTGAGCACTTGAGGATCCGGGATTGCATTCAAGCATGAGGAGAGCCGCATACTGCGTCGGTGTGAGGTTGAAACCGACAAGCACGTCGGTGACCCGGGCGACGAGTACGGCATCGGACTGGTTGATCAGGGTGGTCAGTCGGGCGTTTATCTCCTGCTGACGCACCGAAGCACTCATGTTGCGACGCGGCATCGTCGGGGCCTCCTTGGCGTATATCTCATCCATGGGCGACAGCAGCCTCAAGTGGGTTCCGGGCAGGCGGACCTCGTCGCGCAAGCGGTGCCGTGGACCTCGGGGGCAAGTTCGACAAGATCACTGTCCTCAAGTTCACATTGCTATCCCCGCACGGTCAAGCAACACTAGGCCACCTTATAGGATTTTGCCCGGGGCCAGTCTCGCCCCTGCGCGTGCTCGGATTGGCATCGGGAGGGTTCGATGCTGTGGTGCCACGCTGCCTTACCCCCGCAGAGCCCCAAAGCCCGTAATCAAAGCCTCCAAGCCCAAGCTGAAGGCAATGTCAGTGGGCCGCTCATGCTGTTCCAAGGCCAGCCGGTCCACGGCGGCAGTGAAGTTGGGGACCTGGTCGGCGAGGGTACCGGCGTCGAAGATGTCCTCAGGTGCGGTGACGTCGTAAGCGGCCCCGAAGACAAAGGCCTCGATAGCCACAATCGCGGAGATGATTTTCTCCTCCGGGAAGCCTGCGTCGCGGAAGCCGGCCGTCACGGCCTCGTACATGGCCAGGGTCTTGGGAGCATTGGCGACAGGCAGGACGGCGATGATCGGAATAAGCGGCGTGTGCTCGGAGAACACATCCCTGTAGGACCATGCCCACTTGCGAACGGCCTCTTCCCAGGGCTCAATCCCGAACGCCGACACATCAACCATCGCGGCCAAGTGGTCCTCGAGCAGGACGAGCACGTCGTCCTTGGAGGACACGTGGTTGTACAAGGCAGAGGGGGCTACTCCCAGTGTGCGGGCCAACGCTGCCATGGTGAGTCCGTCGTAACCCTTGCTGCTGATCAGCTTGAGCGCCGCCGTCGTGATGCCGTCCTGGTCCAGAACCGCCGCCGTTGGTCGGCCGGCGCGGCGCCGGGAAGTGGCGGATGGGGCTGGGGTGGGTTCGGGCATCGGGAGCCTTTCTGCTGCCTGTGTCCCCAGCATTATTCCATCGGCTCTTCACAGCCGCGCACTCAGCCGCTACTATGGAGATAAATGAATGCCATTCATTTATTGGTCAGCCACCAACGGACGGCCACGGAGAGGACATCATGCAGAATCTTGATCGCGACGTTGTGATCGTCGGTGCCGGGCCGTCAGGGCTGACGGCGGCACGTGAACTGAAGAAGGCCGGGCTCAGCGTCGCAGTGCTCGAAGCACGCGACCGCGTGGGCGGCCGCACCTGGACCGACACCATCGACGGCGCCATGCTGGAGATCGGCGGCCAGTGGGTTTCGCCGGACCAGACGGCCCTCATGGACCTGCTGGACGAGCTCGGCCTGAAAATGTACCCACGCTACCGCGATGGCGAATCCGTCTACATCGGCGCAGACGGCAAGCGCACGCAGTACACCGGTGACACCTTCCCGGTCAACGAAACCACCAAGGCCGAGATGGACAAGCTCGTCGCCATCCTGGACGAACTCGCAGCAGAGATCGGCCCCACCGAGCCCTGGGCACACCCCAAGGCACGCGAGCTGGACACCATCTCCTTCCACCACTGGCTCCGCCGGAACTCCACAGACGAAGAAGCCTGCAACAACATCGGCCTCTTCATCGCCGGCGGCATGCTCACCAAGCCCGCGCACGCCTTCTCGGCATTGCAGGCAGTCCTGATGGCCGCCTCTGCCGGTTCGTTCACGCACCTCACGGACGAAGACTTCATCCTGGACAAGCGCGTCATCGGCGGCATGCAGCAGGTTTCACTGCTCCAGGCAGCAGAACTGGGTGCCGATGTCGTCCTTAACAGCCCGGTGCGCACCATCAAGTGGGACGACAACGGCGTGACCGTTGTTTCCGAGCAGGCCACCGTCAACGCCCGTTACGTGATCATGGCCGTTCCGCCGAACCTGTACTCACGCGTTTCCTTCGACCCGCCGCTCCCGCGCCGCCAGCACCAGATGCACCAGCACCAGTCGTTGGGCCTGGTCATCAAGGTCCACGCTGTGTACGACACGCCGTTCTGGCGTGAAGACGGACTGTCCGGCACGGGCTTCAGCGCCGGTGCGCTGGTGCAGGAGGTCTACGACAACACCAACTACGGCGACACCCGCGGAACCCTGGTTGGCTTTGTGTCCGACGAGAAGGCCGACGCCGTGTTCGAGCTCAGCGCCGAAGACCGCAAGAAGGCCATCCTGGAGTCCATCGCCGGATTCCTGGGCGACAAGGCCCTCACCCCCGAGGTTTACTACGAGTCCGACTGGGGCTCCGAAGAGTGGACCCGTGGCGCGTACGCTTCCAGCTACGACCTCGGAGGCCTGCACCGCTACGGCAAGGACCAGCACGCGAACGTCGGCCCGATCTTCTGGTCCTCGTCCGACCTCGCCGCCGAAGGCTACCAGCACGTTGACGGCGCAGTCCGCATGGGCCAGGCAACCGCCGCGCGGATCGTCGAAGCCAACAAACTGGCATCAGTGACTGTCTGATCGCTGTGAAACCACACCGGCAGGCCGGGGGAGCACCATTTCCCGGCCTGCCGGCTGCACTGTTTAAGAACTGAAAGGGACCACCATGCGCTACGTAGTTGGTTACACCGCCAACGCAAGGGGCCACGACGCCGTCCACCTTGCCGTCGCCTTGGCCCGGAACCAGGATGTCAGCCTGGACCTGGTCCTGGTGATCCCGGAGGACTCCCCGTTCAATGCCGTGTACCCACCCGAAGCCGGCTACGACGACATCCTCAACCAGCAAGCCCAGCGCTGGCTTGATGAGGGCCTCGCCTTGGTCCCGGATGACATCACGGCGCACGGACACATCCGCCGCGGTGATTCCGAGGCCCAGGCGCTGATTGACGCAGCTGTCGAGATGGACGCCGCGGCCCTGGTCATCGGCGCCACGAACGGCGGCTTGTTCAAGCGGTTCACCATTGGTTCCGTGGCGGGTTCACTGCTTCATTCGTCGCCGGTCCCGGTGGCGCTGGCACCCCACGGCTACCAGCGGACAGATGCCATCACCCGGCTCAGCTGTGGTTTCGGGACGCGTCCCGGCGCAGACGAACTGCTCGACGTCGCCGTCGAGTCCGCACGCGACCGGCACCTGCCGCTTCGGCTCGTTTCCCTGTTGGCGCTCGACGGCGGTAACTCGCTGACGCTGGCAGACGCCGCCTGGATGCACGCCGCCGACCGGCTTGCCGCCGTTGGAAGTTCAACCCCGGACGCACCGCTGCCTGAGCCCGAAATCGTCGTGGCGCAGGGCCGGACCATAGAAGAAGCCGTGGACCGCCTCGACTGGGAAGACGGCGAAATCCTGCTGATCGGCTCCAGCCGCCTCGCCCAGCACCGTGCCACGTTCCTTGGCAGCACCGCCAACCGGATCCTGCGCGCCCTTCCCGTTCCCATGATCGTGGTTCCCCGCGATTACACGCGCCAAAGCTCCTAGCAATCGCCTGAGAGGCAATACCCATGTCTACTGCACCAAAGACGGTCCAGTCGAAAGAATCAACCCTGAGTGAAAAGGGACTGAAAGCCGGATCGGTGGGCCTGATTGGCGCCGTCGTGATCGGCGTTTCCTGCATCGCTCCCGCGTACACGCTGACCGCCGCCCTGGGGCCCACCGTGTCCGAGGTGGGCGTGCACTTGCCGGCCATCTTCCTTGTGGGCTTCATCCCCATGCTGCTGGTGGCGCTCGGCTACCGCGAACTGAACAACGCCATGCCCGACGCCGGCACCTCCTTCACGTGGGCGACGCGGGCGTTTGGTCCGTGGATCGGATGGATGGGCGGCTGGGGACTGATCGCGGCGACCATCATTGTGCTGTCCAATCTGGCGGCCGTTGCCGTGGACTTCTTCTACCTGATGCTCGGGCAGATCTTCAGCAACCCGGAGCTGGGCGAGCTCAGCAAAATCCTGCCGCTGAACATTGCCACCACACTGGTTTTCATTGCGCTGGCTTGTTGGATTTCGTACCGCGGCATGGAAACCACCAAAGGCGTCCAGTACGTGCTGGTGGCCTTCCAGTTGCTGGTCCTGGGATGGTTCGCGGTCTCGGCGTTCGTGCATGTAGCCAACGGCACGGCCTTCGATGCCACTGCCATTTCGCCTGACTGGTTCAACCCGTTCGCCGTCGATTCGTTCTCGTCATTCGCTGCAGGTGTCTCGCTCTCGATCTTCATTTACTGGGGCTGGGACGTCACTCTGACCATGAATGAGGAGACGAAGAATCCGGAAAAGACGCCCGGCCGTGCGGCAACCATCACCGTGCTGGTCATCGTGATCATCTACATGACCGTCGCACTGGCTACCTTGTCCTTCGCGGGCGTCGGCGAGACCGGCCTGGGCGCCGGCAACCCGGAGAACCAGTCCAGCATCTTCGCGGTTCTGGCGGGTCCGGTGATGGGTCCGTTCGCGATCCTCATGTCCTTGGCCATCCTGAGCAGTTCCGCCGCGTCCTTGCAGTCGACCTTCGTTTCACCGGCCCGCACCATGCTGGCCATGGGCCACTACCGCGCCATTTCGCCCCGCTTTGGGCGGATCAGCCCCACGTTCAAGTCGCCGAGCTTTGCCACCATCGCCGCGGCCATCGCGGCAGCCGCGTTCTACGTGATCACCCGGACTGTGTCCGAGAATGCCCTGTGGGACACCATCACCGCCCTGGGCATGATGATCTGCTTCTATTACGGCATTACAGCTCTGGCCTGTGTTTGGTTCTTCCGCGCTTCAGCCTTCAGCGGTGTCCGTGCATTCTTCTTCAAGTTCCTGGCACCGTTGCTGGGCGGGGTGATCCTGCTGGTGATGTTCGTGAAGACGGCCATGGACTCGATGGATCCCGCGTATGGCTCGGGCTCGTCCGTAGGCGGGGTAGGCCTGGTGTTTGTGCTGGGGATGGGTGTGATCCTGCTGGGCGTTGTGGTGATGCTGGTGATGTATCGGCTGCGGCCCGGGTTCTTCAAGGGCAAGGTCCTCTAGTTTCCTCCCGTCGAGTTGGCTCCTAATGACAATGTTGCCCGCCGGGATTGTCACTAAGTGTCACCTCGGTGAAGGGATTGCGGACGTCGGTACACCTGCTGCCCGCTCCGCTGCCGCAAGGGCCACGGCCAGGCGCTCGACGGCGGCGCGATAGTCGGTGCCGGCAGTCACCCGGCAGTACTCGGCTTCCCGCATGGCCCTGGTGAGTGCCGCCGTTTCCGTAGTCCGAACGTCCGTCATGGCCGGAAAATCGATGGCCTGCGCGGGGTCCAGTTCGTAGCGGCGCCACTGGGCAAGGATGTGGGCATGGAGGGCGGCATCGTCAGCAAACCCGGCACGACGGCGGGGCTCGGCGGCGTGGATGCGCTCCACTTTGCGGGCGCCGGCGAAGGTGGTCGCAGCGGTTGCAAAGCACACGAAAACCATGATGACCCCGGCTGGCGGCCACTGCACTGACGGCACCAAAACAGCGGGCATTATGACCACGAGCCCGGCGAACACGTCCCAAAAAAGCCCGTCCGGCTCCCGGCCACGTCCATGCGTGAGTTTCTTATGCAAGACGTACGTGGTTGCCGCAGTTGCAAGAACCAGGGCAACGCCCCACAGGAGCATCATGGCGGGCATCGGACACCTCCAGGCGACTTCGCTGCTATTGATTCAGTATGCGCCAGCGCGTGAGTGGACGCGAGGGGTCAACTGTCGTACCCCCGGCGTAGCCTTGGCACCATGAGACTGAAAATGTGCAGCATCCACGTCAAGGACCCGGCAGCAGCTCACACGTTCTACACGGAGACGCTGGGGTTTGAGACCCTGATGGCCATGCCCGAGTACAACCTCTTCATTATCAAGAATCCCGGAGCGGACAACAATGCAACCGGGCTGCTGCTGGAACCCAGCGACAACCCGATCGGCGCGAACTACATGAACGCCGTCTACGAAGCCGGGATGCCCGCTGTTGTCCTGGGCGTTCCGGATGTCCAGGCCGAGTACCAACGCCTGCTGGCTGCAGGCGTGACTTTCAAGGGCGAGCCGGCCGAGGATCCGTCAGGAATCAGCGCAGTTTTCGACGACGGTTGCGGCAACTTCGTCCAGCTCCACCAGGACTAGCGCTTAAAAGAGTTGCGGCCGGAGACCACCGGTCCCCGGCCGCACCTTTCAGAAAACTTTACGCGTGGTCGCGCTTGGACGTCTTGGGAGCGTCGCGCTTTGCGGCGGCGTTGTCCCGGGCTTCCTTGGTGGCGGCCTTCCTGGCAGCCTCTTCCTTCACACGCTGTGCCTCGGAGCGGACAGCGGCGTGGGTGGCACGCTCGGTGACCAGCCACTGCGGGGGAGCCTGCAGCAGCTCGGTGATTTCCGCCGTCGTGAGTGCATCTTCAACGCCGCCGCGGGCCAGGCCGCTGATGGAGACGTTGAGTTTCTGTGCCACGACGGGACGCGGGTGCGGGCCGTTGCGGCGGAGTTCGGCGAGCCACTCCGGCGGGTTTGCCTGAAGTTCGGCGAATTCCTCGCGGGTGATGGACGAATCCTGGAATTCCTGGGGTGTCGCGGGCAGGTAGATGCCGAGTTTCTTGGCGACTGTTGCCGGCTTCATGGACTGGGAGTTCGAGGACGTCATGCTTCAAGGGTATCTGGCCGGTACTGTGAGTGTGTGCCAGATGCTGAAGATTCCGCCGAAACCCCCGAGTCCCAACCCGGGCTTCGCTTCGCCTACGTGGCGGGCGTTACCCCCGGCAAGTGGATCCGCCGGTGGGAAGAACGGATGCCGGATGTCGCGCTGCACGCGTTCATGTCCGACGACGACGCGCAGCTTTCGGTGCTGCGTGACGGTTCCGCGGACCTCAGCTTTGTCAGGTTGCCCGTGGACCGCGAAGGCCTGAACGTCATCCCTTTGTATGAAGAGCAGCCGGTGGTCGTGGCGCCCAAAGGCCACGAAATCTCGGTGTTCGAGGAAGTGGCGCTGGATGACCTGGCGGAGGAGAACTTCCTTGACGTAGGGGAAATGGGTGGCCCGGACATGGCCCTCCAGGTGGTTGCTTCCGGAGCCGGGCTGGTGATCATGCCCATGTCGGTCGCCAGGCATTTGAACGCCAAGGACACTGTCATGCGGCGTTTGACGGGTGCGCCCGGAACACAGATCGGCTTGGCGTGGCCGGTGGGAACGGATTCGCCGGTGATCGAGGAATTCATTGGAATCGTGCGGGGCAGGACGGCCCAGAGCTCGCGTCAACCATCCGCCCAACAGGAAAAGCCCAAGAAAGCACCCAAGCCTGATCGTCGTGGCGGGGGCCCCAAAAAGCCTGCCGTCGCACAGCGCTACGCTCCCAATCCTGACAAGGGCCGGGGCAAGGGTTCGCGCAAGAAGGGCAAGCGCTGACTACTCGCCGTGGATGGCAGCCTGCTGCTGTTCCGAACGGTTGAGATAGGCCAGGAGCAGGTCGCCCGCACGTTCCAGTTCGCCGGCTTCCAGTGCAGCGCAGATCTGCTCGTTTTCCGCGAGCCAGTCACTGTAGAAATGTGCGTTCATGGTGGCCTTGTGGAAATAGAGCCGCATCTCGGCCAGGATCTGGGCCATGATCGTGTTCAGCCGGTTGCTTTCCGCGAGGGCAACGATCGCTCCATGGAAATGCTGGTTGGCGCTGCCCAGACCTTCATTGTCATTGGCGGCCGCAGCCAGCTTTCCCTCTTCGACGGCGGCCCTGACGGCGGCGACGCGCTCCGGTGAGCCGCCTGCGCGAATGGAACTGACCTCGATGGCACGGCGCACGGTGTAGACATCGTGGATGTCACCGGCTTCAAGGGTGGCCACATATACGCCCCTGTTTGGCTGCCGGATGAGCAGTCTCTCGCCGGCGAGTTCGGCAAACGCTTCGCGCACGGTGTTCCGGGAGACTCCCAGATCTTCTGCGATGGTGGCCTCAGTGAGTTTGGCGCCCGGAACAAGGAAGCCTTCGGCCAGTTGATAGCGCAGTTCCTCTGCGACCCGCTCAGCCACGGACGGCACCCTGAGGCGCATCCTGGCGCGCGCGCCGTCGAAGCCAGCATGTTCGCTTGATTCCTGATCTGCACTGGCCATGACTCCAAAATTACACGATTGCCGAAAATTCGGATCGCTGGATTGTTGAACAATCCAGCAGATTGGTGCATGCTGGATGTAACGCACATCACGAGGCAGGGATCACACCATGGCAACCATCGATCTGAACAGCGACGTCGGCGAGTCCTTCGGGCGCTGGACACTCGGGGACGACGCTGCCATGTTCCAGTCCGTTTCCAGTGCCAACGTTGCATGCGGATTCCACGCCGGCGACCCCAGCGTCATCCGCAGCACCTGCGCGAAGGCGGTCCAGGCCGGCGTCGTAATTGGTGCCCATGTCGGCTACCGCGACCTCGCGGGTTTCGGCCGCCGCTTCATGGATATCGATCCCAAGGAGTTGGCGGACGACGTCGTGTACCAGATCGGGGCCTTGCAGGCTCTGGCGGCCACTACGGGAGCGCGCGTCGAATACGTCAAGCCCCATGGTGGCCTCTACAACGCAATCGTGAAGCACACAGCCCAGGCGCGGGCAGTAGTGGAAGCTGTGAAATCGGTGGACCCCAACCTCCCGATTCTTGGCCTTCCCGGCTCCGAAGTCCTGCGTATCGCTGAGGAAGCCGGCCTGCGGGGCGTTTCCGAAGCCTTCGCGGACCGCGCCTACAACCTGGACGGAACCCTCGTTTCCCGTTCCCAGCCGGGTGCCGTCCTGCATGACCCAGCCGAAGTGGCCGAACACGTCCTGCGTATGGCCACCGAACAGTCGGTAAAGGCAATCGACGGTTCCATCCTCAAGATCCGCGCAGAGAGCATCTGCGTGCATGGTGACTCACCGGGAGCCGTTGCTATGGCTACCGCGGTGAAGTCCGTACTGGGCGAGGCCGGCGTAGCCGTCGGCTCGTTCCTCCCATCCGTTTGAACCTGGGCTCCGCACCACACACCTCATCCCCCCGGAGGGCATCATGACCAGCACCAACAACGCAGCAAAGGCAGTGACAAGGAAGCCACCGCCCGGCGCACTCAAGGCCTACGTCGCAAGCCTGACCGGCACCTCGCTGGAGTACTACGACTTCGCCATCTACTCGGTGGCCTCGGCCCTCGTGTTCCCAAAGATCTTCTTCCGGGGCAACGACGAATTCGTTGCGCTGCTCCTCTCCTTCTCAGCGTTCGCAGTTGGTTATCTTGCACGCCCGATCGGTGGCATCATCTTCGGCCGCCTCGGCGACAAGGTCGGGCGCAAGTACGTCCTGGTCTTCACTTTGGTCCTGATTGGCGTGGCCACGGTCCTCATCGGTGCGCTGCCCGATTACTCCGTGATCGGTGTTGCGGCTCCCACCATCCTTGTCCTCCTGCGGCTCGCCCAGGGCATCGGCGTAGGTGGTGAGTGGGGAGGCGCGGTACTGCTGTCCAGTGAATTCGGCGATCCCAATAAGCGCGGATTCTGGTCCTCGGCAGCTCAGATCGGCCCGCCCGCAGGCAACCTCATGGCCAACGGCGTCCTCGCCATTCTTGCCGCCAGCTTGAGCAACGAAGCGTTCCTCTCCTGGGGTTGGCGCGTAGCCTTCCTTGCCTCCGCACTCCTCGTGGTGTTTGGCCTGGTCATCCGCCTCAAGCTCGAAGAAACCCCGGTCTTCAAAGCCATCCAGGCCCAAGGCGACCGCCCGAAGGCCCCCATCAAGGAAGTCTTCACCCAACAGCCCAAGGCCCTGGTGGCAGCCGCCCTCTCCCGGGTCTGCCCCGACATCCTTTACGCGCTGTTCACGGTTTTCGTGGCCGTCTATGCCACCAAGGAACTGGGCATGACCACCGGCAACGTACTGTCCGCCATCCTGATCGGGTCAGCTTTCCAGCTCTTCCTGATCCCTCTGGCCGGCTCACTGACTGACCGCTTCAACCGTCGTTGGGTCTACGGCATCGCTGCAGCCGCAACCGCTGCGTTCATCCCGCTGTTCTTCCTGATGATCCAGGGCAGGTCTGTGCTCATGCTGACCATCGGCACGGTCATCGGATTGGCATTGCACGCCTTCATGTACGGTCCGCAGGCGGCTTTCATCACCGAACAGTTCCCGGCGAGGCTCCGTTATGCGGGCAGTTCGCTGGCATACACCCTGGCCGGCGTGATCGGCGGAGCGGTTGCACCGATCATTTTCACAGCGCTCTACGGTGCGGCGAATCACGGCTGGTACCTGATTGCTGTTTACATTCTGGTGGCATCCGTTGTCACCATCGTGGGCATGCTCCTGGGTCGCGATCCGGAGCCTGAAGAGGAAGAGCGCTTGTTGCAGGCGGCGCAGTCCCAGCCGGCAGTGTAACGAGTCATGGAAACCGCAATGCACACCACCACCGCAAAAAAGGTACTCTCCGTCAGGCCGGTTGGCACCCGTGCTGTCCTGGCCGAACTGGACGGACTGCAGGATGTCCTTGCCCTCCAGGACATGCTGTACAAGTCCCCGCTCCCGGGACAGGTGGACGTTCTCGCCGCTGCTGAAACAGTGATGGTGGTGGGTGAGTCCGCCGCAGCTACCCGCGCCATCGGCGCCCGGCTGCTCGAGTTGGAACTCACCGTTCCGGAGGTTACTGACTCCGGGCTGGTGGTCATCGACACCGTGTACGACGGCGACGACCTCGCCGACGTCGCGGAGTTGACCGGCCTGAGCGTCGACGGCGTCATTGCGGCCCACACAGGTCAGGTCTGGACCGTTGCCTTCGCGGGCTTCGCACCGGGTTTTGGGTACATGGTGGGCGAAAACGAGGTCCTTACCGTGCCTCGACGTTCGTCCCCGCGCACAGCGGTCCCGGCCGGTTCCGTCGCCCTCGGTGGCCAGTACTCGGCCGTCTACCCCCGCCGTTCCCCGGGCGGCTGGCAGCTGATCGGCCGGACCGGTGCACGGATGTGGGACCTGAACCGTCCGCAACCGGCACTCGTGAGGCCCGGTGACCGGGTCCAATACCGGGCCGTCCGCGAGGTTGTCACTGCCTCGGCCCATGATTCCGACGCCGATTCAGACCACCACACGGGACCGGGCCTGCGGATCCTCAACCCAGGTGCCCTGAGCCTCATAGAGGACCTCGGCCGCCGCGGATTCGGCCCGCTCGGCGTCTCCGCGGCCGGTGCCCTGGACCGGGCCTCCCTCCGCAGGTCCAACCGCCTGGTGGGCAATGCCCCTTCTGCGGCGGCCATTGAGTCCGTCAACGGCGGGCTGACTGTGGAAGCTGTTGGAGACCAAGTCCTTGCCGTCACTGGTGCGCCGACAACGCTGACCGTCCAGTCGCCGTCGTGGTTTGACGACGACGGCGACGAAGTCAGTCCCGGCGGCCAGCGGACCGTTCCCATGGCTGCACCTTTCGCACTGCTCGACGGCGAAGTCCTCACCTTGGGCGCCCCCGAGTCGGGATTCCGGAACTACGTGGCAATCCGCGGCGGAGTGGATGTGCCCGAGGTTCTTGGGAGCCGTTCGGCAGACACGATGTCCGGCATCGGGCCTGCCCCGCTGGTCATCGGCCAGGAGCTTCCCGCCGGTGACGCCACCGAATCAACAGCGGTGGGCAGCCCTGAGCTGCAACCCGGGTTCCCGGACGAGGGCGTCACGGTGCTGGACGTCGTTCCCGGACCGCGCGCCGATTGGTTCGACCAGGCTGCGCTCGACTCCCTCACGAGCCAGGACTGGCTGGTCACCCCGCAGTCCAACCGTGTGGGCATGCGACTGGACGGCACCCCGTTGAAGCGGACCCGCGAAGGCGAGCTTCCCAGTGAGGGCACCATGGCGGGTGCGCTCCAGATCCCGCCTGCCGGACTGCCGGTCCTGTTCCTGGCGGACCATCCGATCACCGGTGGCTATCCCGTGATCGGCGTGGTGCGTGATGAGCACCTCGACCGCGCAGCGCAGGTGCCCATCGGCGGCCGTATCCGATTCCGGTTCGTCCACGATTCCCCAGACTTCAGCAAAACCCCAGAGAAGTGAGTATTTGATGCGTAAGGTCCTGATCGCGAACCGCGGCGAAATCGCCGTCCGCGTCGCCCGAGCCTGCGACGATGCCGGCATCTCGTCGGTAGCCGTCTACGCGGATATCGACGCCGACGCCATGCACGTTGGCGCAGCCGATGAAGCCTACAGCCTGGGCGGAAACAGCCCTGCTGACACCTACCTGAACATCGGGAAGCTGCTTGGCATCGCCGCGCAGTCCGGCGCGGACGCGGTCCACCCCGGATACGGCTTCCTCTCCGAAAACGCGGACTTCGCACAAGCAGTGATCGACGCCGGGCTGGAGTGGATCGGTCCCTCTCCGGAGTCCATCCGTCAGTTGGGCAACAAGATTACTGCCCGTGAGATTGCCGTCCGGGCCGGTGCGCCGTTGGTCGCGGGCAGCGACGGACCTGTCTCCTCCGCGGCGGAAGCACGCGCTTTTGCCGAGGAACACGGGCTTCCGATGGCCATCAAGGCTGCTTTCGGTGGCGGCGGACGGGGACTCAAGGTGGTCCGCGAGCTCGCTGAAGTGGAAGAGGCCTTCGACTCCGCTGTCCGTGAAGCCGTGGCCGCATTCGGTCGTGGCGAGTGCTTCGTGGAGCAGTACCTGGACCGGCCGCGGCACGTGGAAGCGCAGATCATCGCCGACAAGCAGGGCAACGTCATTGTGGTGGGTACCCGTGACTGCTCCCTCCAACGCCGCCACCAAAAGCTCGTGGAAGAGGCACCCGCGCCCTTCCTCAGCGACGCACAGCGGCAAAAGATCTACGACGGTTCCAAGGCGATCATTCGTGAAGCCGGCTACTACGGTGCCGGAACAGTGGAGTTCCTCGTTTCGGCAGACGGTGCCGTCGCGTTCCTTGAGGTCAATACCCGACTTCAGGTGGAGCACCCGATCACCGAGGAAACAGCGGGGATCGACCTGGTACAGGAACAGTTCCGCGTGGCTKCGGGCCTGCCTTTGAGTGTGTCCGAGGACCCCGTCGCCAAGGGGCACTCCTTCGAATTCCGGATCAACGCTGAAGACGTCGGCCGTGGATTCCTGCCCTCCCCTGGCACAGTCGGACTTTTCGAGGTGCCTATAGGGCCGGGCATCCGGGTGGATACCGGAGTGCGTGCGGGGTCGAACGTTCCACCGCAGTTCGATTCCCTGTTGGCGAAACTGATCGTGTCCGGAGCTGACCGGCAGCAGGCACTTCGTCGCGCCCGTAGGGCCCTGGCCGATTTCACCATCACAGGCTTGGCCACGGTGCTGCCATTCCACCGGGCGGTCCTGGAGGCTGACGACTTCACTTCAGTGGCCGGACTCCGCGTACACACCCGGTGGATCGAGACTGACTTCGCCGCCCAGATCCCCGTGGACCCTGACTACAGCGCGGTGGCGCCGGGCGGAGAACGCCGGACCATCACTGTTGACGTCGACGGCAAGCGGCTTGCCGTGGGACTTCCTGCGGATTTGCTTGATGGCTGGGCGCGCTCCGGACAAGGGCTTCCGGCCGCTACGGATGTCACGGGGCTGCCGGGTTCCCTCGGCGCCGATGAATCACCCGCCGAATCCGCCCTCGTCTCCAGCATGTCCGGCACCGTCGTCAAGTGGCTGGTGGAACCCGGAGCCGAGGTAGCTGCCGGAGACCCCCTGGTGGTTCTGGAAGCCATGAAGATGGAAACCCAGGTCCCGGCACACCGCGCAGGCACCCTCTCGGAAGTGCTCTCGGCTCCCGGTGGAGTGGTCTTGGCGGGCGCAGTGCTCGCCCACATCGAGTAGCGGGTTCGCCAGCGCGTTTCCACACCCTGTTCCCTCGCTGAACGGCAGGGGAACAGGGTGTGATGCAACCGTCTTACGCCGCCGGGTCTGAACGGTTCAACACAACGGCGTTGTGCAGGGCCATGCCCGCCGCCCCGATGGCACCTTCAGCTTCGGTCCACTCCCGGACGGTGATGGTCAGGGGGTGGTGGAAGCGCAGCACAGTCTCCTGAAGCCCTTGCTCAAAGCCGTTGCGCAGATATCCCCACAACGCGGTCGTCTCGCCCGTGACGATGATGGTTGAGATGCCGAGCAGGTTCACCGTGCCGCCGAGGGAGCGGCCCAGCAGCCGCCCGGTCCGGTCCAAGTATGAACCCGCAGGAGAGCCCGGGTCCCTGGCCAGGGCGGCAAGATCTTCCAGTGTCGCTTCGGGGGCCAGATCGGGCGCGGCTGCCAGCAGCTCCCGCAGCCCCGCGTAGACCTGGAGGCAGCCCCGGTTTCCACAAACGCAGCGGGGCCCCTCGGGATCCACAGACATGTGGCCGAACTCGGTGGAGGCGCCGCCGGGACCGTAGAAAACCGACCTGCGGTTGACGATACCCATGCCCACGCCGGGCCCGAGGCCCAACAGCAGGAAGTCATCGTGCCGGCGGCCCAGGCCGAAACTGATCTCCCGGGTTGCCAAGGCAAACAGGTCGTTGGAAACGAAGACGGGCAGGTCCACTGCCCGTCGGAGCTGTTGGCCGAGGTCGAAGTTCTCCCAATTGAGGGTGGCGGAAATGATCACCGTGGAGGAGTTCTGGTCTACAGCGCCCGAGACCGAAATGCCCACTGCGACGGTGCGCCCGGGGTGTGCCATGGCCCGCATCTGCCCCATCACCACGCCGGCCAGCTGGTCCACGGGGTCGTTATCGGGGCTGAAAGGGACGACGTCTGACGTGAGGATCTTTCCGTCCAGCAGCATAGTCACCACAGCTACGCTGCGGGGTGTGATTCCCAGTCCGATGACGACGGCGGCATCCGGCACCAGCTGGACCGGCACCTTGGGGCGTCCGGCCCCGGCGCTTTGTCCGGCAGGGAGGTCGCGGACCATGCCCTCGGCCATGAGGTTACGTACCTGTGCTGTCACCGTTGCCGCACCGAGGCCGAGTTGCTTGGCGATCTCACCACGGCTGAGTGGGCCCCTGTCGGCGAGCAGTCCCAGGATCTCGGCGCGGCTGACAACCTCACTGGCAGGGGTCGGACGGGCGCGTGGGCGAGTGCTCGAAATGTGAAACACCTCTCTCTTGACTCCGGCCGGAGCGTCCGCATAGTCTAACCGGACCGTAGTTAATTCGGTACCGAATTAATTATAGGACCGGGTTCCCGCACCCTCCACCAAACTCAGAAGGACGAAGAATGAAATTAGCAACGAAGCTAGCCGCAGTCGTCGCCGGCACCGCCGTCATGTTCGGCGCTGCAGCCTGCGGTTCCTCAAACACCTCCGGTTCCTCCGACGCATCCAGCTCGGACGTCACGCTCGACTGGTCATTCTGGTCCCAGGGTGAAGAGGGCAATAAGACCTGGAAAGAACTGGCAGCGCAGGTCACTGAGAAGTACCCGAACATCAAGGTGAACCTGACCACCGCGCCCTTCGCCGATTACTTCACCAAGCTGCAGTCCCAACTTGCCGGCGGTACTGCTCCCTGCATTGTGAGCATGCAGTCCCTGCGCCTTCCCGCCTTCGCCAAAGCCATGGAGCCCATGGAGGGACCGCTGGCCGAAGCCGCCGGCTTCAAGGCCGATGAGTGGAGCCCCGGCGCTCTCAAGGCTTTGCAGTCTTCGGACAAGCAGTACGCACTTCCCTACGGCCTGTCCACCATGGTCATGTATTACAACAAAGATGCATTCAAGGCCGCAGGTGTTGAAGAGCCCAAGAGCGGCTGGACCACGGACGAATTCATCGCCGCGGGCAAAAAGGTTTCGGCCTCCATGGGTAAGCCCGCTTTCGGTGAGTCCTTCTCGGACCTGCATATGTACTCCCAGCTGCTGGCTTTCAACGGAGCCCGACCGGTTTCCGACGACGGCGCCCTGCAGTTGACGGACGATAAGGTCACCGACGCGTTCGGCTGGTACACCGGACTGGCGACGGACGAGAAGATCAGCTCAGTTCCGGCCAGCTCCTCCGATGTTGCCTGGGGTGAACAACAGTTTGTTGCGGGCAATACGGCGATGGCTGTGGACGGAACCTGGAACATCAAGAGCAACGTCACCGATGCTGCCGGGTTCAAGGTGGGAGTAGTGGCCCTGCCGCAGGGCGCGAACGGCGCCGGTACATTCTCGGCCAACTCAGGCTTCGGTATCTCCAAGACCTGCAAGAACAAGGAAGCGGCGGCCAAGGCCATTGGCGTGCTGACCGACGCGGCCTCACAGGCCGCCTCGGCCAAGGCCGGCAACCAGCCGGCACGACTCGCCGCTACGGACGCATTCATCCAGGGCCTGAAGACAGACATCGATCCCACCAATCCGGGTTACTCGGACCAGGTGGCCGCAGTGGTGAAGGCTTCCTCGGAGAAGGCGGTGCCATTCATCAGCACGGGCAACTGGGACAAGGTCACCAAGCTGATGGGACAGCAGTTCCAGCAGGCCTACACGGACAAGATCTCCCCGGAGGAAGCCCTCAAAAACGTCCAGGAGAGCGGCGCCAAGTAGCGTCCGCTGTTTCTTCCGAATCCCGAGCCCGACGAGAAAGGCATCACCTTGACGGCCACCATTGCTTCACCGCCGCGGCGCCCTGCGCCGGAGCCGGTGAGCGTGCCACGGAAGAAGAAGACGGACTCCCGCGCGGCACTGGGCTTTTTGACGCCCAGTGCCGTGGGGATGACGCTCTTCATCCTTCTGCCCACGCTCCTGGCCATTGCCACGAGCTTCTTCAATTGGCCTACGTATGGTGACGTCACGTTCGCCGGGCTCGACAACTACAAGGACTTGTTTGCTGCGGGAAGCCAGTTCCCAGCGGCACTCACCAACACGCTGTTGTTCACCGTCATCGTGGTGCCACTCAACCTGGTCCTGACCATCGCTACGGCATTTTGGGTTTCAACCAGCCGGTTTTCCAAGCTGTACCGTGTCTTGTTCTTCCTGCCGGTAGTGACACCGTCTGTTGCTACGGCTGTCATTTGGAAGCTGATCTATCAGCCGGACGGCATCCTGGATTCGACCTTGCAGTCCATGTTCGGCCTCCACATGCCCAACCTGCTCGGGGACAGCAGTACGGCCATGCTCGCCGTCGTCGTCGTGATCCTGTGGCAGGGCTTCGGCTACAACATGCTCATCTTCTCGGCAGCCATCGACCAATTGCCGCAGGACGTACTTGATGCCTCCATGCTCGACGGCGCATCGGGTCTCACAGCGCTGTTGAAGATCAAGCTGCCGCTCCTGACCCCGGCAATTTTCTTCGCTTCCACCGTCACTATGATCTCGGCGTTCCAGATGTTCTCCGAACCGTTCGTGCTCACTGCCGGTGGTCCGGGCACGTCAACGGTCACAGTGGTCATGAACGTCTACCAAACAGCCTTCCAGGGTGGCGAGCTTGGTGCCGCTGCAGCACCTGCCATTATCCTCTTCGCCTTGATTCTTGTAGTCACGATGATCCAGTGGCTGGGACAAAAGAAATGGGTCCACTATGACCAGTAACCAGACAACGTCGCGAGCGTCCGCTGTTTCGGCGGAACGTGCGGGCAAGAAGGCCAAAGGGCGCTTCCGCCCATTCAAACTGGTCAGCGAAATCTTGATTGCAGGGGTGGTCCTGCTCTTCCTCTTCCCGATCGTTTTCACCTTCTTCTCCGCTTTCAAGTCCAACGGCGAGATCTTCGCCCAGCCGCCGTCACTGTTCGGAGCGGAGTTCCGGTGGCAGAACTTTGTGGAAGTCTTCGAGTACACGCCATTCCTGCGCTTCATCTTCAACGGCCTGGTGGTCTCGATCATCGGCACGGTCATCGTGGTGGCGGTATCCGCGTTGGCGGCTTACAGCTTCGGCATCCTTCGCTGGCGCGGGCGTGACAAGTTCATGCTGCTCTATCTGGCAACCATGATGATCCCGCAGGAAGTCCTTGTCATTCCGATGTTTTTGCTCATGCAGAAGCTGGGCTGGATCAATACCTGGCAGGCACTGATCCTGCCGTGGGCCTTCGGGGCGTTCGGCGCCTTCCTGCTCCGCCAGTTCTTCGTGAATATCCCGTATGAGCTGGTGGAGGCATCCAGGATGGACGGGTGCAGCCAATGGCGTACCTTCAGCCGGATCATCCTGCCGCTGGCCAAGCCTTCACTGGCTGTCTTGGCCGTGTGGACGTTCATCACGTTCTGGAACAGCTTCCTGTGGCCCCTGATCGTGGTCAACGACGTCAACGAGCTAGGCAACGTCTCACTGGGGTTGCAGACCTTCTTCGGCGAGCATGGCAGCTCCTGGAATCTGGTCATGGCGGCATCGGTCATTGCCATCCTGCCCACGTTGCTGTTGGTGGTCGCACTCCAAAAGCACCTGGTCAAGGGCATCGCAACAGTTGGCCTGGCCGGCCGTTAGCCCACATTCCTTCTAACTCCAAGGCTGAACATGTTCTATTTTGAGGACCGAGTAGGTCCCGACTTCGGCGCGGAAGCACCGGAATACCCCGATTGGACCTTCCCGCAGTGGCTCAAAGACGCCAAATTCGGAATCTTCGTCCATTGGGGACTTTATTCAGTGCCGGCGTTTGCCGAGACAGGCAATGCGCCCACCCCCGTGGAGGATGCCTATAGGGATCACAAATATGCTGAGTGGTACGGCAACACGGTCCGGCTTCCAGGTAGCAGCGCCGAGGCCTACCAGCGCGAGACATTCGGACCAGGTACGAGCTATGAGGACCTCGCTGAACTGTGGACAGCGGAGTCCTTCGACGCCAATGAATGCGTCGAGCTGTTTCGACGGGCCGGCGCGCGCTACGTTGTGCCTACTGCCAAGCACCACGACGGTTTTTGCCTTTGGGATACGGAGACGACTGGCTTCAACAGTGTCCGCCGAGGCCCTGGCCGGGACCTGCTGGCTGAATTCGCGGCGGCAGCACGCGACGCCGGACTCAAGTTCGGTGCATACTTCTCCGGCGCGTTGGACTGGCATGTGAGCGATCTGCGTGCCATCAACTCCGATCCCGATGTTTTCCGGTTGCGCCGGAACGACGAGCAGTTCGCCCGCTACGCCTTTGACCAGGTTGGTGAGCTGGTGGACCGGTTTGCTCCGGACATTTTGTGGAACGATATCGAATGGCCCGACGCCGGCAAGTCGGCCGCAGATTTCGGCGTCGCCGCACTGTTCCGCAAGTACCTCGCAGCGGTGCCGGAGGGCATCGTCAACGACCGCTGGGGCGTTCCGTCGCACGGGTATCTGACGCGCGAATACAGCGACATCGGCTCGCTGTCCGACAAGAATTGGGAGTCTTGCCGGGGGCTGGGTCGTTCGTTTGGCGTCAACCGCAACGAAACCGAATCGGACGTCCTCAGCGTCGCGGAGATTGTCCGTCACTTGGTGTCTGTGGTGTCCCGCAACGGCAACCTGCTGTTGAATATCGGGCTTAATGCCGATGGCACCATTCCTGCGATCTACCGCGACAGGCTCGAGGGCCTGGCCGCTTGGATGGACGTCAACGGGGAAGCGATCTACTGTACTCGTCCGTTCGCCGGAGACCCTTTGGGACGGGAACACGTGGCGCTGACTGTTGGCGCCCGCGCCACCTATGTGTTGGTGATGGATCCTGCCGCGGAACTCCCTGTATTGCCGCTTCCCACCACCGGCGGGCACTGGCTTGGTGCCAGTGAGGCGGGCGACAAGTTCGTTGTTCCTGAGACCCTGAAGGACTCGGCAGTGGCCGTCTTCGCCATTCCGCACACCAACAAGCAGGGACACCCCGTATGAGCCAGCGGTTGGTGGGCATCGACATCGGCGGTACCAAAATCGCCGCCGGTGTCATCGACTCCAAGGGAAACATCCTTGCCCGCGAACAGCTCGCAACTCCCCAGGGTGGCGTAAATATCGCCGCTGCGGTGGCGTGGATGCTGGGACAATTGGACGCCGACGGCGGCACCACAGTGGGCGTAGCCGTCCCCGGATATGTGTCCACTGACCATCGCAGCGTCGCCAACGCGGCAAACCTCGCCCTCAAGGAGGCGCGGCTCGCGGACTGGATCGAAGAGCGCGCCGATGTGCGCGCCGTCGTCCTCAATGACGCCAACGCCGCGCTGTGGGCGGAGTTCCGGTTCGGCGCGGCGCGCGGTGTGAGCAACGTGGCCATGCTGACCGTGGGCACGGGCATCGGCGGTGGCCTGCTGGTCAACGGTCAGCTGGTCTCCGGGGCGCATGGTTGGGCCGGGGAGGCAGGGCACATGACGGTGGTCCCGGATGGCCGCCCGTGCGGTTGCGGGAGCCGGGGTTGCCTGGATCGCTATGCCAGCGGAACGGCCTTGGGGCACCCGGCGGCCAGCGAGGCAGACTTCGCTGAACTGGGGCACTGGCTGGGCTATGGCCTCAGCCAAGTGGCCATGTTGTTGGACCCGGACTTGTTCCTGCTTGGAGGCGGCGTCAGCGCTGCCGGTGCCGCCTTGACCGACCCCACTGAGCTGAGGCTTGCGGGGCTGCTGGCTGAGCGCGGACGCGAACAGACCCCGCCGGTGCGGTTGGCGCAGCTTGGACCGGACGCCGGCTTTATTGGTGCCGCGGCGTACGCGGTGGACCTGCTGTCCGGCAGCGTACCCGGAAGCGTGTCCCTGGTCGACCAGGTGGGAGCCTAGATGGACGTCGGATCTTCCGGGCACGGCCGTCCCAACGTGGTGGTCATCCTGGCTGATGACCTCGGTTGGGGCGACCTCTCCTGCCAAGGCGCCGAGGCCATCCAAACGCCCAACATCGATGAGCTTGCCCGCCGCGGAATGCGGTTTACCGACGCCCATGCCTCCTCAGCGGTGTGCACGCCCAGCCGATACTCGCTGCTCACCGGCGACTATCCCTGGCGAAGCCCGCTCAAGAGCGGCGTCCTGGGCGGCGCGGATCCGGCGATCATTGCCCACGATGCTCCAACGCTGGCCCGTGACCTGAAAGCCCGCGGCTACAGCACGGGGGCATTCGGCAAATGGCATCTGGGCCTGGGGTGGACCTGGCTGGATGGCAGCGCGCCTGATGCCTTCGCGGCGGGATTCGCCCCTGACATGCAAGGCAACGGTCGTGGCATCGATTACTCGGCGCCATTCACGGGAGGGCCCACGGCCTTGGGTTTCGACCGCTTCTTCGGCATCGCCGGATCACTTGATATGCCGCCGTATTGCTTCTTGGACCAGGATCACGCCGTCGGCACGCCGTTGGTGGAGAAGACGGACCTGGTCTCCTCGCAACGTCCAGGCCTGGCATCGCCGGGTTGGCGGGATGACGCCGTGGACACCACTGTCACTGAGCAGGCGGTCGCGTGGATCGGGGAACAGCGGCGCGCGGGCCAGGAGTTCTTCGCGTACATCGCCACGGCCGCACCCCATCGCCCCTGCGTCCCGCCAGCTTTCGTGCACGGCTCCACGGCTGCCGGTCCTCGTGGCGACGCCGTGGTCCTGGTGGACTGGATGGTCGGGCAGTTGATGGAAGCGTTGGGGGACGACCTGGAGCGGACGCTGGTGGTCTTCACCAGCGACAACGGCGCACCGACGATGTTCACGGAAGACATGCTCGACGCCGATGGCGGACTCACGGGGCACCTCCCCAACGGTCCGTGGCGCGGCCAGAAAGCGGACGCCTGGGAGGCAGGGCACCGGGTTCCGCTGATCGTCGCTGGCGCAGGCTCCGCAGCCGGAGTCTGTGATTCCCTCGTGAGTCTCCTGGACGTTCGCGCCACCGTGTCGGACGTAACTGCCGGAGCCGCGGGCGCCGCCGTCGAGCCCTCTTCCACCGGCTCCGAGGAAGCGGCCGCCGGCGCGCAATCCGAGTACGGCGACGGAGAGTCTTTCGCAGGCCTGCTCGCCGGCGAACGGGATGCTGAACAGGGCCGGCTTCTGGCCCAACAGGCTTTTGACGGGACCCTGGTACTCCGCAGCGGTCCGGCAAAGGCCATATACGGCACTGGTTCCGGCGGATTCTCGGCCCCCCAAGGTGAGCCGGACGACTCCGGCCACGGTCCGGGGCAGTTTTTCGACCTGTCCTCGGACCCGGCCGAAACCGTCAACATCTGGAAGGAGCGTGCCACGGAAGCGCGCGCCATGATTCACACTTTTGAACAACGCACTGGATTCGTACGAGGAACACGATGACTTCACTTTTACACACCGCCCCTGAACAGTCCGAGGTCTGGTGCCCCGCCCTGGCTCCACTCCATGAAGAGGGGCTCGCCCGGCCGCGGATCGGCATCGCCGGGATCTCCATCGAATCAAGCACGTTTTCTCCCCACATCAGCGGGACTGAGGCCTTCACGGTTCGTCGCGGCGCGACGCTCCGGGCCTATTACCCGTTCCTGGATGCCGGCAGGGACCTGGGTGAGGCCGCCGACTGGGTTCCGTTGATGCACGCACGCTCGTTGCCGGGCGGTGCCGTGGATTCGGACCTCTACGCTGCCTTCCGCGACGAGATCGTTGACCGTATCCACCAAGAGGGCCCGTTCGACGCCTTCTACCTGGACATCCATGGCGCCATGAGCGTGCTGGGAATGGAGGATGCCGAAGGCGACCTCGCCCGCCATGTCCGCGCCGCACTGGGGCATGACACGTTGGTTTCCACATCCATGGACCTGCACGGCAACGTTTCCTTCGAACTGCTCAGCGCGGTGGACCTGATCACGTGCTACCGGATGGCACCTCACGAGGACGCCATGAACACCAAGGAACGCGCGGTCTTCAACCTGCTGACCCGCCTTCGTGCCGCAACTGGCGCTGACGTGCAAGCCCGACGTCCAGCCAAGGCCTGGGTACCCGTTCCGGTGTTGCTGCCGGGTGAAAAGACCAGCACGCGCATCGAACCGGCCCGGAGCATCTACGCGGAAGTTCCGCTGGTGGCCGCGCTGGACGGCGTAGTGGATGCGGCCATCTGGGTGGGCTACGCATGGGCCGACGAGCCGCGCTGCCAGGCTTGTGTAGTGGTCACAGGCGACGACGAACAGCTCATCAGCTCCGAAGCGGAACGCCTCGCCCGGTTGTACTGGGACGCGCGCCGGGATTTCGAGTTCGTGGCCGAAACCGCCACCTTGGCCGAGGGGCTCGCCGCAGCCCTCGACCCTGGAGCGCCGCGCCCGTACTTCCTCTCGGACACCGGAGATAACCCGACAGCGGGCGGCGCTGGGGACGTCACCTGGACGTTGCAGCAACTTGTCACGAGTCCTGAACTTGCTGCCGGTCCGTTCCGCTTGGTGCACGCCTCCATTTTCGACGCCGATGCCGTGGCAGCCGCCGTGGCCGCCGGCGTCGGAAGTGAGATCGACGTCGAGGCTGGTGCCCGCGTTGACGCCAACGTCCACGGCCCCGTCCGCCTCAACGGCATTGTCTACTCCATCACCGAAGGGGACCCCGTGGCGGGGACCCAGGCAGTGATACAAGTAGGCAACGTCTTCGCCATCGTGACCGAGCGCCGAAAGCCGTTCCACCACATCGGCGACTTCGCCCAGCTCGGGCTGGATCCGGCGTCGTTCGACATCATCGTGGTCAAGATCGGCTACCTGGAACCGGAACTCTATGACGCCGCAGCCGGCTGGAAACTCCTCCTGACACCCGGAGGCGTGGACCAGGACCTGCTGCGGCTGGGCCACTCCCACTTGGCCGAGGGCGTCTTTCCCTTCTCCGACACAGACGCGCAACCGGCATTGTCGGCCGTGGTGCACCGCCGCTGATGGTTGACCTGGAGATAGCCGTTCAGGACGTTGCCGGTGTGCGGGCCGCACTGGAGGGTGGAGCCACCCGGGTAGAGCTGTGCACGGCCCTGGGTGTTGGCGGCCTGACGCCGTCCATGGGCACTGTGCAGTTGGCCGTCGACGTGGCCCCGGAGGGCTACGTCCACGTACTGGTGCGGAACCGCGGCGGTGGTTACGTCTATTCCGACGACGACGTCCGCGCCATGTGCGCGGACATCGCCGCCCTCCGGGGTACTGGAGTGGGTGGCGTGGTGGTGGGTGCCCTCACTCCCGATGGCCGGATTGACCTGGCCGCGTTGGAACGATTCGTCGATGCCGCGGGAGAGCTTCCGGTGACGTTCCACCGCGCCCTGGATGCGAGCAGCGACGCCCTCGCCGAGTTGGCCCGGCTGGAAGGCACCGGTGTGGGCAGGGTCCTCACGTCCGGCGGGGCGGTCCGGAGTATCCAAGGCGTGGAAATGCTTGCGAACATGGTCCGCCAGGCACCTGACGGGGTACAGATCATGGCAGGTGGAGGCGTGCGTGTTGAAGACATTCCCGCGCTGCTTGCAACGGGAATCGCAGCCGTGCACTTGTCAGCGCGTACGAGTTACGTGGACCCCCACCCGGCAGGGCCTGGAGGTGGGGCACAGGCGCTGGACGCCACAGACTCCGGGATCGTGGCCGCGGCCCGACGCGCTATGAAGTAACCGTCACGCCCAGCACCGTGTCCAGCAGGGCGTTTCGGAATTTGCCCGTGGGATCGTTGGCGCTAACGAGAGCCCGGAAGTCCTCGAAACGCGGGTAGAGGGCGGCGAAGTCGTACTCGCCGGGAGTGAAGAGCTTGCCCCAGTGCGGGCGTGCGCCAAACGGGCGCAGGGCTGCCTCGAGTTCTGGGAGCACGGCCTTGACCTCGGCCTGCATCGGCTTCCAGGTAAAGTGCAGCGCCACGCTTTGCTGCTGGTAGAACGGGCTGAGCCAGAAGTCATCGGCGGCAATCGTCCGGATTTCGGAGATGAACAGCAGGGGTGCAAGCTTGTCCGCGAGACCTCGGACGGCGGCCAGAGCGGCGGGTGCATGTTCCAGCGGCAGGAGGAATTCGCTCTGCAGTTCTTCCCCGTTGCTTGGGGTGAATTCGTGGCGGAAGTGCGGCAAACGGTCCAGCCACTTTCCCGCGACATCGAGCTGCTCGGTGCAGTTCTCGGCTGACATGTCCGGGAGCGGGTGCAGTGCCGCCGTCGCCGGCGTTGCTCCGAACAGCTCCGCCAGGGGAGCTTCGGTGTCCAGCGCCTTGAGCCACACTTGGGCGATGGTGTCACCCGTGTAGTTCGTGAAGAAACTGACGCTGTAGGCACTGGAAGCGATGGTTTCGAAGTTGGCCAACGCCGCATCCCAGGACAGATCCGTGAGCACGCGTTGCCGGACCTCGTAGCTGGGGCGGACGGCAAGCTCCAGTCCTGTCACAATGCCCAGGGCTCCCACGCCCACCACGCTGGCGAGGAATTCGTCGTCGTCGGCTGTAAGGGTGACCAGCTCGCCTGAGGCGCGCACAAGGTCGACACTCACGACGGCGGCAGCCAGGGAGGGGTTATTGACTCCACTGCCATGCGTGCCGGTTTGGATGGCGCCCGCTACGGAGATGTGGGGAAGAGAGGCGAGGTTGTGGATGGCGTAACCCTGCTCTTCAAGCGAGCGGCCCAAGGCTCCGTAGCTGATGCCGCCGCTGACCTTTACCGTGCTCTTTTCCCGGTCGAGGACGATTTCCTGGGGGAGGGCATCCAAGAGAATGTGCGTGCCCTCGGTGTCCGCGACCGTATTGAACGAGTGCCGGGAGCCCAAGGCCTTGATCCGGGTCGCCTGGGCCACGAGCTCGCGCAGCTCCTCCACCGACGCGGGCCGCTGGATGCCCGCGGACGAATACTCAAGGTTTCCTGCCCAGTTCTTCATTGAATTCTTCCCTTTTGAATGCATGTTGGCTCCCGCAATTGTTAACGTTCACAACTAAGTGCGTCAAGGGGAGTCCACCTCGGTGAAGATAGAGTTCAAGAATCAATCGTCTGTCAGGAGCCGCCGTGAGCAAGGGACTCAAGCCCACCATCCGGGATGTTGCCACGGCAGCGGGCGTATCGCTGACCACCGTCTCTTACGTGCTTTCCGGCCGCCACGGAGGCACTACCCGGATCAGCCAGCCCACCCAGGACCGCGTCCTGTCGGCCGTGAAGGAGTTGGGCTACGTTCCCAACCAGGCCGCGCGCGGGATGCGGCGCGGCAAGACAGACGTGGTGGCCGTCGCGATTGGAAACCTCGAATGGCCGTGGGACCGGGCGTTGGCCACTGCGGCGGCGAACATCCTTCCGGAACGTGGCTATCAGCCTGTGATCCTCTTGGGCGAGGACTGGCGGAAATTCATGATGTCCGGCGGCGCGGACGGTGTCATCATCGGGTACTTCCCGGAGGCTAAAACGGAGGACGAAACCGTCACGGAACTGGCTCGCCGCGGCGTAGCCCAAGTGGTGATTTCGGAAACCATGAATCCTGCCGGGTTCGACGTCCTCGCGCCCGAGACCGACGCCGGGCTGGCGGACTGCATGGAGTTCCTGACGGCGTCGCATCGAAGGATCGCTTGCATTCGGAGGTCAGATTCCACTGACCGGCCCAAGAGCCGGTTCGCTGCTTACGCCAGTGGGCTTGAAAAGGCGAGCATTCCGCTCGATCAGTCCCTCGTCCGGACATCTCACCATCGCCCGGCCGAGGCGTATCAGGCGGCGCTTGAATTGCTGCAGCTTCCGGTCCGCCCCACGGCCATCCTCTGCACTGATGACATGGAAGCGCTCCAGGCGGTACGGGCCGCCTTCCGGCTGGGCCTGCGCGTGCCCGAGGACGTGCAGATCGTAGGAGTGGGGAACTCCACCGAGGGGCAGGAGTTCGATCCCGCACTGACGACGGTGGGTCCCGATCCCATTTTCGAGAAGGTGGTCCGGATGCTGCTCGACCGCCTGGAGGGAACGGCTCCCGCCGACGGCGTCCGGGTCGCCTCTCCGTGGAAGCTGCACCGTCGCGGCACCACAAGGGACGCCGCCACGGTGGACGGCAGCAAGACGGCGGCGCAGTAGCGTCAAGACCGCGGCGCACCAAGGCCTACGTCTGGGCGTCGTTCCCGGGCAACTCCTCGCCCCAACGGGCCAGTGCGTTGATTGCTTCGCCCAGGGCCCGCCCTCTATCGGTCAGCGTGTAGGCCCGGGTGTTGTGGCGCAGGGGCAGCCGGGACAGGACGCCGGCGGCTTCGAGCTCACGCAGGCGCGTCGCGAGCATGTTGGTAGGCACTCCGAGGTCCCGCTGCAAATCGCCGTAGCGTTGTGGCCCGTCGAGCAGCCGTTCCACGATGAGCAGGGCCCACCGTGAGCCGACGACGTCGAGGGCCGCGGCGAGGTTGCTCACGCGGTCGGATCGGAGTCCGGCTTCATCCAAAACGGCGAGTAGTGGTAGCCATCGGGGTCGTCGAACTGGCGCTGGTACATGAAGGGGTAGTGGTCGGTGTCACCGATCCGCCCGCCGGCGGCGCCGGCGCGTTCGGTGAGCTCGTCCACTGCTTCGCGGCTGCCGAGGTCGAAGGAGACCGTGACCTTCGAGGGAGTGTCAGGTCCACCGACCAGTTCCTCGGCGCCACCGACGCTGGCGTACATCTCACGGCTGCCGAGCATGACGTACTGCTCGGGGGCGATCGCGAAACACGACACGTTGTGATCGGACATCTCGGTGTTGAGGGTCCAGCCGAGGGCGGTATAGAAGGCGGTGGCACGTTCGACGCTCTCAACCGGGCAAGTAATAAAGAGGCTCATGCGGTCATACTTGCAAAATGCAAGTGCGGCGTCAAGACCCATCAGCTCGCGACTTTCGGGCCTCGTGGAAGCCTTAAGGACTGAGGCCGGAAGCCAGTCCCCAAGAGCGCAAAAGTCAGTCCTTCAGCGGACGTCGCGCGAGCCACGCTGCAACGATCGCACCAGAAACGTTGTGCCACAGCGAGAACACGGCGGAGGGCAGCGCGGCCAAAGCACCGAAGTGTGCTGTGGCCAGGGTCGCGGCAAGTCCGGAGTTCTGCATTCCGACCTCGAACGCCAACGCACGGCGCGCCTTGTCATCCAGGCGGCCGAGCTTGCCTGCCAGGTAGCCGAGGCCAAGACCGAAGCCGTTGTGGAGGACAACAGCCAGGAACACGATGCCGCCTGCTGCCACGATCTTGCTGGCGCTGCCGGCCACAACAATTGCAACGATCAGGGAAATCACGACGGCGGATGCCCACGGAAGTGCCGGAAGCACCTTGGCAACGAGCTTGGAAAGGAACAACCTCGCCAGGAGGCCTGCGATGACGGGAAGCAGCACGGTCTTGACGATGTCCAGGACCATGGCACCGGCGTCGATGTGGAGGAAAGAACCGGCCAGGAACAGCGTCAACGCGGGTGTCACCAGAGGAGCGATCAGCGTTGAAACCGATGCCACGGCAACAGAGAGTGCAACGTCGCCCTTGGCCAGGAAGGCCATCACATTGGACGCGGTACCCGACGGCGCGCAGCCCACGAGGATCAGGCCCACCGCCAGCTCCGGGGGCAGCTGGAGCAGCACGGCAATGAGCCAGCCGGCGCCGGGCATGATCACGTAGTGTGCCACGATGCCGAGTGCTACGGCCCACGGACGTCGGGCCACTGAGGCGAAATCCGGAGGGGTCAGGGTCAGGCCCATGCAGAACATGATGACGCCCAGCAGATACGGGACCGAGACGCCCATGGGTTTGAAGAGGTCCGGTACGAGGAAGCCAAGGACACCGGCAGCCACAACAAGGAGCGGGAACACCGTGACGGCAACCCGCGCAATCCTGGCCTCGGCGGCGAGGGCGGCGTTCACTGGCGCGGCTGTTTCTTCAGACTCTGGTGCGTTATTGGTTGCCTCAAGCATTCATCCATGCTCACACCTGCCCGGCAGCCCGAACGAATTCTTTACTTGCAGGCAGGCGTATATGTCAGATGACCGCTGTTTCTGAACCCAGCCGGGTCAGGAGTTGAGTTTCCCCGCCAGGCGCTCACGCATGCGGACGCTGGCCTCGTTCAGTCCGATGAATTCGACCTCGCGGCCATGGTTCCGGTACTTCTCCGTCACCGAATCCAGCACCGACACGGAGGACGCGTCCCAAATATGCGATCCATGCAGGTCGATGATTACCCGATCTATGCCGTCTGAGGAATCCTTCGCGTAGTCGAACTGCGTATAGAGATCGTTGGAAGAGGCGAAGAACAACTCCCCATCCACGGTGTACGTCGCAACCCTCTCGCCGTTCAGCTCCAGTTCGGTCCGTTCGACGGTCGCGAAATGCGCCACGCGCCGGGCGAACAGCACCATGGCGGCCAAGACGCCGACGCCGACCCCGACCGCCAGGTTGTGCGTCGCCACCACAGCGGCAACAGTCAGGATCATGACGGCGGTCTCGGACTTGGGCAGCCGCTTCAACGTCGATGGCCGTACGGAGTGCCAATCGAATGTGATCAGTGAAACGAAGATCATCACGGCCACCAGGGCAGCCATCGGGATCATGCCCACCACGTCACCGAGCACCACTACCAGGAGCAGCAGGAACACCCCGGCCAGGAAGGTCGAGAGCCGGCTCCTTGCACCGGAGCCCTTCACGTTGATCATGGTCTGCCCGATCACCGCGCAGCCTCCCAGGCCACCAAGGAAACCGGTGACGATGTTGGCCACACCCTGCCCCCAAGACACCCGGGTCTTATCGGAGCGGGTATCCGTGATGTCGTCCACCAGTTTGGCAGTCATGAGCGATTCCAGCAGGCCCACCAGCGCCATGGAAAGGGCGAAGGGAGCGATGATCCGGAACGTCTCCAGGTTCAGTGGAACGTTGGGCAGGAAGAATCCTGGCAGGCTGTCCGGGAGTTCGCCCTTGTCGCTGACGGTGGGAACATCGATGTTGCCGAGGGCTGTCACCAGGGTGATGGCCACGATCGCCACCAGCGGTGCGGGAATGGCAGTGGTGAGCCGAGGCAGCCCGAACACGATCACCAAACCAACAATGACAATCGGATAGACCATCCACGGCACGTTGAAGAGTTCCGGCATCTGGGACATGAACACCAGGATGGCCAGGGCGTTGACGAAGCCGATCATCACCGAACGGGGAATGAACCGCATCAGCCGCGTCACACCGAGGACCGCGAGGACGACCTGGAAGACGCCGGCCAGGATGATCGTAGCGATCAGGTAGTCGAGTCCGTGCTCCTTCATGACGGGGGCGATCACCAACGCCACGGCTCCCGTCGCAGCGGAGATCATGGCCGGGCGGCCACCCACCAGAGCCGTCACCACGCCCATGGTGAACGATGCGAACAAGCCAATACGCGGATCCACGCCGGCAATCACCGAGAATGCGATGGCTTCCGGGATCAAGGCCAAAGCCACCACGAGTCCCGCGAGGGACTCCGTCAGCAGCCGGCGGGGCGAGCGAAAAGTCGCCCGCAATGACATGAGTTGCTCCGGAGTCATGGGTCCTTACAGGGCAGGTTTCTTACAGTGCAGTCTGGCGGTAGCGCTCAATCTGCTTAAGACGCCGCTGGAGGCTGTCGCGCCGCGGGTGCGGAACGGCGTCGGGCGCCTCAGCAGTGAGATCAATGTGTTCGGTTCCGTACTGCCACAAGAGGAGGTCATCCAGGAGGCGGTCGGGACCGGGTGAGTAGCGATGGTCCAGGGCCTTGCGGACCTCTGTGATCCGGTTGGCGCTGAGAAGCCCGGCCAGTTCCACGGTCTTGGTAAGTCCGTGGGCAGCGAGCAGCTCGGCGGCCCATCCCCAGTCGTCATCAACTTTACGGTCAACGTGCGGCAGGAGCGTACGCCAGACGTCACGAACGCGGTTGGGAGTCAGGGGCGAGCCGCCTTCACCCTCCAGGTCCCAGTAGCCACGGACTTCCTCGTACCGCTCGTGAAGGTCCGCGAAAGCGCTCTCAACCGTCTCCAACATGGCCGCCGTGGCCGTGAACTGCCGGTCGAAATGCGGGGTCCATGCGCGCGGGTCCTCCGCCTTGAAGCGGATGTCGTGCTCGATCTCGCTCCAGGCGTGCGCGAAAACAGTACGGATCTGGCATTCAAAGAAGTAACTGCCGTTGGCTGGCATGTCCGGATTGAAGACGTGCTGGTACTCCTTGACCGTTTCATTCTGGATGGTGCGCAGGATGAGGTGGCGGCTGGAGTAGCCATAAGTGCCGGACTCGATGGAACCGATGTCCTTCTCGCGGTCGCCCCGGCAATCGAAGAGCTGGCGCTGACGCTTGATGATGTTGGCCACCGCTGCGTTCTCCGCAGGGAGCTTGGTGATGACACGGATGCCCACCATGTCGTTCAACGTGCGGAAAGGGTCCGGGAATTTCAGGACGCGCGGACCACCCGGTTCCAGGGGATCATCCGTGCGGGAGATTTTTTCCCGGAACGACTCCACGGTCTTGGTCCGGCCGGTGACGAACAACGGGGTGACTTCAGCGTCGTTCAACATGTCCCGCAGGGTCAGCAGTACGTCCCGCGTGACCCGCTTCAAAGCAGGGCGGACACGCTCGTAGAGGGCCACATTCGCATCCACTGCATCCCGCTGGGCCTGGTCCAGGCTGTCCCAATTGCTTGCCATGCCCCCAGCTTACGTGGCGGCTGCGACACTGAACCGGGCCACCCGCCGTCGGGGTGCCTCTAGCCAAACTTCGGAACCGTCACGATAGGCTCAGTACAAAGGAGGGCGCAATGTTGCGGCACAAGTACAGCTACGGCGAACACCCCAGTCAGTGGGGCGAACTCTTCATACCTGAACCGAACAACGGAAACCATCGCGGCGCATCAGCTGTGGCCGGTGGAGTAGCCGTTGTGATCCATGGCGGCTACTGGCGCTCGCAATACGGCGCAGAGCTCGGCGAACCGCTGGCGCGGGACCTCGCAGCGCACGGAATTACCGCCTGGAACCTTGAATACCGGCGGGCCGGGAACGGCGGTGGATGGCCCCATACGTTCGAGGACATCCTGGCCGGGATCGACCACCTGTCGCAGATAGCCGGGGACCACGACCTCCAGCTCGGCAAAGTGGTGGCACTGGGCCACTCCGCCGGAGGACACCTCGCGGTATGGGCTGCGGGCAGGCACCGCCTCTCTGCGATCGGAGCCCCCGACGCCGACCGCCAGCTCCAGCGGGCACCGGAGGACAACGCCGTGCACCTGACGGGCGTGGTGAGCCAGTCCGGCCTCCTGAACCTTGCGGCAGCCGAGAAGCTCAACCTCAGCAACGGCGCCGTCTGCAACCTGATGGGCGGGGATTCGGCCAGATTCCCCAAACGGCATAAATACGCCGACCCCATGAGCTCGCTGCCGATCAACGTCCCCGTCTATGCCGTTCACGCCACGGAAGACGAGGACGTTCCTGCAAGCCAGTCCGAGGCCTACGTTGCCGCAGCCACGGCGGCCGGGAGCTCCGCCCAGCTGCTGCGGGTCCCGGGTGACCATTTCGATCTCATCGACCCCAAGGCCGTTGCCTACAAGAAGTGCCGCGAGTTGGTGCAGCGACTGCTGTCGTAATTGTTGGGTTGCTGCGCTTCACCTCTGGCAGAGTTGACCCATGCTGACAGTCATTGGTGAGGCCCTGGTAGACGTCGTCCAACGCTCCTCTGGAATTGAGGCGCACGTTGGCGGCAGTCCGCTCAACGTTGCCGTCGGCTTGGCCAGGCTGGACCACCCGGTGCAGTTCATCGGCCGCTACGGCAAGGACGCCTACGGAGACTCCGTCGCAGCGCACCTGCGCTCAAGCTCCGTGATGGTGCCGCTTCCGCCGGATGAGAAGCCAACCAGCGTGGCCACCGCCCGGATCGACGACGACGGCGCCGCCACCTACGCCTTCGACCTCACCTGGGAACTCCCCGGCCTCGCCGGTAGGTTGCCCCTGATGCTGCAGGGCGCCACGTTGCTGCACACGGGCTCCATTGCCACCTTCCTGGAGCCTGGCGCCGCGGAGGTTCTTGCCGCCGTCGAGCATGCCCACCCGAACAGCACCATCAGCTTCGACCCCAACTGCCGGCCAAGCATCATTACGGACGTTGAGTACGCGCGGACGCAAGCCGAGCGCTTCGTAGCGCTGGCCGACGTCGTGAAGGCTTCCGACGAAGACCTCGAGTGGCTGTATCCCGGCGTCGATCCTACGGAATCCGCGCGTCGCTGGCTGTCCCTGGGCGGCGAAGAAGGTCCGGCCCTGGTGGTGGTGACGCGCGGTTCACGCGGCCCGTGGGGTATCACCCGGGCCGGCGAAACCGAAGTTCCGGCCCCGTCCGTGAATGTCGTGGACACCGTGGGTGCCGGCGACTCGTTCATGGCAGGGCTGCTGTCCGCGATTGTGGATCATGGGTTGGACGGCGCGCAGAACCGCGGGGAACTGAGGGCCATGCCCGCAGAAATGCTCGCGGCGATCATGGAGCATGCCAGCCGCGCCGCCGCCGTGACCGTTTCACGCGCCGGCGCCAACCCGCCGACGCGTGCCGAGCTGAACCACGGGCCGGCCTGACACGCACCAGCGGCTAGCCGGCGCCATGCCCCGGAGCTACTTCTTCCCCGGCCTTCACCGGACCCGGGGGAGTGCCGTCTCCGAACGGACTGCCGCCCAGGGATTCCCGTCCATGGGGCGTCAGCCAGCCGGACAGATCCGGACCGGCGGGGACAATCTGCGTGGGATTAATGTCTTCGTGGACGATGTAGTAGTGCTGCTTGATCTGGACGAAGTCGATGGTGTCCCCAAAGCCGGGTGTCTGGAAGAGGTCCCTTGCGTAGCCCCACAACGCAGGCATTTCGCTCAGCTTGTTCCGGTTGCACTTGAAGTGTCCGTGATAGACGGCGTCGAAGCGTGCCAAGGTGGTGAAGAGCCGGACGTCAGCCTCAGTGATGGAGTCGCCCACAAGATACCGCTGGCTGCTGAGCCGTTCTTCCAGCCAGTCCAAAGCAGTCCACAGGCGCGCGTAGGCGGCATCGTAGGCTTCCTGTGATCCTGCGAAGCCGCAACGGTAGACGCCGTTGTTGACCTCGGTAAATACGCGCTTGTTGACCTGGTCGATTTCCTCGCGGAGGTGCTCCGGATACAGCTGGGGCGCCCCGGGGCGGTGGAACTCCGTCCACTCCGTGGAAAAGTCGAGCGTGATCTGCGGGTAGTTGTTGGTCACCACTTCGCCGCTGGGGATATCGACAATGGCCGGGACGGTGATGCCTCGCGGGTAGTCCGGGAAGCGGCGGAAGAACGCCTCCTGCAGGCGCTCGATCCCCAGTACGGGGTCCTTGCCGCCGGGATCAAGGTCGAAAGTCCAGGAGCGGGCATCGTGGGTGGGGCCAGGCTGGCCGAGGCTGATGACATCCTCAAGTCCCAGGAGCCGCCGCACAATTACGGAGCGGTTGGCCCACGGACAAGCGCGGGCCGCGATCAACCTGTAGCGCCCGGGCTCTACGGGCCAGCCGGGCTCTCCGTTTGGGCCGGCAGCGCCGTCGCGGGTGATGCGGTCCTCGATGTAGTTGGTGTCGCGGGTGAACTCACCGCCGGTGACGTACGCGCCGCGTGTGCTGTGTTCTTCGCTCATGGTCTTGTCACTCATCAACTCAGCCTATGCTCCCGGTTTTGGAAATGTGGAGGCTTTCCGGTGCGCAGCCGCCTGTTTCGCTCCAACGTAGACTGGCATGATGCGGCTCGTAGCAAGCGATATAGACGGCACCATCCTCGGTCACGACGGAAAAATCAGTGCCCGGACCATCAAGGCATTCCAGGCATGCCGCGATGCCGGAGTGGAACTCGTCTTCGTCACGGGCCGTCCGCCGCGCTGGTTGTACCCGCTCCAGGAGCAGCTCGGGCACAGCGGAATCGTGATCTGTTCCAACGGCGCCGTGGTGTGGGACTTGGAAACGGAGAAGGCACTCTCCTCGTGCGTCCTCGATGCGGAGTCCGTTTTTGAGGCCCGCCGCATCATCAAGTCCATCCGGCCTGACGCCCTGTTCGCTGTGGAGACGCTCACCGGCTTCCAGCTGGAACCGGGGTTCATCGAAAGTGAAACCAGCGAACTGCTTGCCGAGTTCACCCCCAAACCGCTGGACCAGACGCTCACGGCGGATGACGCCGTCGTAAAGTTCCTTGCCATTACCCGCAAGGGGACGCCGGACGAGTTCCTGGCCGAGGTGCAGCCGGCTGTCGCGCACCTCGTGTCCACCACGCACTCAGCTCCCCGGACTGCGATGCTGGAAATGTCCGTGCCGGGGATCAACAAGGCAGTCACGCTGGCCAAGTACGCAGAGTCCCTGGGGATCGAAGCCGCCGATGTTGTGGCGTTCGGGGACATGCCCAATGACATCGAGATGCTCCGCTGGGCCGGCCACGGTTACGCCATGGCCAGCGGGCACCCGGAAGCGATCCTCGCTGCCGGCCGGCAGGCGCCGCATTTCGACGACGACGGCGTGGCCCAGGTTCTCGAGGCGAAACTGACGGAGCAGCGGGTCTAGCTCCGCCCGAAGTTCCGCCCGACGCGGGGAAGCCAACAGCTCACTGACGAACGGTAGCGGCGGAATTCGGCTCCAAAGCGGTTTTCGAGGTCCGCTTCCTCCAGCGGCCGAACGGCGTAGTTCCAGACCAACGAGCCGATCATCGCGTAGGCGACCACGAGCCAGGACCCCAGGATGAGTCCCACCCCGATGCCCTGGGCGATGCCCGCAACGGCCATCGGATTGCGGACCCAGCGATACGGCCCGGCGATGACGAGGCGGTTGGGCATGGCCGACGGCAGCGGGGTGCCGCGGCCCTTGGATGACATGGTTACAGCGGACGAGACGCCGAGAATGCTCGCCAGCACCAGGACCACGGCGCCTGCGATGACGGCAAACTGCGGGACAGGCAGGGACACCAGCCATCGACCTTCCAACCATGAGATGACCAGCGGGACTGCGACAAGGAAGAAGCCCCAGAAGAGGATCATTTGCGCGATGGTCGCGCTCACGTGGGCCGTTGCAGGCCGGTTCGAAGCGGCGGAGCGGAACGCGAACGGGCCGCGGATGATCCAGTCCGTGGGAACCCGCCCCAGCAGGACGAAGCAGAGCGCCAGGCCTGAGCAGGCGGTAGCGGCAATCATCATCAGGACGCCCAGGCCCGCTTCCGTGGTGAATGTGGCGTAGACAGCCAGCGCGGCTGCCACCAAAGCAGTCCAGCCCGTGGCCACCACGGCCGCCCACCGGATGCCACAAGCTGCGAGGGCCGAACAGAGCACGAACAGCGGAATGTCGAGGGCGGCCACAGCGACGGGGTCAAGGGTGCCCAGGGTGGCTGCACGCACCGGGGGTGCCAGGAAAACCAGGGTCCACCAAGCCAGCCCGGCAACCGCCTGCATTGCGAAGTAGGCCCGCCCCCATCCCTGCTGTCCTGTGGCACGCAGCACGGGCTTCACGGGTGGCGTACGCCCTCGCCGGAAAGCAACGCGCGGTACCCCTCTTTGTAGCTCGGGAACGTGAACTCGAAACCCGTCGCCCGGAGCCGTTTGTTGGAGCAGCGCTTGTCGCCGGGGCCGGCGTCGGACGCGCCCTCAGGTGCCGCCGTCGGGGGTTCAGGGCACTGCAGCTCGGACGCGAGGAACCGCATGACGTCGCCCATTTCGGCGGCGTGATCGTCAACGCCCACGTAAACCTCGTCCGGGGCAGCTCCCATGGTGGTCAGGTGGACGATCATGGCGGCGGCGTCGTCCCTGTGGACGCGGTTGGTGTGCCGGGGTTGGGCGGGGATGACGGCCTTGCCGCTCCGGACCTGGTCGATCAGCCGGGTGCGTCCCGGGCCGTAGATCCCGCCGAGCCGGAGGGAGATTGGCCGGGTGCCCGTTCCGCGTGTCCGGGCGAACAGCAGTTCCTCCGCTTCCAGCAGGACCTTGCCGCTGAACCGCGTGGGCTCCGTGGGTGTTGACTCGTCCACAACAGCTCCACCGGAATCCTTGTACACAGCGGTGGAGGAGACGAAGAGGATCCGCCGCGGTTCAATGGATTGCCGTTCCAGCGCATCCAGGACGTTCTTCACGCCGTTCAGGTAGGCCGCGCGATAGGCCTCTTCTGTGGAGGCGTCGGCTGCGACGGCCACCACCACAATGTCCACATCGGCCGGCAGCTCCGGGAGCTCCACGGAAAGGTCCGCGTAGACGCCACGGATCTGCGGAGGCAGCTTCCCGGGGGAACGCCGCAAGCCCACAACCTCGTGGCCCGCCGCAGCGAAGCGAAGTCCGGCTTCGGTTCCAAGGTCGCCGCATCCGGCAATCAACACAGTCATGTCCCTAGTCTCGCAGTTTCAGGCTGTCACCGACTTCCCAGCCTCCATACAACCGGCGTTCACCTTGCGCCCGTAGGCTTCCAGCCACGGACCCGTTCGCATCGTGTCTACCAGTCGAAATGCAGGGGGAATCATGGCCAAGCGCAGGATCAACGATTTCAACACGGCGCCGCTGCGGCGCGTCGAACCGGATCACCACTGGCGCTCCTTGCGCCAGGGCGACCGCGTCAGCGTCACGCTCACGCCCGGGTATGAGTCGGCGGGAGTGATTGACGCCGTCACCGGCGATGCCACCGCCGTGTGGGTGGAGCTCGACGGCGGCCGCGGCAGGACGCTGGTTCACGTCAGCGACGGCGTGGCGATAGTTCCGCACGAAGCCTGACGCGCCAAGCCCGACGCGCGGCGCGTGACGCACGCGCTTGGCACACGCGCCGTCGGGAGAGCCGTTCGGCTACGCTACGGGTGTGACGCTGCCCTATTTCCTCCGCAAGGACGGTTCGCTGGGACCTTTGGCCTTCGCGCACCGCGGTTTCTCACTGGATGGCCTGGAGAACTCCATGGCGGCTTTCAAAGCCGCGGCGGAACTCGGCACCGTGCACCTTGAAACGGACGTCCACACCACGTCGGACGGCGTGCTGCTGGTCTTCCACGACTCCTCCTTGGACCGCGTGACCGATTCTGTCGGCAAGATCGCGGAGTTGACGGCAGCAGAGGTAGCCGGGGCACGAATCGGTGGTGTGGAACCCGTTCCGACCTTTGATGAGCTGGTGGCCGCGTTGCCGGATGCCCGGTTGAACCTGGATATCAAGGACTGGAATTCGGTGCGCCCGATGGCCGAGGCCATTGAGCGGCACGGGATCCATGATCGCGTACTGGTCACCAGCTTTTCCGACAGGCGCCGCAGGGCAGTCCTGGCCAAGCTGTCCCGTCGCGTGGCTTCCTCGGCCGGCAGTTCGCTCACCGCTCTGTTTGTCCTCCTGGGCCCCGTGCTGCCGGCACCTTTGGCACGCAGGCTGCTTGCCGGCGTCGACGTTTTCCAGGTTCCTGTCCGCTACGGGCCGGTGCAGGTGGTGGCGGCCGGGTTCCTGCGCCGCGCGCACCGCCTGGGCCGCCACGTGCATGTGTGGACCATCAACGAACCCGCCGAGATGGAGCGGCTCCTGGATCTTGGCGTGGACGGGATCGTGTCCGACCGCCTGGATCTGCTCAAGGAAGTCCTGGTCCGTCGAGGCCAGTGGGTCTAGGTAGTCCGCTGAGCTCCCGCGACATGGCATTGGATGATGGTTCCAAGCACTCACATTGGCATTAAGTGTCATCCCGGCGGAGCTGGCTGGCCCGGATCCTCTCGAGGTCGAACTTGGGGCTGCGATCGAACGTGAAGATGCCGTTCTTCTCCTGGAAGACATCCGTCAGCTGCGTGTAGCAGTACCCAAACATGTCCGGATTATCCAGCAGGACGCCACAGAGTCCCTCGAAGCGGGCATAGAACTCCTCTTCGCTGCTGACGCGCTGGCCGTAGCCCCAGGAACTTTCGACGTCGGTGCCTGCCGCCTCTGCTGCTTGGCGCGCTTCGGCCTCGTTCCACCAGATACCGCCGAATTCGGAGACGAAGTATGGCTGCCCGGCGTACGGTACCGAGTACTCCTCGCCGTCGTCCTTCCGGTTAATGTATGGCTTCTCGTCAGCAAGGCCCTGCTGTTCCATGCGGAAGCGGTCGGGATCTTGTTCGTAGGAGTGGGAATCGTAGATGTCCGTTTCCCGGATCCGGTGGGAGTAGCCTGATGCGTCGATCACGGGCCGTGTGGGGTCCGCGAGCTTGGTGGCCAGGAACATGGCCTGGGTGACATCGTCCAGAACGGTGAGGCGGTCATGCAGCACTTGGTGGGTCTCGTTGAGGGGACACCAGCCGACGATGGACGGGTGGTTAAAGTCGCGCTGCAGGACTTCCAGCCACTGCGCCACAAAGCTGGCAGTCGGTTGTTGGTTGTGGCCGATGGTGCCGCCGCCCGACACACCCCAGTCACCGAATTCGCCCCACACCAGATAGCCCAAACGGTCCGCGTGGTACAGGAAACGCTCTTCGAAAACCTTCTGGTGCAACCTGGCGCCGTTGAATCCCGCAGCCATGGACAGCTCGATGTCCTTGACCAAGGCGGCCTCATCGGGGGCGGTCATCAACGAGTCCGGCCAGTAGCCCTGGTCCAGGACCAGCCGCTGGAAAACCGCATTGCCATTGATGCGGACAACCTTGCCGTCCAAGGCAATCGAGCGGATGGCAGCATAACTGCTCACGTGATCCACCACCTCGCCGGCGCTGTCCCGCACGCTCACGTCAAGGTCGTAAAGGAACGGGTCCTCCGGCGACCAGGGGCGCATCGCTTCGGCTGGGATGGTGAGCCGGAGCGACGGCGTGAGGTCCAGGTCTGCCTTGGCCTCCGCCTCAATCCGCAGGTCTTCCTTATCGCTGAGGACGGCAGTGACTGTGTGCCCGCTCCGGTTCCGGCTGAGCGGGACCTCCACTGTGATGTTTGAATCGGCCAGGCTGGGGGTCATCCGGAGGCGCTTGATGTAAACCTCGGGCACGGCCTCCATCCACACCGTCTGCCAGATTCCGGTGGTGCGCGTGTACTGGCAATGCGTGTTGTTGTACCAGGTGGCTTGCTTGCCGCGTGCCTGCATCCCGTGCCGCGAGTCCCTGGCGCGGACAACGATGACGGCATCCGTCCCAGGCTCTGCGATGCCACCCAGGTCGGCCGTGAACGGAGTGAAACCACCCCTGTGCCGCGCAACTTCGACGCCATTCACCCAGACTGTCGCGTCGTGGTCCACAGCGCCGAAGTGGAGGAGCACGTTGTGTCCGGACCATTCCGGGGGAATGCTCACGGTCCTTCGGTACCAGACGGCTTCCATGAAATCGACGTGCTCGATCCCGGAAAGGGCCGATTCCGGGGCGAACGGGACCAGAATCGAGCTGTTGAGTTCGCGGGTGGCGAGCCCGCGCTCCACGCCGGAGTCCCCGGCGTCGATCTCAAAACCCCAGGTGCCGTTGAGGTTCATCCACTTGTCGCGGACCAGTTGCGGGCGGGGGTGCTCGGGCTTGGGCATGGCGGAGGTCACATTTTGCGTCACACTCAAAAACCTAACGTGAGATGGTGGTCAGTACCACCAGCCGCTGCGGGAGGAGACAGCCGTGACGAAGTTCCGTTTAGCCATTCTTGACGACTACCAGCAGGTTTCCGGGGACTACGCGCCTTGGGATTCACTGCCCGACGACGGCGTGAAGGTCAGCGTTTTCAGCGCACCGTTCGTCTCGGAGGAGCAGGCCGTGGCCGCGTTGACGCCGTTCGACATCGTTGTCGCGATGCGTGAGCGGACCCGCTTTCCGCAAAGTGTCCTGGATTCCTTGCCCAATCTGAAGCTTCTGGTGACCACCGGCATGGCCAATGCCGCGATTGACATGGAGGCCGCATCCGAGCGGGGGATCGTGGTGTGCGGAACGGGTGGATCCCCTGCCGCGGCGCCGGAGCTCACCTGGGCCCTGCTGCTCGCTTTCGCACGGAACCTGCCTGTGGAGGAGAACTCACTGCGGGCGGGGGAGTGGCAGACCGGCGTCGGATTTGAACTTGAAGGCAAGACGCTTGGCATTGTTGGCCTGGGGAAGATCGGCAAGCGCATGGCCGGTTACGCCAAGGCGTTCGGCATGGACGTCCTCGCATGGAGCCAGAACCTCACCGCGGAGACCGCTGAGGCGGCAGGTGCCCGCTTGGTCAGTAAAGAGGAGTTGTTCAGCGAGTCGGACATCGTGACGCTGCACCTGCGGCTCTCCGAGCGAACCGAGGGCATTGTGGGCTCGGAGGAATTGCGCCTTCTGGGTCCCGACGGGGTCTTGGTCAATACCGCCCGGGGCCCCTTGGTTGACGAGGTTGCCCTGATCCGTGCCCTGGAGGAGGGCTGGATCCGGGGCGCCGCCCTTGATGTCTTCGAGGAGGAGCCCCTTCCCGCAGGGCACGCGCTCCTGCATTCCCGGCGGACTGTCCTCACGCCGCACATCGGGTACGTGACGCACGAGAGCTACCGGAAGTTCTACGGGGAGGCGTTTGAGGACGTCAAGGCCTGGTTGGCGGGTGACCCTGTGCGGGTGCTGGGCGGGTAGTCCCCTGGTGCGAGGGGAGACGTGCGGCGGGAACTACTGCGACGCCGTCAACGCAACGTTACGTTCGGGCAAGCGCTTTCCCGGCAAAGCTGGCAAGATGGTCCCATGCGTATCCTCATTGCCCCGGACAAGTTCAAGGGATCCCTGACCGCCGCCGAAGCCGCGTCAGCCATGGCCGAGGGCGCGCTCCGCGTTTACCCGGATGCCGTGACCACGCAGTTCCCGGTAGCCGACGGCGGCGAAGGCACGCTGGATGCCGCCATTGCCGCGGGCTATGAGGAACGGAACAACGCCGTAGTTGGTCCCATCCTCAAGCCGGTCGGTGCCTCCTGGGGGATCCGGAAGGACTCCTTCGGCGGGGTGACCGCTGTGATCGAAACGGCCATGGCCTCAGGCCTGGCGCATATGGAGCCGACTCCGGAGAATTCCCTGCGCGCCCACAGCTACGGTTGCGGGCAACTGATCGCCGCCGCCCTGGATGCCGGGGCCACTGAGATCGTGCTCGGTGTGGGCGGCTCGGCAATGTCCGACGGCGGCAGCGGAGCCTTGCGTGCGCTGGGGCTCAAACCGCTCGATACGGCAGGAAATGTGGTCCCGCTGGGCGGCGGTTCACTCGCAGACGCAGTTGCCCTCGACGTCTCGGAGCTGGATCCCCGGCTGTCGGCCGTGAAGTTCCGCATCGCCGTCGACGTCCGAAACCCGCTGTACGGGCCGGAAGGTGCCGCGCACGTTTTCGGTCCGCAAAAGGGTGCGGATGAGGACGCGGTCGAAAAGCTCGACGCCGGGCTCCGCAACTGGGCATCGCTCCTCCGGGAAGCCACCGGCCGCGACGTGAACGTTCCGGGAGCTGGAGCGGCGGGCGGGTTCCCGGCGTCGTTCCTGGCGTTTACGGATGCTGCGCTGGAAGGTGGTTTCGCGCTGGTGGCCGGTCTCACCGGGCTCGCCTCGCACTTGAGCGAAGCCGATCTTGTGATTACCGGGGAGGGGTCCATGGATGAACAGTCCCTCACCGGAAAGGCGCCCATCGCACTGGCTGACGCGGCGAGCGTGCACGGCATTCCGGTGATCGCGGTGGCAGGCCGTATCACTGTGACCCCCGAGGATCTCGCGAAGCACGGGATCGTGGCTGCGGCGCAGTTGCTGGACGTCGCGCAGCGCAAGGACGGCGTTCCGGATGTTGCCGATGCAGTCGCCAACGCCGCCAAGTACTTGGCGTGGGCGACCAGCCAGGTTCTCGAGGGCGCCTAGGTTCGCCCGGCAGAACTACTGCCTGTAACCCTCGACTTCGCTGATCGGGCGGGCCTCGGCGTCGTCCGGGTTCTCCCCGGCATGCTTCTTGGCCCGGCGCTGCCGCAGCAAGTCCCAGCACTGGTCCAGCTGGGCTTCCAGCTGGGAGAGACGCGCGCGGCTGTCGTCACCGTCGGTCTCCGATCCCGCCGAGTCGCGCAGATGATGCTCTTCTTCCACCAATGCCTGGATTCGTTCCAGAAGATCCTGCTCGTCCATGGTCCTGCTCCTTGGGTTGGCTGTTCCGGGCGTTATGTGAAACCTAGTACTACTGACCGGGTGCGTCTACTGGCGGCTGACGGCATACTTGGGTCATGCAATTCACAACCACCATCGTGGGCGATGGAAACAAGGCCGGCATAGAGGTTCCCGCCGATGTCGTTGATGCGCTGGGGGCTGGGAAGAAGCCGCCCGTGGTGGTGACCATCAACGGCCAAAGCTATCGCAGCAGCATCGCGGTGATGGGTGGAAAGTACATGGTGGGCGTGAGCGCGGCGAACCGCGCGCTTACCGGCGCTGCTGCCGGTGACACGGTGGAGGTCGGCCTGGAAGTCGACACCCAGCCGCGTGTAATGGAAGTCCCGGACGATCTCGCTGCAGCCCTGGATGCCGAACCCGAAGCGAAAGCCTTCTACCGGACGCTCAACTACAGTGCCCAGCGGCGTTATGTGGAACCGATCGGAGACGCCAGGACTGCTGAGACCCGCGCGCGACGTATCGCCAAAGTTGTCTCCGATCTGAAGGCCGGGAAAAAGTAGCCGGACGGTCCCGAAAGACGGACCCGGAAAAAAATAAAAAGAAAGTGACCTGGACCATGACACGTTCCATCAGGTGGTGCCACTACTAAGTAGTGACAGGTTGCAGAGCGCATTCCGGATGTAGAACAGCAGCCACGGCCTATGAGGTGTTGAGACCCCCTCCTCGGCCGGTCACGGCGCAACGATCCATGCCGCTTTTTGTCGGCGAGCTGGAGGTGCGCTCGTCCGCTTGCCCAAGTGGACAGTGTGGCCGGCCCGAAAGCAGACCCCCCCTCGAGCCGGCCACACGCACCTCGCGCACCAGCCGGCTGCCGAGGTGGCGTGCGGCCCCTAGGCGGGTCGAGGAGCTGGGCCAGCCACCCGGCGTCGTTCGATTTCACGCGAGTCAACCATCTCCGCACCCGTCAGGACGCCCGAAAGTCCCCGCGATTTTGTCAGGGGAACCGCCACGAAGGCGGCCAGGAGCAGCAGGCCGGAGAGCGGACCGAACGCCGTTGCCGGTATCAGGGCAGTCAGGAACGACAACACAACATAGAGTCCGCCGGTGGTGCTGGCCCGGAGCAACGCCCGACGGCGGGTGGCCGGCCAATGCGGTTGCAGCCACACGGCGCGCTGGCCGAGTGATGCGCCGGAACCCACAAGCGCCGGCAGGTAGAACACCAGGAACCCGGGAACGAGATGCATGAGGACGAGGGAGACGGCGTCGTCCGCTCCGGGAAGGTCTGCACCGATCGCGAGCAACCCCACCCTGTAAATCACAACGAAGCCGAAGCCAAGGAACGTTAGCGCCACGTAGTCGATGATCATCCCGAGCCAGCGCCGACGGACAGTGACGGGGCGGCTCTGGCCACGGGCTGCGCGGAGGTCGCGTCGTTGCGGCATGAACCAGAGGACCAAAGGCGCAATCATGGCACCGATCAGGGCACCCAGGGTGTTGGTGATGAGATCGTCGACATCGGCAAGGCGGTAGGCACAGTCGTAAATGCCCCACAAACCAGTGAATTGAGTCGCTTCGATGAGGCCCGAGGCGAGGGCGCCTGTCAGCGTAGAGACGGCAATGTTCCACGACAAGTAGCGGCGCGCGATCACACCCCAAGGAACGAAAAGCACCACGTTGAATACAACTTGCAACATGGCACGGCTGGTCAGTGTCCCCGTGATCCCCAAGCCCGAGGTATCACGTTGGATATCGTCCAGGAATTGGAAGGGGAGCGCCTGGAAGGTGCTGCCGCCCGGGCCGCATTTCAACAGGGTCGGGTCAGGCAGGGGTAGCAGCGTGTAAGCCACCAGAGCAACGCCGTAGATGCTGAGCCCCGCGGCACCCAGAAACCGGCGCCACGTGAACCGGCCGTACATCCTGTACTGGACGGCCACGATCGGCACCATGAACACGCCAAAGAGGGCCACTCCTCCCAACACGCCCACGTACGCCGGCCAGACCCATTCCCCCATGATTCCCCTTCACTCGTTCCTTTCCATGGTTTCAGGGTGGGCGGCTCAATCCCTCCGTCTCCGTGGTGATGTTGCTCGCGGCGGTCTCGCCCCGGGGTCGGATTTTCGCGTAACGAATCAGTGCTTTTGTGCACCTTAGTAGAAAGGAACGTGGCTTAGGGGGACAGTCAATGGCGCAAGAGTCGTGCAGGAATGACCTGTGCTTGGAGGGGTGGATCTGGCCGCAAGTGGGCGAGTTTCCTGATGGGCAGTGTCCGGAATGCTCGGACGAGGAACCCCCGCCGGAACCAAGTGCGCAGCCCGCCGGTGGGCGGCGGCGGACCCTGCGCCCGCCCCGTTAGGCGAGTACCGCCGTCGTCGTGGCTTTCCGCGCTATCAGCGCTACGCCCGCCGCCGAGGCAACAAAGACCGCTCCCAGGATGGCCCAACCCAGCGTGCCGTGTTCGACGACGGTAGCGGTCACCACGAGAGGTGCGAGCATGGCCCCCAGGGCGGATCCCATGCCGAACATTCCCTGGTAAGCGCCGGCCTGGAGCGGATTGGCGAGCTCGAAGCTGAGTCCCCACGCCCCCGCTTGCGAAAGGATTTCCGCCAACGAGTGCAGGAGTGCGGCACCGCACAGGAGAATGATGGCGGCGACCACCGGCACTCCGCCCGCCAGTGCGTAGAGCGCGCAAGCCGCGGCCATGAGCACCCCACCGGTCAGCACGATCTTCCCGGCACGGGCAGGATGGTCTGTGCCGCGGGAGAGCGGCACCTGCAGCAGGACGACGCACACAGTGTTGATGACCAGGACCACCGATATCAGCACATCCGGCGCGCTGGTGTCCTGTGAAATCCACAGTGGAACGCCCATCTCAGCGAGTCCGAACTGCATGCCGAAAATACCGGACAGCACCGTCAACAGAACGTAGCGGCGATCCTTGAAGGGGGAGATGCCACGCTTCGGCGCAGGGTTGGCGGGGTCGTGTCGCGGCGCGTCGACGCGGCTGGGAAGGCGGCGGAGGTGCAGTGCGCTGAGGACATAGACGACGCCGGCACTGATCATCATCACGCGGAACGCGTCGGCCGTCCCGGCCAGCAACGCCAATCCGGCGATCATGCCACCCGTCGCGATGCCCAGGTTTGTGATGGTGCGGAGGACAGCGCGGGCGTTGACGCGGTTCGGGCCATCGAAGGCACGCGCGATGATCGCTGAGCTTGGCGTTCGCGGCGCGGTCCACGCCTACCGTAATGCAGGCAATCACGACGGCGGTGCCGAAGTTCCCGGCGAACGTATAGCTTGCGATAGCGAGACCTTCGACGGCGACCATCACCACCAGCAGCCGGCGCGCGGATAAGTGGTCCGCAAGGCGGCCGCCAATGTACGACGTCGCGACGCCGACCCCGCTGGAAACAGAGAGGATGACGGCGATTTCCACGGCGCTGAGTCCGACGAAGCGGCTGAAGTACAGAACCGTCAGGGTAAGGAAGATGCCGCGACCCACCGTGGAGACCAGAATGGCCGAAGCGAGGATCCTAAGGCTGGGTTCGGAAAGGGCGGCGCGGAGGCCGTGCCGGGGAGGGGTAATGGTGTCTGCCGGAGTTTTGGTCACCCCCCAGTTCTGTCACCCGCCGAGGATGGCCGGTAGTGATGTAGCGTTATGCTTCATGTTGAAGTACGTACTGTCGGGCGCCGACCTGGGCGGGGTGCGCTTCGGCATCTCGCCCATGTGTGAACTGGGGCTCTCTCTGAGGGCCATCCGTGATCCCAGCCAGTACCCTCTTCAGCTGCCGTGGTTGCGCCGCACGGAGGAAGCCCGTTCCCGCCTGGATCTGGATGGTCTGCTGGCGCTGGTTGACCACCGGCTCTGGACGCCGGACTTCCTGAATCCCAGGCCTGATTCCCCTCTCACCAGGATCGACGACGAGTTCGCGGCATTGGAGGGAATTTCAGCCGAGCAGTTCCACGGCGACCTGATCCGGGTGCATGGCGAAGTGCCCGCAGTCTTTGCCGGACCCGTTGGCCCGGCGATCCGGCGCCTCGTGCAAATCCTCAAGGACTTTTGGGAAACGTGCTTCGCACCGCACTGGCTGCGCATGCGCACCATCCTGGAAGCAGACATCGTTTACCGCGGCAGGCAACTCGCCCAGGGCGGGCTGTTCACAATGCTCAACGACTTGTCCGGTGCCGTGGAATTCGACGGCCGGGTCATCTCCGTGCGGTTGAAGAACCCTGCGTCACGGACCGAGAAGACTGATGGCCTGGGGCTGACTCTCGTACCCACCATGTTCACCCGCAGGGCCTCTGCTCCCGTGAACCACGGTGACCCGCCGATGCTGATGTACCCGGCCCGCGGTCAAGGAGCCATGTGGGAAGCGGAGCAAGTGAGAAGCCCTGCCGCTGTGGTGGCGCTGCTCGGCGAGGCCCGAACCAGCCTGTTGACGGCGCTCGCTGCGCCTGCCTCATCCACCGAGCTTGGAGTGCGCTTTGGCGTGACCACGTCCGCGGTCAATCAGCATCTCAGGGTGCTCCGCAATGCCGGGCTCGTGACTTCCACGCGCTACGGCCACAGTGTGCTCTACTTCCGGAGCGAGCTGGGCGCGGCGTTGCTGCTGGGGTGAGCGCTGAGGCGGGTCGACGACGGCAGCCGGCTGCCGCCGTCGAGCGTTCTCTAGTCCTTGCGCAGGCTGTAGGTGCTCACAACGTTGCCTTTGCTGGTGCCGTACTGGTCCTCCAGAACGAGCCGGTTTTGGGGATCGCCGTCCTCGAAAAGGCGCCGGCCGCTGCCCGCCACCACCGGGTGCGTCATCAGGGTCAGCTCGTCCAGCAGGCCCGCAAACAGGAGTTGGCGGACCACCGAGATGCTGCCGCATACGGCGATCTCTCCGCCGTCGCGGTTCTTGAGGCCCGTGATGAAGTCATCCAAAGAACCCTTGATCAGATGCGAGTTCTGCCACTCCAGCGGTTCGGTCAGGGTCCGGGACGCCACGAATTTTTCGACAGGATTGATGAAGGCGGCGAAATCATCGTCCTGGGTGGCGTTTGGCCAGTAGCCGGCCCACTCTTGGTAGCTGACCCTGCCCAGCACCACGGTATCCACGGTGTTGATCATCTTGGTCAGGCCCTTGCCGAGGTCCTCGTCGAAGCTGTCGAACTGGAACTTGAACGGATCCTGGACCACGCCATCCACGGAGTGGAACAGTCCGGCGGTTACTTTTCGCATGCGTTCTCCTCTTAGGCTGCCCGGCTTGCTGTCTGGAGTTTCCGGGAGGGCAGGGCGGTCACATTGCCGACGTTGCCGGGCGCAGTGTTGAGGCGGACAGGCACCTCATGGAGTTCAGCGTAGATCCTCAGTTGGTCCAGCGCATCTGCGTCGATGGTCGCTTCCGAAAGGTCCATTTCCACGCCGAGCCCGCCGCCCAGGCCCTTAGTCCGCTGAACCACCGGGTAAAGCCCCTGAAGGCTCGAGGTGGTGACGCGGCCCGTTGCTGCGATCTGGATCTGTTCGCCGTCTACGTCGACGCGAACAACTACGGAGAGCTTGTCGCTGGCCAATTTTCTGCCTTTCATCCTTGCTGCCACGCTGCAGCGCACCCCAGCGTATGTGCCAGGTGTGACCTGCGCAACATTACGACGGCGGGAGCTGGCACGGGTTTGATCCCCAGCCAGGCCGTTTGGCCGGGTCCCTGCGTACCCGGAACGGGTGCGGGTTCGCTCGTGAGTCGGCGACCCAGCTGTCCCGGAAGTTGTCTTTGTTATAGCTGTTGGAAGGGGATGTTTTGGGACAACATGCGGGACGACAGTGTGTCGGGGACGCTGGACTGGGATTTCATCATTGCTGGACTGTGTCTGAATGAGTGCCCAAAGCCGTCTGCACAACATGCACGTTAGAGGATGCCTCCAAGGGGTCGGCGCGGCATCACGCGACATCCGGCATGCTGCCCCGACTGAGTCCGCGACTCGGAAGTGTCCCACCGAGTGTGTCCCAGTTCCAAGAAAATGGGACAGGAAACTGTGTAGCGTTTCGGCAGCTTCACCGGGCATTTTTGCGGGCGAGTCTTACATGACCGCATCTGACTACGCGCGTCGCATGGGCAACACTTTGATCGCGGACTGGATCGATGCCTGGACGCAGCGACATACAACGAGTTAGCCAGAACATGTACGGTGATGGATCCTCCACCGGACGTCTACATCCCATGGCCTCGGATCCGGAAATGGGCACCACGTCCGGCTAGGACAGTTATAGGATCTCCGTCATGATGTTCCAGCCGCTGCCCACTTTCCTCGATGTGGGCCATGCGGATCCACCGCTGCCCTCGTAAAGGTACAAGTCGCCGATGGAGTCCCGGGCTATGATGTCGTTTTTCCGTCCCCATTGAAGTCGCCGGGTCCAACAAGGGAGTTCATGGCGTTCCAGCCGGCGCCGGTCACGCTCTGTGGCAACCAGCCGCCGGTTCCGTTGCCGGGGTAGAGCCACAGGACACCGGAACTGTCGCGGCCCACGACATCAGCTGTGCCATCACTATTGAAATCACCGACACCGATGGCCTCCGACCCGAAGAACCAGCCATATCCCGCCCACGCTGAGTTCAGCCAACCGCCCTTTCCATCACCGCGCTCTATCCACATCCCGCCACGGTTGGAGACGGCTACGTCAACGAATCCGTCGCCTTGGAAGTCGCCGATCCCTAGGCTATTAGTCTGGTTATTCCAGCCGGCGGATACCTGCACACGTGGCATCCATCCCGCCGAGCCATTTCCGGGGTAAAGCCACAGGTCGCCGGCGCCATCACGGGCCAGAATGTCAGCCTTGCGGTCCCCATTAAAGTCGTTCTTGACGACGTCCGACGCGGAAGTTGACGGAGCCAGATCCCGGTTCGCGCTGGCTGCGGCAGGCGCCCCCCGGTTCCCCGATCAGCTCCACGAGGGTTTACGCCACGACCACTAATGCGTAGGGCCACATGGCCGGTAGAGCCAGCGCCATGGAAGGAACCCAAACCTAAAGAGGGCTCCTCACAGTGGAGGTGTTCCCCAACAGAACTGATTCAATTGCACGTCCGGCAGCAGCGAACCGACGCCATCAGACTGCTGGGGCCAAAAATATACGTCCTACCGGGGCCAATCTAAGTTGACACAATCATTTGGCGTTTCCTCGCCGCTGCTTCAGCGACGCGCTTTCGTCATTTCGGGGGATTGCATGAGTCGAAACTGATCTCCGGGCAGTTCTTCCTTGTCACGGGTTCTCTGCCGGAGGAGACTTGAGGCGACGGCCTTCCATCTCGGGCCGCCCGCGGGGCCACCCGGCTGCGGGGCCTCACAGCACCCTGTAGTGGCTGGTGGATCAATGAGCTCCATGACACCCCTCGAAAAGGCCGGTCAGCGGTTGCGCCATCTCTTGGCCTTGGTGATTGTCGCCCTGATTGGATGTCTTTGCGGGTGCGAGTATGAGCCCGATAACGTCGCCCTCCCGTCCACCAATTCTCCAACTTTGGAGGCCCGCACGGCCCCGCCACTGCCGGACGGAAACGACCCCCGCCCGTTCCCGCCGCTGCCGGAGAGTGGAGACATTGACGCCGGCACATACCTCGTCCCCGTCGCCGGCCATACTGAACCTTTCGAGATCACCGTCCCAGACGGCTGGTTTGCTCTCGACGGCGGAAGTGTGGGCAAGGACGACCCGGATCATCCAGCTGAATGGGCCGTCCACATAACTCTTTTGCCTGTCAACTATGTGGCGATGGACGCATGCAAGTGGAGGGGCGCCCTTTCCGATGACGGTCCGTCGGCCGAGGCCTTCGTTGACGCGATGGCGGCGCAGTCGTCAACGGCAAGCACCCCTCCCGTCAAGGTCACGGTGGGCAACTACTCAGGCTTCGAGTTCGACCACTTCGTCGAGGCCAACGTGGACATGAACGCCTGCGACGGCGGTGAATTATGCATTTACTCAAGACATACACAAGCCTGCTCACGCTGGTACTCCACCCGGGGCGAACGCGAAACCTACCGGGTGGTCGACCTGAACGGCAAGCGGGCTGTCGTCGCGGTGGGCCGTATCGACGAATCAATCAATCCGGAGTTGATGAGAGAGGCACGCGCCGTCTTCGACTCGATCGTGTTCTAGTCCTACAAGTGACCAGCTGATCCGATAAGCGATCCCGCCCGCGGGCGCCGGCTCCTTCTCTGAACCCCCTCCATGTCTTATAACCGAGGTGCCTCGAATCCCTAACGTTCCGAGACAAATCAATGGCGCGGATTGTGAACAGGAGTGCTGAACAAACGGGCACTTGTGCACAGGAGTACCGGCCAGTCACTGATCGCAACCCGTCTGCACAAACCCCAAAATTCAGCGGGATTTTGTGCAGTCGGCTTCTGAAAACGACAGATTCGGATGGGTGGGGGAGTGTTCCATTGCTGGTGTCCCACTTCTAAGGAACTGGGACGATCCCGGTCGGCACCTAAGGCACCTGCGCCGGCATCTGGTATCGCATGAACCTCAGGCGTTGGTTGGATGGCCCATGTTCCACTGGCTCAGGACGGACCGTTTCACCGATTACTCGATTTCTTCAAGCGTCTGGAAAGATAGCCTTGACGCCGGGCGTTCCGGTTTGGCTTGCCCTGGGTGGGCGTTTTTACCGGGGGAACCATGGCACGAAAACTCTTCTGCGAACTTTCGCCGATCACATACCGCATTTCTGTGCAGCGCATGATCCTGAACCGCAAATTGCGCGACCTGTTCTCTCCCACAGTCTTTGCGCGGCGCCAGCCGGAAGAGGTCCTTCCTGCGGTTGTCTACCGTCACAACTCACTGATCCGCCGCAAGCTGGGCAACGTGGACTTGCACCTCCAGGAAAATAAGGCGGTAAGTCTGGGGATCGCCGCGCCTCTGGTGAACTCTGTCGTCATTCGTCCCGGCGAGACCTTTTCGTTCTGGAAGCTGGTAGGGAGTTGCACTGAAGCCAAGGGATACCGCGAGGGCCTGGTCATCAACCATGGCCGAGCCGATTCCGGAATTGGTGGCGGCCTGTGTCAATTCACGAACCTTCTGCATTGGATGGTCTTGCACAGCGAGCTGACTGTGGTGGAGCATCACCACCACGGGGACCTGGACTTGTTTCCGGACTTCAATCGTCAGATCCCGTTTGGTTCGGGCACTTCGATCATCTACAACTACTTGGACTACCGGGTTCGCAATGACACGGACCAGGCTTTCCAATTCCTGGTAAGTACCAACGACGAATACCTGTGTGGTGAACTTCGCGCCGAGCACGTCCCGGATGTGAAATTCCACATCCGTGAAGAGGACGCCTACTTCTACGAGTCCGGGAATAAGGTTTACCGCCATAACCGGGTGATGAGGCTGACCCGGGACAAACGGACAGGTCTTGTGACCTCGAAGCAACAGATCATCGAGAACAACGCCTTGGTCGTTTACGACCGTTCCCTCATCAACGCCCCGGTGCTGCCAGCTCCGCTTCCTCCTGATCCCATGCAGGACGACCGAGTGGCTCCAGCTCCCGCCTAAGCGGCCTACCAGGTCGGTGAACCCGACAGCGTCTCTCTTTTACGTCAACGGAGTCCCAGCTGCCGCGTTCCGTATCCAAGGAAGTGGGACACGTTGCTCTTGTCGCCTACTCCAGCATCAACACACAGGCTGCAGAGGCACCTCACCCAGACGAATACCGGTTGCGTCCGTGAACTCCACTCGTACAAGGACGCAGCCGGGTGCGTACACCTGGGGTGTGAAGGAGTTCTTTGCCTCGGGTGTTGCTTGCACATCTCCAGTGATATCCGGCGATGTGAAGCTAACTGAAGGGAGGCCCTCAGCAGGGCCTCGTTCGATGTACTTCGTGACCGTTGTTCCGCTGAGTTGGTTGCTGACGTGGACCCAGCTCGTTTCGCATCCAGGAGAGTGCAGTACGGTCACTAACGCGAACGGGGAAGGCTCTGAGGCCCTGGCAATGGGGATACTCTTCAGCGTTATGGCATCTACGGAGCAACCAGCTTGTGGGTAGGTGCCGTCCAAACGGGTTTGTACGGGTGGGGGAACCGAACGACTCCCGATCCCAAGCTGAGGTCCGAAGAACTGCAGGGCAAATGTCGCCACAGCCACAAGTAGGGCACCTACGGTGGCTATTGCTGCAATGGTGCCTAATGAGAAATGTCCTCGGAGAAAGCCCACGGCGTCTCGACCTCGGCCAGGCTGGATCTTGACGTCAATGAGGTTCCGGTCATTCCACGCCCACTTAGGTCGTCCGTCGAGCAGCACCGTTGTTTGGGCGGGGCGGCCTTTCTTTAACAGAGCAGGACCGAAAAGGACGTTATCGCCTTCGGCCCGGAACAACCCAGCCGGGTTTACTCTACCCAGATCGGCTTCAGGATCGTCACTCAGCAGAGCGATAATAGGCGCGCCACATTCGAGGATGAGTGGTTTTCCGGCATCAAATCTGCTGCTCTGGATATCCGCTCGTCCAGTTGATTCAAGAGTGACAATCAGCACGTAGGGGTTCTGCACAACGTTGCCGGAGTGTTGGACCACGAGCTTGTCCCAACCGCTGCCTTGCCCGAGCTTGTTTACTATTGGGGCGGCCCTGACGTCTGCGGATATCCGTGATTTGGGGTTGCTGCGCCTGTACTGCAGTGCCGTAATTACTGCCCCAACGAGTGTCACGACACCAGCGACTAGTGCGATCAGGTCCGAATTGCTCATGTGCAAATAAAACCATGGCACCTGAACGCCGATGGAACCGCCGGACCGATGCTTGCCAACTTAGTAACGGTGAGGTCGTTGCCGACGAACGTCCCAAAGTGCGCACAAGCGTCCTTTGCACGCATCAATGAGTGCCGCTCAACGAGGGTGGCTCCCAAGCCAGACAAAACGGGATAGCCTTTGCGCTCATGAGAACATGTGTCTTCTGCGGTGGGTTTCCTTTGACGGTGGAACACGTCTTTCCCCAGTGGTTACGGCAATTTGCCGCTCCTCAGGCCTTCATCCAACGCAAGGGCTCCTACCAGGCTCCTTTCCGTCAGACGGTCGTGAGGAAGAACTCTCAAGGAACCTATGTCAAGGTCGATGAAGCTCGGGGTACGAGGACGCCGAACGTCCACGAGGTAAAAGTAAAGAGCGTCTGCGCTGCTTGCAACAACGGCTGGATGTCGAGACTGGAGACTTCAGTCAAACCGATCCTAAGAAAGATGGCCAAGAAGACACCTCCCATGCCGCACTTGGTGTCCCCTGAAGGAAAGCTTTATCTGGCGGCGTGGGTATATAAGTGCCTTCTTATGTATGACCAGTACCTTCCTGTCGAGGACAGGGTCTTCGTGGACGAAGATTTCACTTCCTTCATGAAGACCCGCCGGCCACCTTCGTCCGCACGCATCTATATGGGGATTACAAACTCCCCATGGTCCACCGTTTCAATCTGGCACCAACCCCATCGTTTGGTCTTGGACGCAGGCACGGACCCCCAAGCGGCACTGGCCCAACCAAACAACACAGCGAGTTCTTTCCTTGGAATAGAGGGCATCTATTTCATCCAGCAGTACTTCAAACCAGATCTTCCCTGGAATGCCGATAACCGCTATATCTGGCTTGACGCACAACGAGGAGTCGATGCCACTCCCGCAAAGCTGATCTGGCCAGCGGACAACAAGCCTCTCAATTGGCCACCTCCCTTGACCCCATTCCTGAAAACGGAGGCTGCCAGACTAGCGCTCTACCAAGTGATTGGATCCCTGCGTGACCTCGCGGATTGGGAAAAGCCGCTCGAATGAGCGCCACGGCAAGAGAAGAATCAGCGAGGTAATGATTGAGTATGGGTACCAACGCGGGACACCACACCTCAGGACAGCGACCGCGAGCTCCGTCATGGGAGGGGGAGCTGCGCGAGGTCCTCAAGAAGTACCCGGGCGCCGGCCCGCGGCTGGCCACGCTTTGAAGGTTTTGTGGGCAGAATGGGCTCATTTGCGGCAGATACGTGATGTCCAAAGCAACGAGCGATCTTCTGAGCCATTTCGAGGCCAAGGAGGTTGAAGGCAACCCTCCTGGGCCGAGCTGGAACGTCGCCCCGACCCAGATTGTGCCAATCGTGGCCGAACGACTGGACGAGGGAGCCCTTGACCGGCGGCTGTTGATCGCAAAGTGCGGCCTGGTCCCGTCCTGGGCCAAGGATGCGAAGATCGGCTCCAAACTTCTCTGCACTAACTGACCCCATCAGCTGCTGGGCAGCGTCCCACTCTTGGCTGTTCCACTTCCAAGGAAGTGGGACAGCGTCCTTCGGTTCCTAAGTGCCACCAGCCTGTGGACCGACGGTGCTCCATTTTGTTGTGGCTTTGGCGGTTGACATCCGGCGTTTGGGTTGCGGTGTTCGTTTACTCGCCCGTTTGAGAGTTAGTGGCTGTTCGGTTGCGGGTCCAGTCCGGAGGCCCACACTCGTCCGTTGATGGCCAGTTCACGCAAGACAACATCACTCCAGCATCCCCTGAACTGGCTTTGAAATATGTAGCCAGTTTGAACCTCTGGCTACCCTCCAGGTCAGAGCTCGTTGGTGGATCTCAATCGGCATGTGTATTTCTCAACAGCTGGACCCGGGCGCCCTGTTCACCCGACGGATTGCGTGATGAGTGTGACGAGTGGATCTATATGAGTCAGCTGCGGATGGTGCCCTGCGCCCGGCATCGAGACGAGCTCAACGTTCGGAAGTGATTCGAGCTGCCCAACCATGCCCGGGGCGATTGGGTCCTCGCTTCCCGTAATGATGCGGACCGGGCCGGTGAATCGCCCCAGGGCCTCCTGGAGTTCGCTACGCCACTGTTTCGATCCTGCAAGGGCGAGTTGCTTGGCAACCTTCTTGGCGCTGCTTCGTTTGATGTCACTGAGGCTGGACTGGAGAGCAGCCGCGTTCGCTTCTGATCCGGTCAGTTGGCGTGACAGCCGCGCCGGACTGGTGTGTCGCAGGTAGGTGGATACGAGCGGCCGAAGCCCGGCTGGGACGCCCGTTGGGGTTTGGAGGAAGAACGGTGCGACCAGTGTCAGGGACTTGACCCGCTCCGGGAACCGGTCCGCCGCGACCACTGCCGCAGCCGCGCCGATGGAATGGCCGATGAGGTCAGCAGGTTCACCGCCCAGCACATCGGGAAGCCACTGCTCCCAGTCCTGAATGCCTGTTCCTCCGCTGAGGCCGAGTCCGGGAAGGTCGACGACGCGCGCGCCGACACCCGAAGCGACGCCGGCCCATGTGTCTGCGTTGACCGGCAAGCCGGGAAGGACCACCCGGGTGGATCCGGCTACTCCGAGTTCGAATGTCCTTACACCGCCGGCATCGACGAATCGGCGGCCGTCAGCCAAGGCGTCGCCAAACCGGTGTGCGGCCAAGTAGTCGGCCCACCGTTCCAGGGACACCAGTACGTCCGGCATCCGTATCCCGTGTCTGTCTGCGAACTCGATGGCTGACTCTGTCGGATAGCGGTCGGCGGACATGAAGGAAAGTGTCTCGGGATCCGCCCTGGTGATCCGCTGCGGGAGTCGCTTGATGACGCCGACCGGCATCCGTACCCGCGGAACCTTGACTCCGAGGTGCCGCCCGACGTGGGTGAGCAGGTCAGCCAGCGGCGGGGTAGCGTCGTCGAGAACCCAATAAGCCTTGCCCGCAGCAGTGGGATCGACCGCTGCTGCGGTCATGAAGGCAGCCAAGTAGTCGACCGTGACGACCGGGAGGAACGTCGATCCGTTTCCGGGCAGTGCGGCTACGGCTCCCTCCCAGACTTGCGCGATGGTGGTAGCCAGGCCGATGAGCTGGTCGGACTCCCCGGTCACGCTGTCGCCGATCAGGCTGGACGGATTGACGATCGTCCAGGGGACTCCGTGCTCCAAGGCACGTGCTTGGAAGATGGCGTCGGATTCCACTTTCGAAGCCTCGTAGGCGCCAAGTTCCTTGTAGACCGCGATGCGGTGGTCATCTGACCATGGGACAGTGGCGGGGTCCTGTCCGCCCACCCGGTAGCCCGACACGTGGACGACGCGCTGCAGGTTGGGGAGGTCCTTTGCGAAGTCGATCAGTTTCTCGACGATGCCAACATTTGCGCTGCGTGCCTCCTGGGCGGTCATCCCGAATCGGTAGGTCCCGGCGCAGTTGTGGATCTCGGTGATGAACGGCAATGTCGATGGTCCACCCGCGACGATCCCGGGAGCATCGAAGTCGACGATCGTCGTCCTGATGCTACGTTCCAGGCCATGCTCCCTGACCCATCGCTCCACACGCGCTCCGGACTCGGCGGTCCGGACTGCCGCTGTCACGTTCGCGCCAGCCTTTGCAAGGGTCAGGACGAGGTGCCGGCCGACCATTCCCGAGGCCCCGAAGACCAGGGCGTTGCGGGAGTCTGCGCGGGGTGTCATCGGGTCCTCCCGGCGGTCTGGCAACGCTGGTTGACAAGCTCCACTACCGCACCAGCGGCCGCAGCAAGGGGTTGGGTGCTCTGCGTGGCGCGAGAGGCTATGGTCGCAGTCTCCGCCGATGGCACAAGAACGGCCACCGGCGGCCGCGCGTCTTCGGCGTCAACACCGCTGGTCTGGACGGGCTGGAGCAGGGGCTCTGTGAGCCGTTCTCTTGTCAGGGTTCCTTTGGATGGCATAAAGAAATAATAGACCAGTCTATATATTTTACAAATCACTCAAGTGCCCGGGCGAACGAGGCCTGCCTGGCAGTTAAACGCAAGTGCCGCCGTCGTACTTCTTGTGAAAGTACGACGGCGGCACTCGCCTTAAGGACGCTGGTGGCCGCTAAGCCGTCTGGCCGGCGTGCTGGCCTTCCGAGATCTCTTCAACAACCTTGGCATTGAAGGCGGGGAGGTCGTCCGGGTTGCGGCTGGTGACCAGTCCCTGGTCGCACACCACTTCTTCATCGCTCCAGTTGGCGCCAGCGTTCTTCAGGTCCGTCTGGAGCGTGTGGTACGAGGTGACGTTGCGGCCCTTGATCACTCCGGCTTCGATGAGGATCCACGGTCCGTGGCAGATCGAAGCGACTGGCTTGTGCTGCTCGAAGAAGGAGCGCGTGAAGTTCTGGGCGTCCTTGTCCACGCGGAGGTTGTCCGCGTTGACGACGCCGCCCGGGAGAACCAGGGCGTCGAAGTCCGAGGCGTTGGCGTCCGCAACTGCGAGATCGACGTCGAACGTGTCGCCCTTGTCCACGCCGTTGAAACCCTGGAGCTTGCCTTTGTCGAGGGCTACCAGGGTGGGCTCGCCTCCGGCGTCCTTGATGGCCTGCCACGGGCTGGTGAGTTCCACCTGCTCCACGCCGTCCGTCAAAAGGAATGCGACCTTCTTGCCTGCGATGTTGTGTTCTGACATTGTTCCTCCTCTTGTTCGGCTGCTTTTTGGGCATGTGCCGGTGCTGCGAGAGTTGTTTGTCTGACCTGAACCAGCCTAGGGAAGGATGCTTTAGTAAGCAAGCTGACTATTTCGATGGGGTTGGTGAACATACGCCTAACCGGACATATTCAGTCGCAGCGAAAACCGGACTCGTACGTCGCTAAGCCAAGCCCGACGGCGGTCCCCGCCTCAGTCTGAGGTGAGGACCGCCGTCGTGGTTCAGCTATCCGCGGGCGTCCCGCGTGCTGAACTTGAACCCTGCAAAACCCACGAGGCCGGCTGTCCAGGTGAAGGTAACTATCGCAGCGGTGAGAGCACCCAGGTCCGCGGCCGGGTATGACCCCGTCACCAAGCCGGGATCAAACAGCAGGACCCCGGCCACTGTGGGTAGGTAGGCAAAAGCCGGAGTCAGCAAGAGCAACATCAATGACAGTTGCGACACTACAATCAGCGCAAACAGCGGTATCAGCGTCTGCTTGAGCAAGATGCCCAGCGCGAACCCAATGAGGGCTATGGCATCCCAGAAAGCGATGGCACCAACCCAGCGGAGACTAAGGCTTGCCGGAACGGTTCCGTTGACGACGGAAAGTTCGCCGAGACCGGATTGGGACAGCAGGCTCAGCAGCGGGATGGTCACCAGACCCAGCAGCGTGACAAACACGGTCAACGCAGTGCATTTTGCCACGTAGAGGCGCTCGCGGTTCGGCGCGGCCACCAGGCTTGTCCGCAGTTGGCCCGACACGTACTCACTCGATGCGGAAATGACGCCGATAACGATGATTCCAATCAGTCCCAGCGCAACCCAGTCAAAGCCCACCGTCTCCGGACTCGCCCCTGGGGCCAGGCCGGGGTCATTCGTTCGGAGCGCTTCCCCCACCGGACCCGCCTGGGACCACCCGACGAGGACGACGATGAGCCACGTCAGGGCGGCAGTGATCCACACGGACCTTAACGTGACGAGCTTGGTGAGTTCGGCGCGGAACAGACTGGGCGTTCGGGCAGTGTCGACGAGTGCAGTCATGCGGCGCTTCCCTTAGCTGCGTTGCCGGTCCAGTCAAAGTAGGCGGCTTCCAGGTCATGGTGACCGGCTACCAGATCAACGACGTTTCCAGACTGGACGATGCGGCCACCGGAAATGACGACGATATGGTCAGCTACGTGCTGGACCTCGTTAATGAGATGGCTGGAGATAAGGACAGTCTTGCCGTTGGCCGCGAGGGTTCTCAGAAGCCCCCGGATCCAGCGGATACCTTCGGGATCCAAGCCGTTGGTCGGCTCATCGAGAACAATAATGCGTGGATCGCGGAGGAGGGCCGCGGCGATCCCCAGCCGTTGACCCATCCCCAGTGAGTACGCTCCCACGCGTTTCCGGGCGGCGTCCGAAAGTCCGACGAGCTCGAGGACTTCACCGATCCTCGAATGCGGGATGCCATTGGACTGAGCCAGCCAAGTGAGATGGGCCTTGGCTGTGCGACCCTTGTGGGCTCCTGAGCCATCGAACTGAGCTCCAACGGTCCAGAGGGGGGCGATGAGGTCCCGGTAAGGCTTTCCTTCGATGAGCGCGGACCCGCTGTCCGCCCGGTCGAGGCCGAGAAGCAGACGGAAAGTGGTCGACTTGCCAGCCCCGTTCGGGCCGAGAAAAGCGGTGACTTTCCCGGGCTCGGCCGTCAGTGAGACGTCGATAATTCCGTCCGACTGCCCGTATTTCTTGCTCAAATTCTTAATCTCGATCACTGTCTGATCTCCTCGGTAGTCGATGTCACTTAGCGGCGAACTGGTTGGCGGCGGAACAGAACAAGAGCAGCGACCAACGCTGCGACCACCCACACCACGAGGACCAATCCGCCCGTCGCAGGTCCCAAATCGCCCGGCGCGGAAGGTGGCAGTTGGTAGAGCTGGGCGCCCGCCTGATCCGGCAGGAACTTGGCCAGGGAGGTGATGTTCACCATATAGGTGGAGACAATGAGGGCCATCGCCAAGACCGTGCCCATGGCCGCCAATCCGCTGCGAAGGACCACCGACAAGGCGTAGGTGAACAGGGCGATGAGTATCCAGTAAAGGACCACGCCCCATAGGATTCCTGATGCCGCTTGTGGAGTTGCTGCTATCCGGCTGCCCTCGGCGGTGCAGTCGATGACCGCGCAACGAATAACTGCCGACCCAAATACGCTCAGGACAGCCGTGACGAAAACGGCAACGACAATCACGATCGCTTTGGCCGCCAACACGGCACTGCGCTGCGGGAGGCTGATCAAGGTGCTACGAAGCGAGCCGCTGTCCGACTCCTGGTGCATCGACCACGCAGCAAGAAGGATGACCCCTATTTGTCCATAGTGAAGGATGACCAGAAAGGCCGTACCTCCCTCAAGGCCAGCTGCCTCCTCCGGCCTCCCTGCCTTATGGGCAGCGTCGATCAGGTTTGTCAGTATCCAGGAAAGAAGCACCGTGAGCAGCACCGTTCCCGCCATGGTGTTGAGGCAAAGACGCAGCGTCAGGAGTTTGGTGGTCTCGGCCCTGACGGCGCGGGCCATGGTGGTTCGTAACCCCGGCCGCACGTCGAGGGTCGCTGTGGAAGATGCTGGCATGACTCAAGTCAATCCGGGCCGGCATCGCTTGTCTGTCTGCAGGTGTTGACAGTCGTGGCACGCTCTTGGGAAGGCTTTAGATGGGCGTAGGACGCACCAGGCCGCCTTCGTAGGCGATGACAACAAGTTGGGCTCTGTCCCGCGCGTCCAGTTTCGTCAGGATTCTACTCACATAGGTCCGCACCGTGGTTCGCGTGAGAAACAGGGCAGCCGCTATTTCGTTGTTGGAGGCGCCTTGTCCGATGAGGGTCAAGGTTTCGCGTTCGCGGACTGTCAGTTCGCTGATGCGGTCGTGTGCGCCCGGGCTCTGGGTGAAGCGGTCTATGAGGCGGCGGGTGATCTCCGGGGCGAGGAGGGCGTTACCTTCATGTGCGGTCCGGATTGCCTTGAGGATGTCCGGCAGCGGCGCATTCTTGAGGAGAAAGCCGGAGGCGCCCTGTCGGAGAGCTTGGTACACGTAATCGTCCATATCGAAGGTGGTCAGCATGACCAACCGGGTGCTGGATTTCCGGGAGGCCAGAACGCCTGCAGCTTCAAGGCCTGTCATCCGTGGCATTCGAACATCCATGAGGGCCACATCCGGTTGATGCTCCAAGATGGACTCCACGGCCTCCGCGCCGTCCACAGCCACGGCGGACACCGTCATGTCCGGCTCGTCGTCGATCAAGAGGCGCAGTGACGTCCTGATGTGAGCATCGTCGTCTGCGATGAGCACACTGATTTCATTCATCGGCTGTGCGCCCTCCCTGCAGTTCCCGGCAGTGAAACAGCCACACGGTATCCATTGGTCTCCCGTCCTGCTTCGAAGGTCCCGCCCAATAACTGAGCCCGTTCACGCATGCCTGTGAGTCCGTGACCGTTCTTGGAAGCCAAAGCCGCCCCCGGGCCGTCGTCGAGGACGCTGATCCGCAGGTCGTCGCCCTCAGTCCTGATGGTGATCCGGCAGGTTCCTGCTCCGGAATGCCGGATCACGTTCGTCAGGGCTTCCTGAATGATTCGATACGCGGTGGTTCGCTGCGCGGCCGGAAGATCGTGGGCACTTTCGTCGGCGTCGATCACCACAGATATACCGGCCCGTATGGCCGGCTGCGACAGCTCCCGCACCAGTTCCGGAAGGCTTCCCGGCGGAGCGTCATCAGCCGTTTCGCTGCGTTCCTGTCGCATCAAGACCTGAAGTTGGCCCAACGCATCACGGGCGTCGGACTCGATGCCCTGCAGTGCAGATCGCAGATCGTCGGGGGTGGACGACTTTACATGGGCCACGACGCCCGCCCGCACCCCAATCCCTCCCAGGGTGTGGGACAGTACGTCGTGGATATCCCGTGCGAGGCGAAGCCGTTCCTGGGCCCGGGCATTGCGCTCGGTTTCGCAACGCATGCGTTGGGTGCGAATTCCCAAGACCCATGCGGCCCCGATGATGACGGCGCCCAGGATGATGCCCCGGATGCTCGCTTCGGCGCCCTCCGCAGAGACCAGAAGCAAGGACGCAAACAGAAGAATTTCCAGCACGATCAGCCATGCAGGAAAGAGGCGTGTCCCGAATCGTTCCGCGGCAACGTACAGGCAGAGCCCTGTCACCAGGAAAGGATCCTCGGTCATTCCCAAGCTCCAGCCAACGGCCGTCACAACGCCGGTCCAAGCGGCAGCTAGCCAAGGAAACCTTGACCGAAGGCAGAGTCCCAGGACAACAAGGCCCCCCAAAGCCAGTTGGACCAGCCTGCCCGGTGATTCCGGCGGAACCACGGTGATCCAAAGCCCTGCCACCACGATGATGCCGACCAAGCCGTTCAGTAGAACGGGAATGATCGTTTCCCGGACTACGGAGACGTGAACGTTTTCTGGATCAGCGCTTTGCGTCGTGCTCGGGTGTCGTTGCGTCATAGGCCATCTCATTTGTCAGGGCAGTCAGGGTTGAAGTTCCACGGGTAACTCAACCAGGTACTCACCCAGGAGGCCTGAAGCGATGACCATGCGGTACGTCGTTTGTTTCTTGATGGTCCGGTCGGCTTCCTCGGCGATCGAGTCGTCCACCACGAGTTGCCCGCACGAGGTGTCGAGCTTATAGGAGGTGCGGCTTCGGTTCTCATGGGAAATGACCACGTTCTCGGTGGTGCAGACCCTTTCAGATTTGGGCCGCAAAAGCTTCTCCACTGCGGGAGCGCCGAAGGACAAGGCTACAAGCGCCGCGAGGCAGATGAGGTAGGTCCGGACCGTAATCTGCGCCCGAGGCTTCGCCACGCGTGCCCTTCCTGATGGGTCTTCTTGCATGGCCTCAGCCTAGAGGTTTGAGCGTTCTCCCCGTCAACACGCAGAAATCAGATAATGACAGCCCTACGTCGACCTAACCCGCGAGACCAACTCCCCGCTGGCGCTATATGTCTCAGTCCAGCCCTTGCGGGTCGTTGCTGTGAATCCCAAGCCGGCCTCCCCAAAAGATGCCCAAGGATCTTCCTCATCATCGGGGCGCACGAGGGCCCCACTCGGTAGTAATACTGAAGTCATTTTCCGACCGGTGTCCCGGAGGATGACTGCACAACGGTCGGTGTCAGGCCATTCCGTGACAATACCGTCGTAGTACACGCATTCCAGGCTTGCAAGATAGCCCTCTTTGTCGACGAAACATAGCACCGACGATGGGACACCGGCGGGCCGAGCAAGTTCTTCGACCTCTGTAGGCATCAGGCAAAATTCCGGAGCGGCGGGCGCTTTCGCCCGGTCGACATGGAACTTGATTGAAGGGCAACCGCAAATGCAGTCCGGCTCGACTCCAAGAATGTGCATCGCTTGCTTCCGGAAGGCACCGACGCCGTCGAATTCGACGGAAAGAAACAGGTCGAGCACTTTCCGCTCAGCGTCGGTAATGGGTCGCATGCGGCGCCTCGCTTGCTACCGCCTACTTCCCTTTCTTCCCGCCCCGCTTGGCCGCAGCGTTCATCGCCGACTTCACCGCTGGCGGCAGCCCCGCCGTCTCGGTTTCCGGCTCAGCGACGGTCCCGCGCCAGCGAGCCAGTCCCTTCATGCCGTGGTAGATCACCAGCGCAGCAGCGGAGCCAAGGGCAATGCCCGTGAACTTCAGCTCACCGATGGTCCAGGTGTAGTCCGCGATGCCGATGATCAAGGCCACAGCAGCGGTGGTGAGGTTGATCGGGTTGGAGAAGTTGACCTTGTTCTGAACCCAGATCTTCACGCCAAGCACGCCGATCATGCCGTAGAGCATGGTCGCAGCACCGCCCAGGACACCAGGGGGCACGGTCGCGATCAGTTCGCCGAATTTCGGGGAGAAGCTCAGCAGGATGGCGAAGACGCCGGCCACCCAGTAGGCCGCCGTCGAATAGACCTTGGTGGCCGCCATGACGCCGATGTTCTCCGCGTACGTCGTGGTACCGGAACCGCCGCCGAACCCGGCAAGTACCGTAGCGGCGCCGTCGGCCATCAGCGCGCGGCCGGAGACGCCGTCGAGGTTCTGGCCCGTCATGGCGGCTACCGACTTCACGTGCCCCACGTTCTCAGCCACCAGCACCAGCACCACCGGCACAAACAGACCCACTACGCCGATGTGGAATTCGGGCGTCTGGAAAAACGGCAAGCCAACCCAGGCTGCGGCATCCATCTTTTCGTAGCTGACCTCGCCGCGCATCATCGCCACGAGGTAACCGACAACGACGCCCACCAGAATGCTCAGGCGCCCAAGGATGCCTCGGAACAGTACAGAAACCAGGATGATCGTCACCAGCGTGATGAGCGCGGTAACGGGCGCCAGGTCGAAGTTCGCCTTCGCCGCCGGAGCCAGGTTCAGGCCGATCAGCGCCACAATGGCGCCGGTGACGATCGGCGGCATGAGCCGGTTGATCCATTCGGCGCCGAACTTCTGGACCACCGCACCAATAAGCGCCAGTACGACGCCGGCAAGCACCACGCCGCCCAAGGCGCCACCAACGCCGTACTGCTGCTGGGACGCCATGATCGGGGCGATGAACGCGAAGCTCGATCCCAGGTAGCTGGGCACTCGCCCCTTGGTGATCACCAGGAACAGCAGTGTTCCGATACCGGAAAAGAACAGCGTGGTGGCCGGCGGCATGCCCGTGATGATCGGGACCAGGAAAGTCGCCCCGAACATCGCAACTACATGCTGCATGCCGATGCCGATGGTCAGGGGCCAGGCGAGCCGCTCATCGGGTGCCACCACGTGACCGGGGCGGATGGACTTGCCATTACCGTGGAGCTTCCATTTGGTGCCGAGCATGCTCATGGCGGAGCCTTCCTCAGAAGAGTATTGGGATTCGGTGCAACATTACCGCCAAAGTACCCGCCCCGCCCCGCTAAAGCTGCTTACCGTGGAACCAGCTTGAAGAGGAACTTCGTTTTCACCATGACCCACAGAATGGCGAGTAAAGCTGCGTACACGGCCGAGTTCAGCCAGAGGTTGCCGTCCCGCAGCGCCGGGATGTTGGCGATAGCCACGATGAAGAACACGTGCATGATGAACACGTACAGGGTGGCTTGGCCAAGAGGTATGAAGAACCAGCCAACAGCGCGTGAGAGCGGCTTCCAGAACGCACTCAGGAGGGCATAAAGGGCGATGGTAATGACGAGGACATTCACAACACGGCCCGGGCCCAGATAAGTGCGGCCGAAGAAGGTGTCGTAGAGGTACCTGAACGTGGTCTCCGGGATGAGGGCAAGGCGCACATCCAACTGGTTTGTCAGATAGGGTCCGCTCCACGAGAAAAGCGCGCAGGCTGCGGCCAGGAAAACGCACACGCCCAGAAGAATCCGCTGACGGGGATGGGCGAACCAGTCGATGATTCGTTGGCGGTGGAACCCCGCAGTCATGCCGAGGACGAACAGCAACTGCCACACAAGCAGGGGAAAGGAGTCCTCGAACTGCGAGGGAAGCAACCGGAACCGGAACACGGATCCACCGATGTAGAGCGCCAGACTGACCGTAAGCACCAGCCAGGTGAGTCCGCGGGACAGTGCCACCAGGATCAAAGGGCTGATCAACAACAGGATGACGTAGAGGCCCATGATGTTGAACTGCCACGGACCGACCTGCAACAACAGCAGGGCCGGAATCAGGCCTTGCGGGACCGGAAACTGCAGCAAACCTTCCATCCCGGCGTAGAGGTCATAGGTCGTTCCGGCGGCTGAATGCCCGGCTGCGCCTGTGCCTTGATCGGTGAAGGTGGTGACGGCAGCGGCGTTAATGAAGGGGAGCAGGCTCAGACCGTAGACAATCAGGACCACGGCCAGGGCGGTGAAGTAGAGCTTCCACGCCCGCTTGGTTGTCCCGTCAACCACGTCCCCCAGCTCCGTGGAGATGCGCGGCCCGTAGACCATGCCGAGCACCACCCCGGAGAGCATGACAAAGAGTTCCGCCCCGGAGACCACTCCGATGGTCTCCTGGCTCAGCAGTTGGAAAACCGAGTTGATGCCCACGTGGTTGACCACCACGAAGACGATCGCCAGTCCGCGGAGCATGTCGATCCTGGCATCCCGCCTGCCTGAACCCGTGTACGACCACTTGTTGGGGGCCGCCCGCGATGACAGAAACCAGAGTGCCGAGACGGCCACGAGGACCGTTCCGGCTGTAGCCCATGCAGCCCATCCACGGATCACACTGCCGGACTTCGTTTGCGGGATCTCAAGACCCGGAACGTCCTTCAGCCCCTTCTCGGTGACAGGACCGACCCTTAGGCCAGAGGTGTCCAAAGAGGTTCGGAACGGAGCGGCCAGCAACGGTTGGGCGGTGGCGCGCCAGTCAATGGACACCTTGCTCTGATCGCGAGCATCGGTGGTTTCGTTCCAGACCACTGCCCGGACGGACCCATTCTCGGGCTGGGCCACCGACGCGAAGACCTGGTGCCACCACGTCTGCTTGACGTCAATCTCTGCGGCGCCGCCGGCTCCTGGCGAGTAGAAAGCCCCGGTTTCGATCAGCAGCGGCTTGTTCCGGGCTTGTGCATAGGTGCCATAAAAATTGTCCGTTCCGGTGCCACCACTGGACGCGTGCAGGGAATCGTTGAACTCGTCGGCCGCAGGGAGGGTGTTCTGGGCGGAGCCTGCACCGGTGGTGTCGTGATAAATGGACAGGCCTATCCAGTCCACAACGTCATCGCCCGGGTAATAGGGGTCAAACGCGGAGTCGTCGAGGTCCCAGACGCCGTTAGCGTTGGTGTCCAGCGAGGCCAAGGGGACGCCTTTGGGTGGCGTGGACGTGGCCGTCTGGAACGGGTAGTCCTTCTCCGCTGTCGGCGACCACACCATCACGGGATCTGGCAGGCTGCTCTTGAGCGCGGCAGCAACCCGGCCAAATGCTGCCCGGTATGCTTCGGGTTCCTGGCCCCAAGCCACCCATGGGGCGTTCATTTCCGGTGCGAAGCGGACGAAGACCTTGCCCCTGAAGCCGGCAGCCGCCGTCGTGATTTGACGCGCAAAAGTGGCCGCGGCGTCGTCGCTGACGTCCCGGAGGGAAATTCCGGGACGTACGGTGAGCAGCGCGTGGGAGCCTTGGCCGGCTACCTGGGAGAAGTAACCCCTGAGGTAATCCAGGCCGCCTTCGTCCATGGGCATGGATACGTTCTGTCCGTACAGGGCAGCTGGCTCGCCGAGGCGYTGGGCGTAGTCCGCAGCTGAGTCCTTGTCCCAGTCGAGCAAAGTTCCGAAGTAGCGCTGGCCGGGATCGTCGCCGTCGGCCGGTTGCCGGTCCAAGGCCCAAGCTTGCGTGGAGGGGAGCAGGAACGCCAGAAGCAGCAGGACAAGCACTGCCAGGGCCCGTCGAGGGGCCGCCAGGGGAAAGGTAGGCATCAGGCCCCTTCTGGTGTCGTCATTCCCACAGTTGAGACGCCAACCCACAACGGGCGCCGGCTCGTAAAAACGATGCTACCCATTTTCCCGCTGTGCCCAACGTCACGGGCCGTCATGGGAAGAGGACAGCGGAAGTTGAAGTTGCAACCATGGAAAGCAGAAGTGCCCGGCCAGCCCAGGGTCAGGGCCCAGCGAAAGGTTCACAAATGACGATTGCCCACGAAGAAGCAGTCATTGACGCCGCAGCAGTCGACGCCATTTTTGCCGAAGCCCGTACCGCCAACAGCTTCTCCGGTGAGGTCACCGAGGAGCAGGCCCGCGCCATCTACGAGCTCACCAAGTTCGGCCCCACCGCCTTCAACTCCCAGCCGCTCCGCGTGACGTACGTCCGCTCCGACGAAGCCCGGGCCAAGCTGGTAGACCACCTGTCCCGCGGCAACCAGGCGAAGACCGCCTCAGCTCCGCTGGTCGCCATCCTGTCTTACGACACCGACTGGCAGGGACAGTGGGACAAGTTCCTCCCCGAGTACGGCGCCCCCAAGGCAATGTACGACGCCGATCCCGCCTTCGCTGCCTCCACCGGCAACAACAACGCCCACCTCCAGGCCGGCTACTTCATCCTGGCCGTGCGCTCCCTCGGTTTCGCCGCGGGCCCGATGACCGGCGCTGACTTCGCCGCCATCGACGCCGAGTTCTTCCCGGCCGGCGACCAGAAGAGCTTCCTCGTGGTCAACATCGGACAGCCCGGCCCGGACGCCTGGGGCGAAGCCAAGCCGAAGTTCGCTTACGACGACGTCGTCCGCACCGTCTAGTCCCGGGGCCGTCGTCCAGGACACCCATAACGCCTGATGACGCAGAAACGGATTGAGGACACCCAAATTCAGGTGTCCTCAATCCGTTTGGGTGTCGCTAGCTGTTTTGCGCGGCGTTGGTACCACCAGATGCCGCCGCAAGCGCCCCCTGAATCCCCTGGACCAGGCCAGCTGCCTGTTGCGATATCCAGGTGCCCGGTTCCTCCGAGCGGGTGGGCCAGCGTTTGCCGATGAAGTTCATCGGATGCACCACAATGTTGCCGATCTGGTGGTGCACTGTGGCTTCCGTTACGCCGTCCGGGTAGGTGCCCAGCACCCACCGAAGCCCGGGGACCTCCCTGATGAGGTGATCTCCAAGAGCTGCGCCCATGATGTTGATCATCGCGTTGGGATCGAAATCGGGCTCATCCTCGACATGGTTGACAGTCATCTGCCACAGCGCGTCGATGTACTCGACATCAGTGCGGGGCTGATCCCTGTCAGGGCCGTCCACCGCCGAACCCACTTGCTGGAATGAACGGAGAAGATCCTGGATCCACTCCTCCTCCGCTGGGGACATCTCATCGATCAGCGGCCCCGACACTACGCGATGACCCCGTCCACCAGCGCCTTGGCCTCTTCCTGGACTTGCTTTAGGTGGTCTGCGCCCTTGAACGACTCGGCATAGATCTTGTAGACGTCCTCGGTGCCGGAGGGGCGGGCCGCGAACCAGGCGTTCTCGGTGACGACCTTCAGACCACCGATCGAAGCGCCGTTGCCGGGGGCCTCGGTGAGCTTGGCAGTGATCTCTTCGCCGGCAAGGGAGGTGGCAGTGACGTCGGCAGCGGAGAGCTTGCCCAGCTTTGCCTTCTGCTCACGCGTGGCGGCTGCGTCTATGCGGGCGTAGACAGGCGCGCCGAACTGGTCGGTGAGGCCCTTGTACAACTGCGACGGCGACTTGCCCGTCACAGCGGTGATCTCCGACGCCAGCAAGGCCAGCAGGATTCCGTCCTTGTCCGTGGTCCACACGCTGCCATCAAGCTTGTTGAAGGAGGCGCCGGCCGACTCTTCGCCGCCGAAAGCACCTTCGCCGGACAGGAGGCCCGGGACGAACCACTTGAAGCCGACCGGAACTTCAACCAGCTTGCGGCCGAGTCCGGCGGCAACGCGGTCGATGATCGAGGAAGACACCAACGTCTTGCCGACTACTGAGTCCGGGTTCCAGCCGCTGCGGTTGCGGTACAGGTAGTCGATGGCGACGGCGAGGTAGTGGTTCGGGTTCATCAGCCCACCGTCGGGCGTCACGATCCCGTGGCGGTCGGCGTCGGCGTCGTTACCCGTGGCAATATCGAACGCTGAGCCCGCGCCCGAGGAGCCGGTGGAGTCGGACATCCGCTTGATCAGCGACGCCATGGCCGATGGCGATGAGCAGTCCATGCGGATCTTCTCGTCCCAGTCGAGGGTCATGAAGGCCCACTGCGGGTCCACGGTGGGGTTCACCACGGTCAGGTTGAGCTGGTGGCGCTCGCCGATCTCGCCCCAGTAGTCCACGGAAGCTCCACCCATGGGGTCGGCGCCGATGCGGACGCCGGCCTCGCGGATGGCGTCGAGGTTCAGCACCGACGGGAGGTCGTCGACGTAGCTGCTGAGGAAGTCGAACTTGCCGGTGGTGTCAGCAGCCAGGGCATCGTTGAGCGGCATGCGCTTGACGCCGCGGAGCCCGTTCTCGAGCAACTGGTTGGCGCGGTCGGCGATCCAGCCAGTGGCGTCGGTGTCGGCCGGGCCACCGTGCGGGGGGTTGTACTTGAAGCCACCGTCGCCCGGCGGGTTGTGGCTGGGGGTAACCACGATGCCATCGGCCTGGGGTGTGCCCGGCGCAGCTTCACGGTTGTACTTGAGAATCGCGTGGCTCAGGGCCGGAGTGGGTGTGTATCCGTGGCGGGCATCCACCAGAACGGTCACACCATTGGCGGCCAGCACCTCCAATGCGGAGTTCTGCGCCGGCTCGCTCAAGGCATGCGTGTCGCGGCCGATGAACAGCGGCCCGGTGATGCCCTGACGGCCACGGTACTCAACGATTGCCTGTGTGATGGCAAGGATGTGCGGCTCATTGAACGACGCCTTCAAGCTGGAACCGCGGTGCCCCGACGTTCCAAACGCCACGCGCTGCGCGGGATCGCCCAAGTCCGGAGCTACGTCGAAATACGCGTCCAGCAGGGCTGTGATGTCAACAAGGTCCTGGGGAAGGGCAACTGTGCCCGCTCGGCTAGCCATGGGGTCCAGCATGCCAGACCGAAGGCCCCGCTGACACGAAATGTCCGTGATCCGGCCCCTGTGACGCCGAATGGCGGACTTCTTCGGACGATATCTCCCGGTATCGCCCAAAGGTTCACTCCGCGTTTACCATAAGTGACCTTAGTGCCGGCCTTCCGCCAAGACAGCCGGCCGCCACAATGCGCGCTACCTTATATGCGGCCCCGGACGGCGGTAGTGTTGGGATCAAAGACCACATTCAGGGGGATTCCTATGTCAGATCAGCCATCCAAGGGTAACGAGGATAAGCCGGCCGGCTACGAGCCGCCGCAGTACGTTCCTCCGGCGCAGTTCAGCGCTCCCGAGCAGAACCCGCCGGCCCCGGGCGCTCCCGTGCCGCCGGCCCCGGGCGCTCCCGTGCCGCCGGCCCCGGGCGCTCCCGTGCCGCCGGCGTTCGAGCCGCCAGCCCAGTCGTTCGACCAGGGCAACGCCACCCAGCCGCTGCCGCCGTATGAGCAGAACGCTTACGGCCAGCAGAACGCTTACGGCCAGCAGAACGCTTACGGCCAGCCGGGCAACCAGGACGCCTACACCCCCGGTGACTACAGCCAGCAGCCTGCCTCGCCTTACGGCCAGCCGCCGAGCCCGTACCAGCAGCAGGCTTTCGGCCAGCAGCCCTACGGCCAGCCGCAGTCTCCGTATGGCCAGCCCGCCTACTACGCAACGCCCACCCAGCCCAAGGGCATGAGCATCGCCAGCATGGTGTGCGGTATCGCCGTCTACATCGGCTTCGGATTCTTCATCCTCCCGCAGATCGCTGCCGTGATCCTGGGCCACCTCGCACTTAAGCGTGAACCTGCAGGCAAGGGCATGGCGATCGCCGGTTTGGTGATGGGTTACCTCGGAATCGCGCTGACGGTGGTGTTCGGCATCATCTTCTTCGCAGCCATCGGTGCCTCCACCAACAGGTACAGCTACTAAAACAAAAACGTTCGACGCCGCCCCTTGTGTCAGGTGGGAATCCCGCCTGACGCAAGGGGCGTCGTCGTTGGTTAGCGCAGGGTACGCCACCCAAATTCGCCGGGGACAGAGAAACGGACCAGCGCTGCCCGGATGTGGGCGGCGCTGGTCCGTTTGCGTGTCGCTGGGCAAAAGTCCTAGCGAACGCCGCCCATCAACTTCTTGATTGCCGGCGATGCCGCGGCAAGTCCAACGGCCAGGACCACTGCCACGCCGCCGATGCCCAGGAAGTAGGGGAGCTCGTCGTCGGGGTTGTACAGCCCCGCGAGGATGCCTGCCAAGGTGGTCCCAAGCGAGACCGACAGGAAGAACAGTGCCACCATCTGGGTGTGGAATGCCTGCGGTGCGAGCTTGGTGCTCACGGACAGGCCGATGGGAGACAGGAACAACTCGGCCAGGGTGAACAGGAACAGGATCCCCACCAGGGCCAGCAGCGGGGTCTTGCCTTCTCCGGCCAGCGGGATGAACGCCAGGAACGCCAGGCCCATGATGAGCAGGCCCGCGGAGAACTTCAACGGTGAACTCGGTTGCTTGGAGCCAAGCTTCGTCCACAGGGCAGCCATCACACCGGCGAAGATGATGATGAAGACGGGGTTGATGGACTGGACCCATGCGGCGGGCATTTCCCAGCCGAACAGGTTACGGTCCAGCTTCTCCTGCGAGTACACGGCGATGAACGTGAACTGCTGCTGGAACAGCGCCCAGAACCCGGCCGATGCAATGAACAAGGGGATGAAGGCCACTACGCGCTTGCGCTCCAGGCCGGTCACCAACGGGCTACGGAAGATCAGGAAGAGGTAGATCACTGCGGCGCCGATCGCGGCGTAAGCCATGCTGCTGGCCAGGTTGTTGGCGTTGACCAATCCAGTGCCGAGCAGGACGGCCACCACAATCAGGATGCCCAGGAAGATCAGGCCGTACTTGGTGCGGTCCTTCGCCGGGAGCGGGTTGGGAACGCGGTGTGCTTCGTCCGGGAGGCGCTTGCGGCCCAAGGAGTAGATGACCAGGCCGATCGCCATACCCACCGCTGCAGCGCCGAAGCCGATGTGGAAGCCGTAACTCGTCTGCAGCCAACCTGTGACCAGCGGGCCAATAAGACCGCCCAGGTTGATGCCCATGTAGAAGATGGAGAAGCCGGCGTCGCGGCGCTCATCCTTCTCACCGTAAAGGGTACCTACCAGCGCCGTTGCGTTGGCTTTCAGGCCACCGGAGCCAATGCCAACCAACACCAGGCCGGCGATGAGGCCCGGAATGCCGGGCAGGAGAGCCAGAGCAATGTGCCCGGCCATGATCATGATGGCCGAACCGAAAAGGACTTTCTCGGAACCGAAGAGACGGTCGGCGAGCCAGGCGCCGAGGATCGTCGACAGGTAAACGCCGCCACCGTACGCGCCCACCAAACCAGCGGCGAGGCCCTGGTCGATGGAGAGACCGCCCTGCTCGGCGGTGAAGTACATGTAGTAGAGCAGGATTCCCTGCATGCCGTAGAAGGAGAAACGCTCCCACATTTCCACGGAGAAGAGGCTGGCCAACATCTTTGGGTGGCCGAAGAACGACGTATCGCCCGCTGGCTTTGCGGACTCAGCCGTGGTTTGGGGTGTGCTCATTTTCTTAATGCTGGCACTGACTGCGGGCATTGTCACATCGATGAATGCCCCAGGCAACCACCTTCCATATGCTAGACAGGCATTTTTGCGGCCTCCAGGGAACACGCAAGCTGCAGGAGTTTCAGTTCTGAACCTGCCGGGCCAATGAGCTGGATTCCCATGGGCAATCCGGCCGCCGTGGTGTGAACAGGGATGCTGACAGCGGGCAGTCCACACACGTTCACCATTGACGACCACGGTGCATACTGGCACTGCCGTTTGTAATCCTCATCCGCGTCGCCCGCCCACTCGCTCGGCCAGGGCTCGCCGCTGTGCCCACCGCCTGTGAACCACCCGATGGGGCGCGGCGTTTGCGCCAAGGCAGGCATCAGAATGAGATCCCATTCTGCGTACTGCGCGATGGTGTCGTGTTCGAATTGCCGAAGAAAGGCCAAGGCCTCGCTGACTTTGGAAGCGCTGCGCTGTTGTGCCCGACGACGGAAGGTTCTGGTCAGCGGGGTCAGCAGTGGCTCGCGCGGGGGTGCTATCCGGGCACTCCCGACGCCGGCAGTCCAGGCGGTGGTGAACGCCTCCGGGTAGCGGTTGTCGTATCGGATTTCCGCTTCGCCCACGCTGTGTCCGGCTTCGTCCAGCAGCTTCACGCCCAGTTCCAGGGCATCCCGCGCTTCCTGCCCGATCTCGAAGGGGTACACACCGGCCCACGGGCTGTCCAGGCTGACGCCGATCCTCAGGGGTTCCGGCGCCCGGCCGACATTGGCGAGGAAGCCGCCGTCGGGCGCTTGTTCCGGGGGAACCAGCGCGTCCATGAGCAGCGCCGCGTCCGCTGCATTCCGTGCGAGTGGCCCGGCAACCACCAACTTGGCGGCATCCCCGGCGCCCGCCCCGGCAGGAACCAGGCCCCGCCCCGGTTTCAGTCCCACGAGCCCGCAGGCGGCGGCGGGAATCCGGATGGAGCCGCCGCCGTCGGTCCCTGGTGCGAACGGGACAAGTCCCGCGGCCACCGCGGCAGCGCTGCCTCCCGACGAGCCGCCGGAGCTTCGCCCCGGAGCATGCGGATTGCGCGACGGCGGTGCGACGCGGTTTTCGCTGTAGGCCGTCAAACCGAATTCCGGCACCTGGGTCTTGCCCAGGGAAACCACACCCTGGGCTTTCAGCGTTGACGCCAGGGCTCCGTCCTCCGGCGCCGGTTTGTGGTCCAGCGCGGCGCTGCCGTGAGTAGTGGGGACGCCGGCAACATCGGTGAGGTCCTTGAAAGCCGTCGGCATGCCGTGCAGCAGCGGCAGCTCTTCCAGGGGGCCCTCCCGGACCAACCGCGCATGGAGGGTGTCGGCCGTCTTGGCATCGAGGAGTGCCTGCTCGGCCGTAACAGTGACAAAGGCGCCAAGGTGCGGGTTGCGCTGCCCGATCATGGACACGAAGTGTGCTGTTGCCTCGCGGGCGGAGAGCTTCCCGGCGGCGAGGGCGTCGCGGAGCTGGACCGCGGTTAGTCCGGAAAGATCCTGCGTCGACGGATCAGCCAAGGAAACGCGACTCCAACCGTTCCTCCACAGCCACGGCATCCACGCTCTCGCCGGCGCCCGCAGTCACGCGGAACGCGGCCTTGTTCTTGATTTCGGACACCACCTCCACAAGGTCCGTGCCCCGGTAAACCAGCCCCACGCCGTCGTCCGTGCAGTGCGTCTCGCCCAGCGTGCCGTCGGCCACGAGCTTGTGGATTGCGGGCGCCCGGCGCAGCTCGGAATCGTAGTGGACACCGTTGCCGTAAGGGAGGAAGCCCAGGGCGTCGGTGACCGGGCGCAACTCCGGCCCGAAGGAGTCCGTCACACCGCCCTGGTACCAACAAATCGATCCCGCTGAAACCCCGGCAAGGACAACCCCGTGTTCCCAGGCCTTGCGCAAAATCCGGTCCAGTCCGTGTGCACGCCAAACGGCCAGCAGGTTCACAACGGAGCCGCCATTGACCCACACCACGTCCTGTTCCAGCAGATGGGCTTCCGGATCGTCGATGTTGGGCATGGTGAAGAGATTGAGGTGGCTGAAGTCGAACCCGGCGATGCGCGCAGCCTGGTCCATCTCAGCGGCCCACCATCGTTGATCACCGGATGCCGTGCCGATGTGCGTCACCCGGGGCGCCCGGCCCGTCACGCCGGACAGTTCCACGGCGTAGTGCATCAGGTGGTTGAACTCGATCCTGGTCCGCTCACCCGGCTTGTATCCGCCGGAGGTGGCCAGAATCGTGGGTTGCCCAGCAGCCATGGGTTGCTCCTAGTAGCCGGTTGTGGGGGAGTGCTTGGTCACCAGTCTTAACGCCCAAGCCACTGCGCGCAAGCGAAGCCGTCCGCCGCGTTACGGGGTCAGGCTCCGGGGACTAGGCTGGATGCTGACCTTAATCGATGGGAAGGATCCACCATGAGCGACTTCGATACCGTGCCTGTGGGCGATATTCCGGCCGGTGCCAGCATCCTGGACGTCCGCGAAGACTACGAATGGGTGGCCGGGCACGCCGAAGGTGCACGCCATATCCCCATGGACCAGTTGCCCGCGCGCTTGGACGAACTTGATCCGGACGAGGACTTCTTCGTCATCTGCAGGACCGGTGGGCGGTCCTTCCGCGCGGTCCAGTGGCTGGTGGGCCAGGGCTACTCGGCCGTGAACGTCGCCGGCGGAATGGACATGTGGTTCGAAGCCGGCAAGCCGATGGTCTCTGACAACGGCCTCAAGCCAGTGGTGCTGTAGCCCCCACCCGGCCGTCACCAACCTCGTATATAACCAGCAAGGAATACTCAATGCCAGCAGCTACGTACACCTTTCTGGGACCTGAAGGCACGTTCACTGAGGCGGCCCTCCTGCAGGTTCCGGGTGCTGCTGACGCCACACGGATTCCCTGCACCAACGTCAATACGGCACTCGAACGGGTGCGCCAGGGCGAAGCGGACGCGGCCATGGTTCCCATCGAAAACTCGGTGGAGGGCGGGGTTACTGCCACCCTGGACGCGATTGCCACGGGACAGGAGCTGCGGATCATCCGCGAGGCCCTTGTTCCCATCACCTTCGTGCTCGTGGCGAGGCCGCGTCGGGCTTTCCGACATCAAGCGGATCTCCACGCACGGGCACGCCTGGGCGCAATGCCGGCTCTGGGTGGATACGCATTTGCCGGGGGCCGATTACGTACCGGGTTCGTCCACGGCAGCGGCGGCCATGGGGTTGCTGGACGAGGATGCGCCCTACGAAGCCGCCATCTGCGGCCCGCTGATTGCCGACGAGCAACCCGGCCTCAACGTCCTGGCACGGGACATCGGAGACAACCCGGACGCCGTGACCCGGTTCATCCTGGTGAGCCGGCCGGGGGCTTTGCCGGAACGGACCGGTGCCGACAAGACCACCGTCGTTGTTCCACTGCCCGAAGACCACCCCGGCGCCCTCATGGAAATCCTGGACCAGTTCGCCTCCCGGGGCGTGAACCTCAGCCGCATCGAATCCCGGCCCACGGGTCAGTACCTTGGCCACTATTTCTTCAGCATCGACGCCGACGGCCACGCCTCCGATTCCCGGGTGGCTGATGCCTTGGCCGGCCTTCACCGGATCAGCCCGGCAACGCGCTTCCTTGGCTCCTACGCGCGGGCCGACAAGCAGCCTGCTGTGGTTGCCCCACACACTTCAGACGCTGCCTTCGCGTCCGCGCATGCCTGGGTCGACTCGATCCTGAAGGGCCAGTAAGCCTTCTCCACAGGGCACGGCCAACGCCCTTTCCCCTTGGCAGAACTGTGCGTATGCTTGCTTGATCCACAAACGATGGATGAATGCATCAACGAAAGGAGCGGTCATGTCTGTACACCGGGATGACAAAGACGGCCAGGGCATGATCGTCAATCCGAAGCCCACAGGCGAAAACCAGGACGACTGGAATGGCGATGAAGCCGATCGGGCAGACCGGCTCCGCTTTGAAGAAGAACAAGCAATGATCAAGGAGCAGGCCGAGGCCCGCGCGGCCGCAAAAGCCGCCACTGAGGAAGCTGAAGAGAAGGCCGCCCAGCCGGACGCCGGTTCGGTCTAGACGGACTTTGCCTTCGGCACCCGCACCAGCAGGGAACCCGGGGCCACCTGAACGGTGACGGTCGTCGCTTCACCCGACGGGTCGCCGTCGAGCTGTGTGGCCATGGGTTCCTGGCTGCGGATCACCACTTTGCCGGACCGGTAGAAGCTCATCATGGGCAGGTTCCGGTTGTGCTTGAACAGGACCTTTGTGTACATGGCCAGCCACCCAAAGGCGCTGCGGGGACTCATCACCACGATGTCCAGCATGCCGTCGTCGATCATGGCCTGCGGGATGAAGTCGATGCCGCCGGGGATCAAACCACAGTTGGCAAACAGGACACTGCGGATTTTGCGTGCCTGTTCGGGCTCGTCATCCATGGTGATGGTGACGCGTTTTCGGCGGCCGGGCAGGTGCCGGACACCCGCCTCCGTGTAGGCGAGCCAGCCGACGCTTTTCTTGAGGTCTTCCTTCGTGTCTCCGACGACCTCAGCGTCCAGGCCCATGCCCGCGATGACCAGGAAAGTGTGTTCCCCTTTGGTCCCCGTGATGTCGTTCTCGATCCCCATGGTGGCGGTATCGATGTAGCGCTGGTGGCCAAACAAGGCCGTCTGGATGCACGCGGCGAGGTTCGTGACGTCCAGGTCCACGTTGCGTGCCAGCAGGTTTCCCGTGCCCAACGGGACCAGGCCCATGGCAACGTCCTTATGCGCCAGCGACTCGGCCACAACGCGTACGGTACCGTCGCCGCCGCACGCCAGAACGACGTCGGCCCCGTCCGCCAAGGCCTGGCGCGACTGGCCGTAACCGGGATCCTCCACCGTGGTTTCGAAGAATTTCGGAGCGTCCCAACCGGCGAGGTCGCAAGCATCAATGATCGCCTGGCGGGCCACTGCGGCGTTGTTCTTCACGGGGTTGAGGATCACGGCGACCTTTTGGTCTCCCGGGCCGGGCTTGTGTGCTTCCTCCCGTACCGCGCTCCTGATGTGCCTGGCTTTCAGCCTGCGCACGCCCCACCAGCTCGAGACGGCAAAAGCCACGCCCCCAGCGAGAATCACGTACAGGATCCAGTCGTTCATCGTGCTCCAACACTATCCTCATGGGCACCCCTGACTTTGCCGCGTCCGCAGAGCTGCCCGCTTTTGGCCCTGCGGACCGGAAATCCGTGGCTGATTCGATAGTCTTGTGTGGTGATCGACGTAAAAGACCTCAGCGAAAATCCGGACAAGTTCCGTGCCAGCCAGCGCGCCCGTGGCGCCGACGAGTCCGTTGTGGACGCGATCATCTCCGCTGACTCCGACCGCCGTGCTGCGCTGATCCGCCACGAGACCCTCCGCGCCGAGCAGAACGCCTTCGGCAAAAAGGTGGCCCAGGCCAAGGGCGAGGAGAAGCAGGCCCTGCTGGCCGAGGTCAAGGAACTTGCCAACTCGGTGAAGGCCGCGTCCGCAGAGGCAGCCGCTGCCCAGGCCAAGCAGGATGAGCTGCTGCGCGTCATCCCCAACCTGGTAGTGGACGGCGTTCCCGAGGGCGGCGAGGACGACTACGTTGTGGTCAAGACCGTCGGCACACCGCGTGAGTTCACCGACTTTGAGCCGAAGGACCACTTGGAAATCGGTGAACTGATCGGCGCGATCGACATGGAGCGTGGCGCCAAGGTTTCCGGCTCACGCTTCTACTTCCTCCGCGGCGTGGGCGCCCGGCTGGAAATGGCACTGCTGCAGATGGCCATGGAGCAGGCCATCGACGCCGGCTTCGTCCCCATGATCACCCCCACTTTGGTGCGTCCGGAGACCATGCAGGGCACCGGTTTCGACGTAAAGCACGACGCCGAGATCTACCGTCTCGCTGAAGACGACCTTTACCTGGTGGGAACCTCGGAGGTGGCCCTCGCCGGCTACCACGCAGACGAAATCCTGGACCTCTCAGCAGGCCCCATCCGCTATGCCGGCCAGAGCTCCTGCTACCGCCGCGAGGCCGGTTCGCACGGCAAGGACACCCGCGGCATCATCCGTGTGCACCAGTTCAACAAGGTGGAGATGTTCATCTACACCACGGTTGAAGAAGCAGCCGCCGAGCACGAGCGCCTGCTGGCCTGGGAAGAGGAGATGCTAGCCAAGTGCGAGCTTCCCTACCGCGTCATCGACACCGCTGCCGGTGATCTCGGCATGTCCGCGGCCCGGAAGTTCGACTGTGAAGCCTGGGTCCCCACGCAGAACGCCTACCGAGAGCTCACGTCCACGTCCAACTGCACCACGTTCCAGGCCCGTCGCCTGAACATCCGTGAACGCGTGGTCAACGACGAAGGCGTAGCCAAGGGAACACGTGCCGTTGCAACGCTGAACGGCACCCTGGCCACTACGCGCTGGATCGTGGCCATCCTGGAGCACCACCAGAACCCTGATGGTTCGGTCAATGTTCCCAAGGCGCTGCAGAAGTACCTTGGTGGCCTTGAGGTCCTTCCGGTTCTTTAGTCAGCTGGGCTTGCGCGCCAGGACGATCAGCTCGCCCTGGCCGCTGCCCACGCTTTCGCCGGCCCAGCCGCCGAGGATCCCTTCCACGGTGAATCCCGCTGTGCCCAGATCCCGGCGCAGTTGTTCCTCTGGGCGGAACGCAAGCATCGAGGTCCCTGTCTCACTGCTGCTTTCGTCGAGGACACGGTATTCGGTGAGGGTAACGAGTCCTTCGGGGAGCTGATCACTCTCCATCCACGTTTCCACCGCTGTGCCGTCGGGAAGCGTGTGCCGGCGCCGCGTCGCCGTCGGCGTCCAGCTTTCCCATGCGCGGGCAGCCGGGTCCCGGGAATCGAAGGCCAACCGCCCCCCGGGTATCAACGCGCGGTGAACGTCGGCAAGCGTACGGGACCATTCGCCGTCGTCGTGGATGGCCTGGGCGACGTGCGCCGTCATGATTGCGACGTCGAAAACTTCCCCCTCCGGGATCTGGGCCGATGTGCCTGCGATCCACCTGACACCATCAGCGCCAGGCTTGCCGCGGGCGGCCGCGAGGGAGTCGGGATTCGGATCGACGCCCACCATGTCATGCCCCTGGGCGGCCAATGCCAAGGTGATTCTCCCCGTCCCGCACCCCAGGTCCAGGACCCGTCGGTTTGCTTGCTCGTTCACGAAGTCGAAGAAGAAATCGTCGTCCTCTGCCCAGCGGTTTTCCAGGTCGTAGAGTGCGGAGAGCTGGGTTCCGGTCAGTCGTGAACGCATCCGGCAACCCTACCCAACGCGCAAGGGGCGGGCACGCAACCCGGGCATGAAACGGGCACAAAAAAGGAAGGGAATTATCCCTTCCATATTCAATGTATAACCCACCCGGGGGCTTGCGGCAAGGCCCCCCTGGTGCCGAACAATTGATCCCCGAACCCCATAACCAACGCAAAAGGGAGTCGTGGGATGCCTGAAAACAACCGCCTGGGAACCAGTGCCTTTGCCCTGCCCGGGCACCTTGCACGCAAAGCGGATCCGCAACTGATCGGCGCCGATGAGCGGCAGTTCGACGCCATTGCAACCAGCCTTGAGGAATCGATCGCTGAACTGTCCGCCCGGTTGGAGGTCACCCGCAAGCAGCCCGGCGGCCGTGGCCAGGCTGCCTTGGACCGCGACCAGGAGATCCACAGGCTTACTGCCCGGCTGCGGGGACTCCGCCGCTTTGGATTGGATCTGTGTCTTGGCCGCATGGTGACACCCGGTAGCCCGGAACCGGTTTACGTCGGCAGGCTGGGCCTCACCGACAGCCAGGGGAAGAGGCTCCTGATCGATTGGCGGTCACCCGCTGCCGAACCGTTCTTCGGAGCAACACACGCCAACCCGATGGGCCTGGTGAGCCGGCGCCGGTACCGCTGGACCCGTGCCAGAGTGACCGACTACTGGGACGAAGTTTTCACCGCTGACGGCATGGAAGGAAATGCCGCGCTTGATGACCAGTCCGCCTTTATCGCGAGCCTTGGGAGCAGCCGCTCGCCGCGCATGCGGGATGTCCTGGGGACTATCCAATCCGACCAGGACCGGATCATCCGTGCCGGCTCGCGTGGGGCGCTGGTGGTCGACGGCGGTCCTGGTACCGGTAAGACGGTGGTTGCCCTGCACCGCACGGCCTACCTTCTGTACTCCGATCCCCGGCTCAGCCACCGCAACAACCACGGAAGAAGCGACGTACTGTTCGTCGGACCGCATCAGCGCTATTTGGCGTACGTGGCCGATGTCCTCCCAAGCCTGGGGGAGGAGGGCGTGCAAACGTGCACGTTGCGGGACCTTGTCCCCGAAGGTGCCGGCGCCGGCGTCGAACGCGATGCTGAGGCGGCCCGGCTCAAATCTTCCGTGGAGATGATCAAAGCAATTGAACGCGGTGTGAGGTTTTACGAAGAGCCGCCAACCGAGGGCATGGAAGTGGAGACCCCCTATGCCGACATTTGGCTGGGCAGCGACGATTGGGCGGAGGCTTTTGACGCGGCCGAGCCCGGTACGCCGCACAATGAAGCCCGGGACGATGTCTGGGATGCTTTGCTTGAGATCCTGGCGGACAAGCTGGGCGAGCACGATGTGCCGGAGGCCATGCGTCGCAGGGCTTTGAGTCAGAGTCCGGAGCTGCAGTCGGCCTTTAACCGGGCGTGGCCACTGCTTGATTACGCGGCGTTGGTAGCCGATTTGTGGCGCGTGCCGGCCTACCTCCGGTTGTGCGCTCCGCACCTGCAGCCCGGGGAGCGGGAGATGCTTCATCGCGAAAACCCGGAGGCGTGGACTACGGCCGACCTCCCGTTGCTGGATTCGGCGCGGTTGCGCCTCGGCGACCCGGAGGCATCCACGCGACGCCGGCGGCAGGCGGCGGCCCTGGCGGCGGAGCGCGAACTCATGGACCGGGTGGTGGACGACCTCATTGCCGCCGATGATTCCGAGAACCTGGAAATGTACATGCTGCGCGGCGACGACATGAGGGAGAAGCTGGCAGGCCAGGACGCTGTGGAAATACCCGATCCGGATGTCCTCACCGGACCTTTCGCGCACATCGTGGTGGACGAGGCCCAGGAGCTGACGGACGCAGAGTGGCGGATGCTGCTGCAGCGCTGCCCGTCCCGTAGCTTCACAGTGGTGGGGGACCGCGCCCAGGCCCGGCACGGGTTTACGGAATCGTGGGAGGAACGCCTTCACCGGGTGGGCATGGAAAATGTTGCCCTGGCCGGCCTCAGCATCAACTACCGCACTCCCGAAGAAGTCATGGTGGAGGCCGAACCCGTCATCCGTGCCGCCCTCCCGGACGCGAACGCACCCACCTCGGTCCGCAGCAGCGGGATCCCGGTGGTCCATGGCGTGAGAGAGGACCTGGAGACGATAGTGGATGCGTGGCTCGATGCGAACAGTGAGGGCACCGCCTGCGTCATCAGCCAGCCGGTCCTGGGCGAAAACCCGCAGTGGGAGCGGGTCAGCCGGCTCACCCCGGAGGTGTCCAAGGGCCTTGAATTCGACCTCGTGGTCCTCATCGACCCGGACGATTTCGGTGCCGGGATCGAAGGCGCCGTGGACCGGTACGTGGCGATGACCCGGGCAACGCAGCAACTCGCCATCCTCCGGAGCGCACTGTGATGACACTGTTCACGCTCCGTTAACCGCCCGCTGTGGCGCCGGTCCTAGTTGAGTGTCGGCGGTGTCTGGTCTACTGGAAGCATGACTATTTTGACTGATACTCCAGTTGCTGGCATCGATGACCAGCCCAACGAAAACACCAAGCTCATGATCGCCCTGGACGTCGATGGCACCCTGGTTGACCATGACGGCCACATGACTCACGAGGTTCGCTCCGCTGCCCAGGCAGTGGTCGCCAAGGGGCACGACGTCATGATCGCCACCGGACGGTCCCTCAACGCGACGCTGCCGATCATCCAGCAGATCGGCATGGAGCGGGGCTATGCAGTGTGCTGCAACGGCGGCGTGACCCTCCGACTGGATCCCGCCTTGGAATCCGGTTACGAGATCATCCACAAAGCAACGTTCGACCCCGCCCCCGCCCTGAAGGCACTGCGGGAACGGCTGCCCAACGCCAAGTACGCCCTGGAGGACGAGGACGGCAACTTCCTTTCCACGGAGCGTTTCCAGGATGCCAGCTTCGGCGTGGAGTCCATCGGTGTCGATTTCCAGACGATGCTCGATGCCACAGCCGTCCGCGTAGTGGTGTTCAGCAGCGAGAACACTTCCGAGGAGTTCAACGAGGCCATCCGGCACATCGGGCTATCCGGTGTGACCTACTCCGTCGGCTGGACTGCCTGGCTGGATATTGCCGCTGAGGGCGTCACCAAGGCCAGCGCCCTGGAGGCCCTCCGCCGTCGGCTCGGCACGGACCAGGCCAACACGGTGGCCGTCGGGGACGGCCGCAACGACATCGAGATGCTCACCTGGGCCGGCCGCGGCATCGCCATGGGCCAGGCTCCCGATGAGGTGCTCGCCGTCGCCGACGAGGTCACCGCGTCAGTGCTCGACGACGGCGCGGCGCTGGTTTTGCGCGGCCTGCTGTAAGGATCCGTACTCACTGGAAGTACGTCTGAACCTGCCCGCCCCCGGCTGACTCGACGATTGCCTGTGCCACCACCCGGAGCTTGACGTTCCGGTTGCTCGAAGCCTTCTTGATCAGTTCGATCGCTTCTTCCTGGGTGCAGCGGTTCTGGGCGATGATGATGCCGGTCGCCACGTCGATCACGGTGCGGGATTCCATCGCGGCACGCAGGTTTGCCGCTGTTTGGCTGTGCTGTGCCAGCAGTATGGCCAGCTGAAGACCCTTGGAAGCCTGCACCACGTAGTCGTTGGCGCGCTGCACGGCCGCTGCGTCGAAGGCGTTGGGGCGGTCGGAATACAGGTTCAGGCCCGCCGTGGACGTGTCGTCCGGGAGCGGGAAGGGAACGGCCAACACTGAACGTACACCGTGGCCTGTGATGGCCTCGTTGTATTCCGGCCAGGTGTTGTCTTTTTCAAAGTCGGGTATGTGGACCTGGGTGCCCTCGCGGCAGGCGTGGAGGCAAGGTCCATCGGCGAACGCGTATTGAACCTCGTCGAGTCGCCGCGCACGTTCGCTGCTGCTGGCCACCGTGCCCGCGGTCCTCTGACGCATCAGCGTAATTCCGCAGTAGACCTCTGAATCGGAGTTGCTGAACATGCCGGCCGAGTGCCGTGCCAACTCCTCGAGGAACACTTCCACATCCGGGGTGTTGAGCAGCATGTCCTGGATATCGGCCAGGACCGTGCTCGGCGCTGCGAGCTGTGGTTCTTCCATGTAAATCTCCGATTCGGTGGACGCGGCTACCTTTTGAGCCTAACCCCGTTGAAAGCTAATAGTAAGTGTGCTTCTCTTTTTAAGGAGTCTTGCCGTGGGCTCACCACCCCAGCAGGTTTGAGGATTGAAGCCCCATGCGACAAATCCCACCGTCCGACGTCCTGACACGTCCCCCCGCCAATGCACCCGAAGGGAGCATCCGGCAAAGCTTCCAGGACAGCCTGGTCCTGGACCATCTCAATCTGGCCAAGTCCATTGCCGCCCGATACTCCGCCCACACCCATGACCTGGATGACGTCCGCCAGGTTGCCTACATGGGCCTGATCAAGGCGGCACGCGGCTACGACAAAGCCAAGGGCGTCAGCTTCCCGGCCTACGCAGCCCCAACAATTGCCGGCGAGGTGAAAAGGTACCTTCGCGACCATTGCTGGGTAGTGCGGCCACCGCGTCCCATCCAGGACGTGCGGCGCCAAGTGTTGGCCCGCACGGAAGAGATGACCCAAACCCTGCAGCGGACGCCGTCACCGCAAGATGTGGCAACGGACCTGAAGCTTGAGCCGGGCCTGGTGCAGGAAGCCCTGACGGCTGGAACCAGCAAGCGGCCCGATTCGCTGGATGCCCCCGCCGCGGAAGGCCGCGACGGACTTCACGGATCCTTGTCCGCCTTCGGCTGCCCGACAGACAGGCTCGAAGACGTTCTTGCGCTGCGGAACGCCATCCGCGGATTGAGTGCGGAAGACCGGCACCTGCTCTACCGGCGCTATTACCAGGAGGAAACGCAGTCCACCATCGCCGAAGCCCTGGGAATCTCGCAGATGCAGGTGTCACGGAAACTCTCAAGAGTTCTGGTTGCCCTCCAGAAGCAACTGCTGGACGACGAAGCCCAGCTCCGGAACGGGACGGCCCCCTGACCGCCGCCGTTGCCTAGCAGCCAAGACGCTCCACGGCGTCCAGGACGTCGCGGACGCTGACGGCCAACAGTGCGGGGTCGGGTTCGGCCGAGAAGACATCACCGCGGCGGAGTTCGACGGCGGTCAGCACCACGTGCGGTCCTGGCGGCGGTCCCCACTCCTCCGCTGGCGCCGGCCCGAAGAGGACCACGGAAGGGCGCTCGTAGGCGGATGCCAGGTGGGCTGCGCCGGTGTCGGCGGAAACCACCAGGCGCGCTTCTGCGATGGTTGCCGCGAATTCGGCGAGGCCCTGCTGCCCGGCCAGCAGGCCGTCGTCGAGGTTTGCTCCCTTGAGCCTTGCCAAAGCGGCCACCTCCTCCGCCCGGGCACGCTCCGAAGCGCCCCCTGTGAGGACGATGCGGTGCCCTGCAGCGGCGAGGTCGACAGCGACGTCGGCGAACCGTTCCACGGGCCACAACCTGCTCCCGTACGCGGCACCCACATGGATCACGGTGGCGCCGGGGCGTGGCGAGGAGACGGTGGGGCGGTTGAGGCGGTAGTCGAGGGGATCGGCGTCGATCCCATGCCAGGTGAGCAGGCGGGTCCAGCGTTCACGTTCCGGAATGCCGGTGATCCATGGAGGTCCGGCGATTCCGTCGGATGCGTGTGCAACAACGCGGTTGGCGGCCAGTTCCTGAATGCGGAGCCGGCTCTCCGCGCCGTTTCCGTGCAAGTTGACGGCCACATCCACCGAACCGTGCGGAAGGGTGAGAGGCTCGTCCAACCCTGGTGTTGGCAGGTGTTCAACACCGCCCACCAACTCCAAGGCCCCCCCGATCCAGGCCGGCCCGGCATACAAAATCCGGTGCTCCGGAAACGCCCGCCGCAAGCCCCGCAGCGCCGGAACCGCCACCAGGAGGTCGCCGAGTTTCAGGGCGCGCAGGGCAAGCAGCAGGGGTTGGTTCCGGTTCCCGTCACTGTCCAAAGCTATGTCCATAGAGGCCTCCCGCTGTGAGTCTAGCGGTACGAAACTTCTCACTGCCGCGTTGTTTAGCGTCAGGAGAACTGGGGAACGTTGCGGGTATGGGAGGAACCGGAACGTTGAAGGCGGTCCTGTTTGACCGCGATGGAACACTCGTTGTGGATGTGCCGTACAACGGCGATCCGCAGCTGGTGCGGCCCATGGCCGGCGCCCTGGAAGCACTGGACAGAGTCCGCGCGGCGGGCCTGGCCACCGGAGTGTTAAGCAACCAGTCAGGCGTGGCCCGCGGGCTGCTGACCCTGGACCAAGTGGCATCGGTGAACCGCCAGGTGGAGCAGCTGCTGGGCCCGTTCGACGTGTGGGAAATCTGCCCCCATGGACCGGAAGACGGCTGCGCATGCCGCAAGCCCGCTCCCGGAATGATCCTGGCCGCGTGCACCACTTTGGACATCGCGCCGGAAGAGATTGCCTTCATTGGCGATATCGGCTCCGACATCGAGGCTGCCACGGCTGCCGGCTCCCGTGGAGTGCTGGTGCCCACGCCTGTGACCCGGCAAGAGGAGATCGACGCTGCAGGGCTGGTGGCCATGGACCTGGGCCACGCCGTGGAACTGCTTCTCGCAGGGACGCCGGAAGAACAGGGCGCCCCTGCATGAGCCGCGTCCTGGTAGCCCGTTTGGACAGCATGGGTGACGTCCTTCTCTCAGGGCCCGCCCTGCGTGCTGTGGCGAACGGAAAACGTTCCGACGGCAGCCGGCCCAACGACGTCGTCCTCCTTTGCGGCCCGGAAGGGGCAGCCGCCGCAGGGATGCTGCCAGGGGCGACCCAGGTGCACACGTGGGCGTCGCCTTGGATAGTGAATCCGGCCCCACCCGTAACCGGGGAAATGACCAACCGACTCATTGATTTCGTCCGCAGCTCCCGCATCCAGGAGGCCGTGATCCTCACGTCCTTCCACCAATCTCCGCTCCCGCTGGCGTTGCTCCTGCGGCTCGCCGGGGTCACGAAAATCACCGGCGCATCCACGGACTACGCCGGCTCCCTCCTGGACGTCCGCCTGAAACCTGGCGAGGACTTCCCCGAAGACCAGCCGGAAACCGTGCGTGCCCTCACCATCGCCGAAGCCGGCGGCTACGTCCTGCCCAACGGTGACGACGGCAAACTGCGCATCACCCCGGGCCCGGACCATGAGGGATTGGCGGATGAACTGGCTGAAGCGGGACCCTACATCGTGGTCCACCCGGGCGCTGCGGCACCGGCCAGGGCCTGGCCTGCACTGCACCATGCGGCAACCGTGGAATTGCTCGAAGCCTACGGTCACCGTGTGGTGGTCACGGGCGGCCCCAGCGAAGCGTCTCTCACGGCAACGGTGGCCGGCCCTTCTGCCAGGAACCTCGGCGGCGGAACCAACCTCCGGACGCTGGCGGCGATACTGGCCGGGGCCGCCGTCGTAGTGACCGGAAATACCGGGCCCGCCCACCTGGCGGCAGCGGTTGGAACCCCGGTGGTGTGCTTGTTCGCGCCTGTGGTCCCGGCCATCCGTTGGGCTCCTTACGGCGTCCCCTTGGAGCTGCTGGGTGACCAGGACGCGGCCTGCAAGAACTCCCGTGCCCGCATTTGTCCCGTCCCCGGCCACCCATGCCTGAGCTCCGTAACCCCGGAACAGGTGGTCGAAGCGGTGGAAAGGCTCCTGGGAGGCATCTCCTCCCTGACCAGCCGGCGAAAGGTGTGGAAACCATGAGGATCCTGGTGTGGCACGTCCACGGCGGGTGGATGGAGGCTTTCGTCCGCGGCCGGCATAAATACCTGCTTCCGAAAACGTCCGACGGCGGCGCCTGGGGGTTGGGGCGCGGTGGCCGTGACTGGCCAGCCGCGGCTCAGGAAGTGGACCTGGCCGGACTCGATCCGGACAGTGTGGACGCAGTGGTCCTGCAACGCCCCGAGGAAATCGCGGCAGTGGCGCGGATTCTGGGACGCCGGCCGGGTGTCGATCTTCCAGCGGTGTACCTGGAACACAACACCCCCAAAGGCGACGTTCCGTTCACGCTGCATCCGTTGGCGGACCAGAGCAGCATACCGGTGGTCCACGTGACCTACTTCAACCAGCTTTTCTGGGACACGGGCTCGGCAAGCACCACGGTCATTGAACACGGCATCCCGGATCCTGGCCGTCTCTACACCGGCGAGCTGGAAGAAATGGGTGTGGTGGTCAACGAACCCGTCCGGCGCGGCCGCGTCACCGGAACGGACCTGCTCCCGGGATTCGCGGGCGTGGGGCCTTTGAGGGTCTTCGGAATGGGCGCCGAAGCACTGCCCCGGGAACTGGACCTGGAGAGCCTTGGGTTCGGCAACGACAGACTCCGGATCTCCGGAGACCTGCCCGCCCGGCAACTCCACGGGCAACTTGCCCGCTGCCGCCTCTACCTGCATCCCCTGCGGTGGACCTCGCTGGGCCTGGCGTTGCTGGAAGCCATGCACCTGGGCATGCCCGTACTGGCCCTGGCCACCACCGAAGCGGCCCGGGCGATACCGCGCGGAGCAGGCCTGGTCTCCAACGATGTCGGCGAACTCCAAAGGTTCGCAAAGCGGTTGCTGGATGACCCCGAGGACGCGTACGCGATGGGGATCGTCGCGAGGGAGGCTGCCTTGGAACGGTACGGTCTGGGCAAATTCCACCGGGCCTGGGACGAACTCCTGGCCGGGCTGCCCGCCGGCCGCTACACAGCCGCCAGCCATGACACCAGCGCCAGCCATGACACAGAGAGGACGCACCCATGAAAATCTCCATGGTTTCCGAACACGCCAGTCCGCTGGCTGCCCTGGGAGGCGTTGATGCCGGAGGACAGAACGTCCACGTTGCGGCACTGTCCTCGGCCATGGCCGACCGTGGCCATCAGGTCACGGTGTACACCAGGCGTGACGATCCCGGACTGCCCGCAAAGGTGCAGGTTGGTCCAGGACTCACCGTGGTCAACGTTGACGCGGGTCCGGCCAAAAGGGTTCCCAAGGACGAACTGCTGCCTTTCACGGGCGAGTTGGCGGACGGTATCTGCGCCGATTGGGCGGGCCAACTGCCGGACGTGGTCCATGCCCACTTCTGGATGTCCGGCCTCGCGGCAATTCAAGCATCGCGTCGGGCGGGAGCTGCCGATCCCGTGCCCGTGGTCCAGACCTTCCACGCGCTGGGCTCGGTCAAACGAAGGCACCAGGGGGCCGCAGACACCAGCCCGCCCGCCCGGCAGTGGCTGGAACCCTGGGTGGGCCGCACCGCTGACTGGGTGATCGCCACGTGCCCGGACGAGGTCTTCGAACTCAAAGCCCTGGGCATCAGCCGGTCAAAAATCTCCATCGCGCCCTGCGGCGTGGACCTCAACCTCTTCACAGGAACGTCCGACGCCGAGCCCAAGTCCCGCACGCACCGGATCCTGAGCGTGGGTCGCCTCGTGCAACGCAAGGGAGTGGACCTGATCATCCAGGCCCTGCCCCTGCTGGCCGAGGCCGGCTTCAACGACGTGGAGCTGCTTATTGTTGGTGGTTCCGGGGACGCCCTCAATCTCGAAGAGGATCCCGAAGCCCAACGGCTCAGGTCCTTGGCCAAAGAGCTCGGCGTTGAGGACAAGATGACCATGCGCGGCCAAGTGCCCCGTGGTTCCATGCCCGCGATTTTCCGCAGCGCGGATGCCGTGGTCTGCGCGCCCTGGTACGAGCCGTTCGGCATCGTTCCCCTCGAGGCAATGGCTTGCGGCGTGCCCGTGGTGGCTGCAGCGGTGGGCGGACTCCGGGAAACGGTCGTGGACCAGAAGACAGGACTGCATGTCCCGCCCAAGGATCCCGAAGCCCTTGCCGAAGCACTGGCCAGGTTGCTGGGAAACCCGGAGCTTCGTGCTGACATGGGCCGCGCCGGTGCCCGCCGGGCACGTTCCCGGTACTCCTGGGAACGCATCGCCGCGGACACCGAGAAAGCGTACAGATCTGTTCTGGCTGCCGGGTTGTCGCGGCAGGCCGATGAAGTCCTGGAACCACTGGAAGGAACGGCGCTGTGACCTTTGAAAGCCGTGTGACTACCGAGTCCGTGCTCCCGGGCCGCGTACCCGGTGCCATGCCGGCGCGTTGGGCCACCGATCCCGGCGATCCAACCCACAACACCGAAGTCACCCGGCACTTGGACAACGTCCTCCCCGCGTTGGAGTCCTTGCGCTCGCAATCGCACCGGCTGTCCGGGTGGGGAACGGAGCTGGCAGCCAGGCTGCTGTCCGGGCAGCGCCTTCTGGCGGCGGGCAACGGCGGATCAGCGGCGGAAGCCCAGCACTTCACGGCCGAATTGGTGGGCAGGTTCGACGACGAACGGGCGCCCTTCTCCGCGATCTCCCTCCACGCCGAGTCATCCGCGGTCACCGCACTGTCCAACGACTACGGCTATGAGGAAGTGTTCGCGCGCCAGGTCAGGGCCCACGGCCGGGCAGGTGACGTACTGATGCTTCTGTCCACCAGCGGACGCAGTCCCAACCTGCTCAAAGCTGTCCGTGCGGCGCGTGACCGCGGCATCGTTACCTGGGCCCTCACCGGCCCTGGCCCCAACCCGCTCGCCGACGCCTGCGACCAAGCCGTCACCGTGGACGCCATCGCAGCCAACGCGCAGGAAGGCCACCTCATCGCGGTCCACGCCGTGTGCCGGGCCTTTGACGCGGAGATCGCACGGCGTGCCGGCACTCAGGTGGGTGGCCGAGCATGAAGATCACGGTTGTTGGCGATCTGCTCCTGGATGTCGACATCAACGGTGCCGCCACCCGGCTGAGCCCCGACGCGCCGGTGCCGGTGGTCGACGTCGCGGACGTCCGGCGTCGGGCGGGTGGCGCAGGGCTGGTCGCCACCGTGCTGGCGCGCGACGGCTACGACGTCACGCTGGTCACCGCGCTGGCGGACGACGACGGTGCAAGCCACCTCAGGCGCGCACTGGCTGGTGTTTCCGTGCTCGCCGGAGCCCCGCTGGCTCCCACGCCCACCAAGACCCGGGTGCGGATCGGAACGCATCCGATGGTCCGGTTCGATCAAGGATGTTCACCGGCCCCCGTCCCGTCCAGCACCGGGGAGATGCTCGGAGCCATCGTGTCGGCGGACGCCGTGGTGGTGGCAGACTACGGGCGGGGAATCACCGCGAACCCGGCTATCCGGGCGTCGCTCGCGGAAGCTGCCCGGCATGTTCCGGTGGTGTGGGATCCGCACCCCGCCGGTTCGGTCCCCGTGGCGGGAGTGTCCGTGGTGACACCCAACTTCGCCGAAGCACTCGCCTTTGCCAAGGCCGCAGGCCTGGAGGGGAACCACCTTGGGGCCGAAGTTGCCGGGCGGTTCCTGCTGGACGCGTGGGGAAGCGCGTCCGTGCTGGTGACGAAGGGCGAGGACGGCGCCGTCCTGCTCGCGGCGGGCGCTCAGCCGCAGGGCATTCCGGCCCCGAAGACCCACGTCAGCGATCCCTGTGGTGCCGGCGACCGTCTTGCCGGGAGCCTCGCTGTTTACCTGGGCAAAGGACTGGGCCTGGCGGAAGCTGCCGCGCGGGCCGTGGGGGACGCTTCAGCATTCCTGGCCGCCGGCGGTGCGGCGGCGCTCGCAATGGTGGTGGACGAAACAGCGGTCCAGGTGGCGCCCGGGGCGGGACCCGTCGTCGAACCCAAGGGTCTGGAACTGGTGGATAGCGCCGACCTCCGCCAGGACGGAGTCCGCCTGGCCCGATCCACCCGCGAAGCCGGAGGCACCGTAGTGGCCACGGGTGGATGCTTCGACCTCCTCCACGCGGGCCACGCCCGGACGCTGGCAGCGGCGCGAAGCATGGGCGACTGCCTGATCGTGTGCCTGAACTCGGACGAATCCGTCCGGCGGCTCAAAGGCGCGCATCGGCCCATTGTCAGTGTGGAAGACCGTGCCGAGTTGCTGCTGGCGCTCGAATGCGTTGACGCCGTGGTGGTCTTTGACGAAGACACCCCCGAAGCCTGCCTCCGCGGAATCCGGCCCGATATCTGGGTCAAAGGTGGCGACTACACCCCCGAAGAATTGCCGGAAGCCCGCGTCCTTGAGGCGTGGGGAGGGCGCTGTGTCACAGTGCCCTTCCATCCGGCACGCTCCACCAGCGGCCTGGCTGCAGCCCTTGCCAAGGTCAGCTGACCATCAGCAGGATCAACGAAAGGAACCGCATGAACACGCAAACACCTGGACGCGTCATCGTCACCGGAGGCGGCTCCGGCCTTGGCGCTGCGATCGTTGAGGCCATCCGCGACGCCGGCGGCAGGCCGTTCGTCTTTGACCGGGATGTCAGCAACGTCTCGGGGGCCAAAGCCCTGGAAGTGGACGTCTCCGACCGGCAGGCCGTGGAATCGGCCGTCAAGGAAGTCGCCGAAAGCCTGGGTGGCCTGGACGGAGTGGTCACTGCCGCAGGGATCGACCGCTGCGGAAAGCTGGGCGACGTTCCGGCCGAGGAATGGGAAAAGGTCATCGGAGTCAACCTCCTGGGAACGGTCTCCGTAGTCCGGGCAGCCCTGCCGTACCTCAAGGGATCCCGCGGCCGGGTCATCACCATCGCCTCCACCCTTGGCCTTCGGGCACTGCCGGATGCCACCGCGTACTGCGCGTCAAAGTTCGGCGTGATCGGGTTCAGCCGCGCACTCGCGGCCGAAACCGGGGGAGTCATCGGGGTCACCACCATCATCCCGGGTGGCATGAAGACCCACTTCTTCGATGACCGCGACGAACAGTACAAGCCGCAGGACGACTCCAAGCTCAACGACCCCGCCAATGTGGCGCAGGCCGTGGTGTTCGCCCTCTCGCAGCCGTTCGGCAGCGAGGTCCGCGAACTCCTTATTTGCCCCGCAGAAGAAGGCTCGTGGCCGTAAGGTCCAGCACGTCCTGAACAACGTCGGCCACGGCGATGCCCCTGATGAGGGTGTCGTCGTGGCCGCAGTGCGGAGCCGTCCAGCCGACCTGGGTGATGTCCGCCCCGCAACGAGGGCAGCGAGTCACCCAGGACATGTGGACGCGGTGCATGGCCCGCCCGCGCGGGCCGGCATTGATGGCGTTGCCCAGCCAGAAGACCCCCACAGTGGGAGTGCCAAGTGCTTGTGCCAGGTGCCGTGGGCCGCTGTCGCTGGCCAGCATTACCGACGCCTCTGCCAGCAGGGCCGCCAGATCTCCGACGTCGAGCTCGCCGGCCACGGACGTCACGGCCTGCCGATGGGACTCCGTGAGCTGCCGCCGGGCCAGCCCGGCAACTTCCTGGGCCAACGCCTTTTCCGAGCTGTCGCCGACGACCAGCACCTGCGCCCCTTCCGCCGCGATGCCCGCCGCAGCTTCGGCAAAGTTCGACGCCGGCCACCGCCTTCGCGGATCGGTGGCACCCGGGTGGACCACCACCAGCGATGACCGCAGAGGGTCCCTTAACCCGGCAATGTTCTGCCGGTGCCCGTGCTTGGGAAGCAGGACAGCGGGGACACCGCCGGGTGCCCCGGCCAGGCCGGCTACTTCCAGCCAGCGCTCCGGTTCGTTCTGGTAGTAGACGTAGTCCAGGTTCCGCTCCAGATGTTCGGCGTCCTTGGTGCGCGTTCCGGCCGTGTGCCGCGCCCCCAGCCGGAGCAGGAAGGGGTTGGAAAACCGGCCACCACCGTGCATCTGGAGCGCAAGGTCGAACTCCCTGGCCCGCATCGCCTCAAAGAAGGCTTCCTGGGCGGCCGTGTCCTCAGCATCGTCCTCGAAGTGCTCGCCGTTGCGGGGACCGTCGTGGACGCCGCGCGCCACCGGAAGCAATTCGACGTCGTCTACCGGACCGTCCGTAGCGGCGGCCAGGGCTGCGTGCGCGGGCGTGCCCAGCAGCGTGACGGTGGCCTGCGGATAGGCGCTTTTCAGTGCATTCAGGGCGGGGTAGGTGTAGATCAAATCGCCCAGTCCGCCGCCCCTGAGCACCGCGATCCGCTGGACTCCACGGAACTTTTCCAGCACGGGCCCCATTCCGGGACACAAACGAACATCCATGAGCGGTTTCTTTCTTCAAGGTAGCGAAAACTCCCGGGTCCGGCGTGTGAAGCGCGTGCCGCGGGGTACCTGTCGGGAACAGGAACATGCCGTTCTACCGGAAGGTACCCCATGGCACGCCTATCCAATCAAGAAGGCCTGGCTGACTGGTTGCCGGGCCGTTTGGCCGAGGAACGCCCTGTCGTGACGGTCATCGGCGACTCCATCCTTGACGGTTGGTGGGAGGGAACCATCGAAAGGTTCTGCCGCGAAGCCCCCGCTCCCGTAGTCCAGGTCCAGCGCCGCGACTTCGCTCCCGGCGGTGCTGCCAACACCGCGATGAACCTCGCAGCCTTGGGCGCCGAGGTGCGCTTCGTGTCGTTGATCGGCGAGGACGCTGCCGGGGCAACACTGGCCGCCGCCCTCGAAGCAGCAGGAGTCGACGTTTCCCATCTGGTCCGGCACCCTGCCATGACCACCACTACCAAGTTCCGGGTGAGCAGCGCCGGGCAAGTGATGTTGCGGCTGGACGATGCCGCCACGGAAATTCCCGACGCGGGCCGTGGGGAAATGGCCGCCGCAGTGCCGGAGGCCCTTCGTGGCTCCGCTGCCGTGGTGCTGTGCGACTACGGCGCAGGGGCACTGGAAGGCCCGGTGCGCAGTGCGATCCTGGATCACTTGGCCCCCGGCGTTGACGGCGGTGTGCCGGAGCCCCGGCAGGACACGCTTGTTGTGGTGGATGCCCACATCCCAGCCGACTGGGCCGGACTCAGACCGGACCTGGCTACCCCCAACGCCCAGGAAGCAGCAAGGCTGATCGGTGCGGAATTCCCGGGCGGTGCCGCCCGGTGCCCCTTCGTGGAAGCGCATACGGACCAGCTCCTTCGCGCCTCTGGTGCGGCCGCCGTCGTCGTGACCCTGGACCGGGAGGGGACGCTGACCATCCGTCCGGACAGCACGCCAACGGAACCGGCGACGCACCGGACCTGGGCCCGGCCGCAGGCGGAGAAGCAGGCCTCCGGAGCCGGCGACACGTTCGTCGCCGCCCTGACCCTGGCCCGGGCGGCAGGCTTGCCCCTGACCACCAGTGTGGATCTGGCACAAGCGGCCGCCGACGTCGTGGTCCACAGGCCGGGAACCTCTGTCTGCACCACCAGCGAACTCACCAAACACCTCAGCGGCTTCGCGGACACGGCGTTGACGGACACAGAGCTGGCTGCGCACATCCAGGAGCACCGCAGGGAGGGACGCAGGATAGTGCTCACCAACGGCTGCTTCGATGTCCTCCACCGCGGCCATACCCGCTACCTGAACCAGGCCAAGCAGCTGGGCGACGTGCTGGTGGTGGCACTGAACAGCGACTCCTCAGTACGGCAACTCAAAGGTCCCGACCGCCCGGTCAACCACGAAGCCGACCGGGCCGCCGTCATCGCCGCCCTGAGCTGCGTCGACCATGTGACTATTTTCGATACCCCCACGCCGATCCCGCTCATCGAACTCCTGCAGCCCGATGTCTACGCGAAAGGCGGGGACTACACCCCGGAAATGCTCCAGGAGACGGAAGCCGTGGAAAGCTACGGCGGCACGGTGACCATCCTGGACTACGTGCCCGAGCATTCCACCACAGCGGTGCTCGAACGCATCCGCTCAAGCGGCGAGAACCAGGAAGGCTGAGGAACCACGCATGCGCATTGCGATCATCGGAGCCACCGGACACGGCGGAACGGAACTGCTCAAACGGCTGCAGAAGGCGCGTTCCGAAGAGGGCGGGGACCTGGAACTTGTGGGCGTGGTACGCCGGGAACCGGATCCGGATGCCGCCCCCTACCACGGGGTGGAGTGGCACACCCTGGACATCGGCTCGCCCACGGACCAACCGGCACTCGAAACTGCCCTCGCCGGGGCCGACGCCGTGGTTCATCTGGCCTGGCTCATCCAGCCCAACCACGACAGGGAACTGCTGCGACGCACCAACGTGGAGGGCACGGCCAACGTCCTGGCAGCCGCGCGCAAAGCCGGGGTGGGGCACTTTGTCTGCGCTTCCTCCGTGGGAGCCTACTCGCCGGCGCCGAAGGACCAACGCACCAAGGAAGGCTGGCCCACTGGCGGTATCCGCAGCTCGCACTACAGCGCGGACAAAGCGGAGCAGGAACGCCTCCTGGACGAGTTCGCCAAAGAGAACCCGGACATTGTGGTGGCCCGCCTCCGCCCGGCTTTGATGTTCAGCTCCGGAGGCGGAAGCGAAGTGGGCCGCTACTTCCTCGGCCGGCTCCTGCCCCGGCTGGTTCCGCGTAAGCCATGGCTCCCGGTGCTGGCCCTACCCAAAGAGTTGGTGTTCCAGGCCGTACACACGGCGGACGCCGCGGATGCGTACTGGCGGGTGTTGCAGCACAAGGCCGAGGGCGCCTACAACATTGCCGCCGAACCGGTGATCGACCCCAACGCGCTCGCATGGATCTTCAAGGCCAGGCGTTTGCTGCCGTTCCCGCTCGCGGTGCTTCGCGCCGTCGTCGAGGCCACGTGGCGTTTGCGCCTGCAGGTGACCGACGGCGGCTGGGTGGACATGGCGGCCAACGCGCCCATCATGGATTGTTCCCGTGCGCACAGCCTGCTGGGCTGGTCGCCGAAGCATTCTTCGCTGGAGTCCCTGGCAGAGATGCTGGAGGGAATCGGAGCGGGCAAGGGCCGGTCGGGTTCGCCGCCACTGAGGCCGCGCTGAGGTAGATCCAGGCCTATTCCGACGACAGCACCACGGTCAGGATCCGGCGCAGGCTCATGGCCACGGAAGCCGGTGCGTTCACGGGTGCCTGGCCCGCCGCAGCCTCGGCCACGGCGTTGCTCAGGGCGGTGATGCTGTCCTTCGCCTCAGCCATGCGTCTGGTCAGTTCGCCGGATTCCCCGTCACGCCAGTGGTCCACGACGGAGGCCGCGGCTTCCAATGACTCCGAAAGGTAGCCCACCACAGCGTCCGGGATGACTGTTCCGGCGCCTTCTTCCCAGATGGCACTTGCCAGGACGTCGGTGATGTCCTGGACGTGGAAAGTGAGCCGTTCGAGGGTCCGCAAACCTGAGAGATCGGCCGGTAGGCGGGTCGCACGACGCCGGGACCTGGGATTCGCTTTGGCGCTCAGCTCCGCTTGGTGCACCGCTGTCCGCACCGCGGCCGCAGTGAGGGACAGTTCGTCGCTGCGGCTCGCCCATGCTTCGTGGTTGGGCGGCCAGGACTCCTCCATGGCCTTCGCCATGTCTTTGAGCTGCCGTGAAAGTGCTTCCTGGTGGCCGGCGATCGCGGGGTCGATGTCGTCCAGGTGCAGGGGCGGAACCACCAGCCAGTTGACGGCGAACCCGACGGCGACGCCCAATGCCATCTGCAGGACGTACGCGAAGGAGAACCCCTCCGTGTTCGAGTCGCCCAACACCAGGACGAACAACGCAGCCATGGGAATCCACTCAGAGGCACTTCCCAGCCGGGGCAGGCCGCCGATCAGCACGCCAAGTCCCACGACCAAGGCGACGGCAAAGGCCGTTGGTGCGGTGACCGTGGTGATGGCGAAGGCCATGCCGATACCCAGCACCAGGCCGGCCAGGCTCTGGAGTCCGTGCTTGGCGGAGTCCGCCACGGTGGGGTGCATGCTGACCAAGGCACCCAGGGGCGCGTAGTACGGGTATTCAGCGGCGGGGCCGGGCATGAAGGGGGCGATGTACCAGGCCAATCCAGCAGCGATGGCTGTTTTGGCGGCGAACAGGAGTCGATGGCGTGTGACGGTTTTACGCAGCGCGGGAATCAGCCGTCGCCTGGAGGGCATGGGGCTCATCAATCCAACGGTCGCAGGTATGTGCCCTGGTGTCGAGCGGAAAGCGCTGAACGTGAGCGGAACCATGATTACTGGATTCATGTGATTAGAACCACGGCATCCGGGTACACACCCATTGATAGTAATGATGCTTACTATTCCGGCTGCTGTCCGCAGCCTGCCAACTGTGGAAAGAGAGCAACAATGACTGAGCGCCAATCGCCGCAGGACGGAAGCTTCGCGGCGCCGAGAGGCGGAGCCCACGCAGGGACCGAGCCTTTTTCCGGAAGCTACCTGGACTCGCCGGACGTTGAAACCGATGCCACGTTAACAACTGGTTCCGCAGGTTCCGGTACCGGATCTGCGGATTCCGGCACCGTTGAAACTGCCAAGCAAGAGGCCGCGGGTGTGGCCGGAGCCGTCGGTGACGCGGCCAGCGGAGTGGTGGACACCGCCAAAACCGAGGCCGGCCACGTAGCCCGTGAGGTCAAGGTGAACGCCCGCCAGCTGCTCACCCAGACCAAGGGTGAGCTTGCCGATCAGGCCCAGGTCCAGCAGCAGCGCGTTGCCGAAGGGCTGCGCTCCATCTCTGACGAACTGTCGACCATGGCAAATTCCACCCAGGACGGCGGCGTTGCCACGGATCTCGTCCAACAGGCTGCCCAGCGGTCTTCATCCGTTGCGCAGTGGCTGGAAGGCCGCGATCCCGGTTCGCTGCTCGACGAGGTCAAGGGCTTCGCCCGCCGCAAGCCAGGGACGTTCCTCCTGTTGGCCGCCGGAGCCGGTGTCCTTGCAGGTCGACTGGGCCGTGGCATGGCCGGTAACGCCTCCGATGCCGCCTCGGCGCAAAGCACGACGCCGGCAACCACCCCCCGCGCGGAGTACTATCCCTCTTCCGGCGGAGCGGTAACGCCTCCGGCCGTGGATCTGCCCGGACCGCAGGCAACCACTGCAGGATACGGCTCGGCAACCACCGTGGGAACTCCCGGAACGCCTGGGTACGACGCCGGAACCACCGGAGGCTTCGAAGGCTCCACGCTCCCGTACCCGGAGACCGAAGCCGGTGGGATCAAGGCCCAGGGCGATCCGCTCGCGGGCCCGCTTGATCCGGACAACCCCCAGTACGGAGGTAACCGATGAGCAGTCCCACCGATTTGCCCCCCACCGCGGCCCACGAGAAGGCGGAAAACCTGCCACTCGGCGAGCTGCTGGGCGACCTGACGCGTGACGTTTCGACGTTGATGCGCCAGGAAGTGGAGCTGGCCAAGGTGGAACTCAAGGAGTCCGCCACCAAGGCAGGGAAGGGCGCCGGACTGCTGGGCGGAGCTGCCTACGCCGGCCACATCACGGTGCTGTTCCTGTCCATAGCCCTCTGGTGGGCCTTGGGCCAGCTCGTTGGACTCGGGTGGTCCGCCGTCATCGTCGCGGTCATCTGGGGAATCGTCGCTGCGGTCCTGGCGGTCAAGGGCCGCAAGGAACTGAACACCATCAAAGGCATGCCCCGGACCGCTGAGACGGTCAAGGAAATACCACCCGCTTTGAAACCCAACACTGAGGAGACACGATGACGCAGAACCCCGACGCCCTGCGCGCGGACATTGAAGAAACGCGCCGCCGGCTCAGCACCAACGTTGATGCCGTGGCTGACAAAGTCACGCCTTCACACATCGTCAACCGCCGGGTGGACAAGATCAAGACAGCTGTTTTCGGCGCCCGCGACGACGTCCAGGACCGGGCAAGCACCGCCGCCCACCAAGCACAGGACACTGTGTCCGGAGTCGTTTCGGATATCGGCGATGCCCCACAGGCCATCACCCGCAAGGCCCAGGGCAGCCCTGTCGCCGCAGGGCTGATTGCTTTCGGCGCCGGCCTTCTGGTCTCCTCGCTGTTCCCGGCCTCTGAAAAGGAGCGCGAAGCAGCGCAGGCAGTCAAGGAAGCAGCCCAGCCGCTGACCGATGAGCTGAGCCACGCGGCACAGGAAGTCGCGGAGCACCTTCGCGAGCCCGCCCAGGACGCCATGCAGAACGTCAAGGACAGCGCCACGGAAGCTGCTGCCAACGTCAAGGATGAAGGCCAGGCTGCGGCCGCCGACGTCCAGGACCGGGCAGAGACAGCCAAGGACAACGTCAGCAACCAGTAAGCCGGCCTGCCAACCCGGGAAGGGGACAGCAAACACCGCAGTGCATCCTCATTGCGACGTAAGTTGTCCCCTTCCCGGGTGTCAGCGCACTTCGAGGATCATTTGCAACAGCCGCGCAGCAGCCGGGCGTGCTGCGTGCTCTTCGGCCCATTGCGCGCGGGCCAGTGCCTTGCTCACAGCCTGCGTAGTGATACCCAGTTCCTGGGCAACGGCTTTTTGCTGGCCCCGGACTCCGGGCGTCAGCAGGTCCAGCACCCGCCACTCCGCAGCGCTGCGGTGTTGAACAATGTGGCCAAGAAGCCGCAGTACGGCTTCTGCTTCGGAAGCCAGAGCGGCCAGAGGGCCGTCCACCGCGACGGGTATCCGCTCCTTGCTGGACCGGAGCCTGTCCACGGCCCGCCTGGCATATACCAGCCCGTGGCCTGAGGCGTCTTTCACCAGGTTGGGCAGCGGCTCATTGATGGGGCCAACACCAATTCCCACATACCACTGGCCGGTCCGGAGCGCGATCAAGGCGGTCTCTACGGCCTGGTGGCTGGATTCCACGATGCCCTGTACCTCATCCTCAACCGAGCGGTCGAAATCCAGGCGGGCAGGAATGTGCCGCAGGTCCTTGAGCAACTGCGGCACAAGATCGCCGTCGCGGCGGCTGTCGCGCTGGTTGATGGTGAGAGTGAACATAGTGGATCACATGCTACCGGCTGGTAGCAGCTCTGCAAGGGCACAATTCCCCTGTTACTTGCTTCGTGACGGGCTCCGCGAACGTCAGGCGGCTCAGTCCAGGGCGGTGGGTCCAGTCAGTACGACGGCGGGCAGCGCACCTGCCGCTGGACGGCCGGCGCCGGGTGTGCCGGAGTCCCGCATGGCTCCTTGGATGGCCTTCACCAGCGGGGCCGGATCCTCGTTCGCGGCGAAGACCCAGAACGTATCGCGGGCCTGGAACACTACTGCGTTTCTGCCGCCCGCACCCAGCGAGACCTTGTTCCTTGCCACCAGGCGCCTGTCCGGATCAGTGTTGTCGGCGGTAGTCACGGCCTTGAGCGTTCCGGGCGCGATCGCGTTCCAAGGAAACACCAGCAGGGTGCTCTTTTGCGAGTACTTGGCCACGATTCCCCCGTCAAAGACCAGGAGTTTCCGGAAACTGCCCAGCAGGGTCATGGACCACAGCACCAAACCGGTGAGGGTGCTGGCGGCAATAAAGAGCAGGGGATCACCGAAATGTCCGGCCTCCCGGGTGGAGCGGAGCGGGCTGACGAACTCGGCGATGGTTCCAAAGAGGAAGCCAACCAGCAGGCAGGGAATCAGCGCCTTCCAGTAGATGCGCCGCGAAGAAGCGACATACCGGAGTCGCCCCAGCCCGGGTCCAAGCCGGCGCTCAACACGTCGTACCAGCCAGTTACGGCCGCGCATCCGGGCGCTGGCCATAGAGGTTGGGCAGGTTTTGCTGTTGTGCCGAGGCCGCTTGCTCCGCGGCAACGGCTTTGGGATCCGGGACCGGCTGCTGGCCTTTGGCGATGCCGGAGCGCCGGTCCATGGCAGCAAACTTGGGATCCCAGGTGTCATCTCCGCCGCCGCTGAGTGCAGCAGCGATAACCATCACCACGAAGAAGGGGAAGAACGACCAGCAGATGGCGCGCCATCCGCCCAACCAGGCACCCGCCGTCGTGCCGTTCTTGATCCGCACCGAGCGCATGCCTGCAGCGGCGTCACCGACGCTGCCCACAGTTCCCCAGATCATGCCGTAGATGAACAGACCCACGAACCACAGGACGACGTACAGGGTCAGCCAGAAGCCGTCATTGAACCCGAGCGTCGATCCGTTGTTCATCATGGACTCACGGACCACTGCGGCGATGGCTGCCAGGATGACGTAGCCCACCAGGAACACGACGGCATCCAGCACGCGGCCCCAAAAGTGGGCTGCTCCGGATGTCTTGACGAAGTACGCGCCCGTGTCGGGGTGGCGGCGTACGGCACGTCCGGTGAGGGGGTCCACCATGCGGGTTGCGGTTGTGGGCTTCGTAGCGCTCATGAGGGGCTTTCGGTTCGACGGCGGGTTGCGGCTTGGTTGCGGGAGATCAGGCCAGCCCGGCAAGTCCGCCCAGGACGCGGGCCAGGGACGGGGCCGATGTTTCCTTCAGTTCGAAGGGAACGCCCTCGCCCTGCTCCGGAAGGCCGGGTTCCTGCGAGCCCTCCACGCGAGGCGTCAGGACGTGGACGCCGGACGGGCCGGTGTAAACGGTGACGGTAGGAAATTCATTGGTGTCGGAGTTGAACGCAACAACGTTGCTTGCGGCCTGCGTATCGGCCAGGGCCGTGGCGGCATGGGCTTCGAACTGGGCTTCCGTGTACACCGCAGGGTCCGAGTCGCGGGCGGCGGCGTGCTCGGGATCCACGAATTCGGCGAGGCGCGGTACCAGTTGATCCCGGGTGACAACGGTGAAGCCGTGAAGGCCGCCTTCGTCCACTTCCTCCAGCAGGACGCCCTCGTCGTGGACGTAGCCGTACAGCCAGCGCTTGCCGGTGGAGACGGTCCGTTCAACGGAAACAACGTTGCTGCCGCTGCGGCGAAGGGTCAGGGCGCCGGTGATTTCCTCCGTGGCGTGCAAACGGGAGGGTTCCGTTTCGCCTTCAAAGATCACCGGGTATACGAGTTCCTTGGCGAGCAGCCCGCGCAAGGCCACGGCGCACATGATGTCCTTGTTGGCGTCCTGGGCTGAAAGCCACGGCAATGCCACCAGTTGCTCGTGCTGGACGCCGTCCAGTGCCACAACTTCCTCATCGGTCAGCGTGGGCAGGGGCGCTCCGATGGCGCTGGCTGATGCCAGGACCTTGGCTGCGGCCTGGACATCCCGTTCGGTCCAATTCATGGTGCTCGTTGTCATCCGAATATCCCTCCGACAAAGTTTCCGACCGACTTGGCGGCATTACTGACTCCGTCTGCCACCTTACTGCCTACATCCTTGGCGAAATTGCCCACTTCCTTGGCGCCGTCGGCAATGTAACTGCCGGGGTTGCGGGCAAAGTTGGAGATGGAATCCCAATTGTCAGCCACCAGGTTGCCCAGCGCCCACGCTCCGGCAACCAGCCCGGCGCCAATGACGATCGGCGCACCGATGGGACCCAGAAGGGCCGCGCCGCCGGCCGTCATGAGCATGATGCTGCCCACGCCGCCCACCACGGACAGCCCGCCGGCAACCCTGTCGCCGGTTCCGCGCCAACCGTCGTGCTGGGGGCTGATCATGTCGCTGATGCCGCCCACGATGTTCAGTGGTGCAGCGACAGCTCCGGCGATCCGGAGCCCCTTGGAGAACTTGCTCGCCTCTTGGAATGCCGTGCTGTACGGGATGTTGGCTTTGAGGTCGGTGATGACGTCCGTGACCTTTTCGCCGTTGCGCAGCGCGGTGATGCCGTCCCGCAGCACGCTGCCGCCGGCGCGCCAGTTGGTCAGGATCTCTTTGGTCTGCCCGTACCGCAGGTGCCGGGGGATGACGTTTCCGGCGGCGTCCGGCTTGACCGGAAGGAGGTACTTGAAGGCCGTCCACAGCGGAGCAGCCACACCTTTGGCGCCCATGGCGGTGTCGTAGACATCCTTGAGGACGCCCACCGACGTGCCCGAGCCGTCATTGTGGCTGGCGAATTCCTGCTGGTTGGCGTGCTTCTTCAGCTGGCTCGCGTTTTCCCGGAGCATGTTGGCGGCCTTGACCAGACTCTGCCGGTGCTGGCTGTTCCAGTCACCCTTGAAGACCGTGGCGTCGCGGCCTTGCCAGGCTGTCGTGGAATTGATCGCGTTGGACAGTTGCGTGCTTTGCAGGCTGATGGCGTCGGCGGCTTTGCCCATCACACCCGCCAGACTGCGAAGCTGCGCGATATCCGCGCCGTAAAACCCAGCCATATGGAACCCCCTGTGTGCAAGCATCGAAAAGTCTCGTCCCAGCCTAGGGGGCCGGCCAAGCTCCCGCGATGGGTAGTCATGCCCATCAAAGCAACGCGGGGTCACTTATGGCCCATGTTCGACTCCCGAATGGGCCATAAGTGACCCCGCGTTGCTTTAAAAGCACGACGGCGGTTGGTGGGGTTCCAGAGGAACTCCGCCAACCGCCGTCGTGGTCTGCGTTAGTGGCCTGCGGCCGGAACGTAGCGCTTGATGGAGGCTTCCAGCTCGGCTTCGGCGGCGGCGCGGTCGCCCCAACCCTCGGCCTTGACCCACTTGCCGGGCTCCAGGTCCTTGTAGCGGGTGAAGAAGTGCTCGATTTCCTTGATCAGGAATTCGCTGACGTCGCTGACTTCCTGGATGTGGTCGAAGCGGGCGTCAACGGGAACGCAAAGGACCTTGGCATCTCCGCCGCCGTCGTCGGTCATGTTGAAGACGCCGATGGGGCGGGATTCAACGATGACGCCCGGGTGGAGGTCGAAGTCCTGCAGGAGCACCAGTGCGTCCAGCGGGTCGCCGTCCTCGCCCAGGGTGTTCTCGAAGAAACCGTAGTGCGTGGGGTACTGCATGGAGGTGAACAGGACGCGGTCCAGGCGGACACGGCCGGTTTCGTGGTCAACTTCGTACTTGACGCGCGATCCCTTGGGGATCTCGATGGTCACGTCGTGCTTCATGGAATGCTCCTTGACGGGTGAGGGTGGGGCGTTGCTCCGCCGAAGCGGCCGCCACGGGTGACGGTGCCTCAGGCAGGCTGCTTAGCCCGGGGCTGGCGGCAGGCAAAAGTACAGCCGGTGCCGCCGACTACTATTGAGGATATAGCGAGAGGCCCGGGTTTCTTGAACCGGCGGGGACATTTCAGGACTGACAGGACCAAGCAACTTCCATGATGGGCGTTAAAAACGGGGGTTCCCGGAAGAGGGTGCCCACGGTGTGGGGGCGCTTGATGTGGCCGGTGCTGTTGGCAGTTGTCCTGCTCTGTGTCGGCGCCGTCGTGGTGTCCGGAATGGCGCCCGGGTTGTTCAGTGTTCCCCGGCCTTCGCCGTCGATCCCCGCGTGGCAGCAGCAACCCACGCAACTGTCCGGCTCCAGCGCGCTGCTGCCCCTGGATGACAAAGCGCCCGTCCCCCTGCCGTCCGAAGTGTCCCGGCTCCTGGACGGGACCCTGAAACCAGATGGCGCGGGCAACATCAGCGGCATGGTCATCGACGCCATCACGGGGAAGGTCCTGTTCGACCGCGACGCCAACGCCAACAGGATCCCGGCGTCCAACATGAAATTGTTGACCGCCGTGGCCGCCCTGAAGGCACTCGGGCCCGACGCGCGGTTCACCACCAAGGTTCTCGGATCCGACAATCCCTCCACAGTGGTCCTGACCGGCGGCGGGGACGTGCTGCTGGGTGCGTCCGCTTCCGACCCTTCCGCCATTCTTGGACGTGCCGGCCTGGCTTCCCTGGCCGCGGACACTGCGGCAGCCCTGGCCGCAGCGGGTGTGCAGGGCCCCATCACGGTGAAGGTGGACGACTCCCTCTTCACCGGACCGGCCCTGAACCCGGCCTGGAGCCTCGACGACGTGGCGGCCGGCGAAACTGCTCCCTTGTATTCCCTCGCGCTGAACTCAGGACGCTATTCACCCGGCGTTCAAACAGGTCCCAGGCCCCAGGACTCTGCCATGACCACCGCCCAGGCTTTCGCGGAGCAGTTGGCGGCGGCCGGCGTCGTGGTGAGTCCCGGCGTCGAACGCGCCAAAGGCCTCCCCACCAAAGTCCTGGCCACCGCTGAATCCGCCACGGTCAGCGAGCAAGTGGACCTGATGCTGGAGACCTCCGATAACTTCCTGGCCGAGGCCCTGGGGCGGATGACCGCTGCCGCCAGCGGCAAGGAAACCACGTACGACGCCGCCACTGCAGCCGTGCGGCAAAGGCTGGGGGAGTTGGGCATCGCCACGGACTCAATGCAGCTGGCCGACGTTTCGGGACTGGCGTTGGAGAACCAGGTCAGTGCCCGGCAGTTCGCCGAGGTCGTCCGGGCCATCACCAGTGGTCCGGATCCTGCGCTTCGTTCAGCCCTGGACGGTTTTCCCGTTGCGGGACTCACCGGCACCCTCAACGACAGGTACGGCGACGCCAGCACCGCCGGGGGAGCGGGACTGGTCCGCGCCAAGACCGGAACCCTCAACACCGTCATCGCCCTGAGCGGTTATGTGGTGGACGCGGACGGACGGCTCCTGGTGTTCTCCTTCATCGGCAACGGGCTGGACCCCGGTGCGGCCGGCAACAAAGTGGCCATGGACCGATCCGCGTCCGTACTGGCCTCCTGCGGCTGCCGGGGCTGAAAGCTCCGCGTCCAGCGAACTTAAGGGTTCACTGTCAGCCACGTGTGGTGTGATGGACCGTATGGTGTCATCTGCCCGCGAATCGTCAGCAGGGGCCCAGTCCCTGATCAATTGGGATCTGGCCGCCGCTACGGCTGCCCGGCTTGCCCCCTCCGGCCCTGAGCTCAGCGCCGGGGAAATCGGCAAGGCGGTAGAGAACCTGCGCTTCAACGCGGATATCTCCGTGCCCCACGTGCACGACATCACAGGGCTGGACGCCGCGCGGGACCTGCGCGATTCCCATGTCCTGGTGGTGGACCGGGCCTCGTGGTCCAAGGCCAATACCCAGAGTTTCTCGGTGATGCTCCAGCCTGCGCTGAAGAAGATGCTGGAAAGCCGCAGCGGGGTTGCCATGACACCGGCGGCAGCTGCAACCAGCGGGGCCATCACCGGAACCCAGCTCGGCGCCGTACTGGCCTTCCTCTCCAGCAAAGTGCTCGGCCAGTATGATCCCTTCGCTGCCCTGGCACCCGATTCCAATGTGCCCCCGGGCGGCCGGCTCCTGCTTGTGGCGCCGAACATCATCTCCGTGGAACGCGAACTCAACGTCCACCCGGACGACTTCCGCCTCTGGGTGTGCCTCCACGAGCAAACGCACCGCGTCCAGTTCGCGGCCGCACCCTGGCTCAGGCACCACATGCTCGACGAAATCGAGAAACTCAGCGGCAACCTCCTGGGCAACATGGACTCCCTCGTTGAACGGGCCGGCGCAGTGGCCAAGTCCCTCCGGGACCGCAATCCCACAGAGAAGACACCGGGCCGTGGCGCCATCCTGGACCTCCTGCAGAATCCCGAAGAAAAAGCGTCCCTCTCCCACATCACCGCTGTCATGAGCCTCCTCGAGGGCCACGCCAACGTCGTGATGGATGCCGTCGATTCCAGCATCGTCCCCTCAGTGAAGACCATCCGCCAGCGCTTCAACGACCGCGGCAAGGACCGGGGCGTTGTGGAGAAGTTCATCCGCAACCTCCTCGGCCTGGATGCCAAGATGCGCCAGTACACCGACGGCGCCAAATTCGTCCGCGAAGTCGTTGCCGTGGCCGGGATGGAAGGCTTCAACAAGGTCTGGGAATCCGCCGAGTACCTGCCCACCGAAGAAGAAATCCATAACTCCCGGCTGTGGCTAGAGCGGATGGGCCTTTGAGCCTTCCGGCCGGTTCCGGTGCTGGTTCAGGTTCCGGGGTGGGTTCAGCAGGCAAAGGACGACGCCGGCCCGGACGATTGGCGCCAGTCGTCGGCAAAGCACGGAAACAGTTGCAGAACGCCCTCGCCGCTGCCGGGTACCCCGCGCGGGTGCTCGTGGCCTGCAGCGGAGGTCCGGATTCCTTGGCGCTCGCAGCCATTGCAGCCTATTTCGGCAGGCGCGGCCACGTGGATGGGCATCCGGTGTCCGTTGCCGCCGTCGTGGTTGACCATCAACTGCAGGACGGATCGGCGGAAGTAGCTGCCAGGACCGCATCTGTTTTGCGCGAGCTGGGGCTTTCTCCCGTGGAAGTGCGGACAGTGGACGTCGCAGCAACCGGGTATGGCCCCGAGGCCGCAGCGCGGGACGCCCGGCACACGGCCCTTGAATCCGCCGCCGATGACCTGGGGTGTGATGCGATCCTGCTCGGCCATACCTTGGATGACCAGGCTGAACAGGTGCTCCTGGGCCTGGCCCGGGGTTCCGGGACACGCTCCCTGGCGGGCATGCGCCCAGCCCGCGGCCGGCTTCTCCGCCCATTCCTCGGTCTCCGCCGCCAGGAAACAGTGGAGATCTGCGACGTCGAGGAACTGGACCCCTGGCACGATCCGAGCAACGCCGATCCCGCCTTCGCCCGCTCCAGGACACGCGTGGAAGTCATGCCGGTCCTCGAAGAAAAGCTTGGGCCCGGGGTGGCTGAATCCCTGGCCCGGACTGCGGCGATCCTTCAGCAGGATGCGGATTTCCTCGAGGATTTGGCCAACGAGACCTATCTCTCACTCGTCCATCGTGAGGATGGGGGCGTCTGGCTGCCGGAGGATACCGTCCGCGGACTTCCGCCGGCGCTAAGGTTCCGGGTCATCGCCAAGGCTGCAGCCGACGTCGGGGGTCAACAACCCGGGTACGGTCGGCTTCAAGCCGCGGAAGCCCTGCTGCGCAGGCAGGGGTCGGCCGGGCCCGTGCAGCTTCCCGGCCACGTCAGCGTTTCACGTCTGTCCCTCAGCGACCTGGCGCAGGAAAGGACCGTTTCCGCGGGCGCTCCGCCGGCGGATGCGACCGGTGATTCGGCCAACGCCGGTCCCCGCGAAGCCGCGCGCTGTGGGAAGCTAGTATTCCGGCATCAGAAACCGTCCCAGCAGTAGCCGCACCCGAGCATCAAAACAGGAGCCATTGGTGGATTCAAACGACGTCCAGGCAGATCTCAAGCACGTTCTTTACACCAAAGAGCAGATCCAAACGCGTATCGCGGAACTCGCAGCGCAGATCGACAAGGACTACGAAGGCCGCGACATCCTCATTGTCGGGGTCCTCAAGGGTGCGGTCATGGTCATGGCTGACCTTGCCCGCGCACTGCACAGCCACGTCAGCATGGACTGGATGGCTGTCTCGTCCTATGGCTCCGGCACCCAGTCCTCCGGCGTCGTCCGGATCCTCAAGGACCTCGACACCGACCTCATGGGCAAAGACGTGCTCATTGTTGAGGACATCATCGATTCCGGCCTCACTCTTTCCTGGCTGAAGTCGAACCTCGAATCCCGCGGTACCGCCAGCGTCGAGATCTGCACCGCTTTCCGGAAGCCGACCGCCGCCAAGGTGGAAATCGACGTCAAGTACGTCGGCTACGACATTCCCAACGAGTTCGTTGTCGGCTACGGCCTGGACTACGCCGAGAAGTACCGCAACCTCGACTTCGTGGGCACCCTGGCCCCGCACGTTTACGAGTAACCACCCGGTTCCCGCTTCGCCGCGCCACTTTCCGCCAAAGGCACCTGCAACCTGGTGCCTTTGGCGGAAGGGGCGCGGCGGTGCTGCTTAAAGGGTGCGAATGGCCTGGGTGGTTGATCTTTGGCTTGACCGGGCCTGCCGCCTCTCCGCTTGCCGGGGCTAAACTGAACCATGACCGGTGCTTCTGCCCGTCTTCTGACCTGGCTTGCCGTCATGGCGACGCTCCTCACGGCCTGCACTCCCGCCGTCGACCTCCCCGGCACCGATGCCGGCCAGCCGGTCGCGACCTCTTCCGCCATGCCGACTGCAGGCGAAACCGCCGCGGTCCCGTCTACGAACACCCAACCTCCCGCTTCGGCTGTGGCTCCAATCCCAGCTGCGCCTCCCGTCCCGGAGGCGCCTCCGGCGATTCCCCAGCCGTTCGCGTTCAACCTGTACCAGGCGGGTGACTTCGTACCGCAGTACACCTTCGATTGGTGCGTTGCGGCGAGCGTCCAGATGGCCCACAACCTCCTTGACGACACCGGCGGGGCTTCCTGGACCGACTCTGCGCAGCAGGGTCAGCTGTGGGAGATGGCAAGGGCCAGATCATCCGATTCGTTCAACGGTGCCAACCCGTTCGGTTGGGCGCAGGTGCTGACCGAATCCGGCATGGGGCCGTACACGGTGGTGAGCGTCGCGGATTATGGCGGCGCCCTGCAAACGGCTGCGCGCGCCATGGCGGGTACCGGGCGACCGGTTGGCCTGGTCATGTGGAGCGGCCGCCACGCGTGGGTCATGAGCGGATTCGAATCGATGGGCGATCCCGCCCAGTTCCCGGACTTCAAGGTAACGGGGATTCACGTCATGGATCCGCTGTACCCATATGGCAGCGGGCAGTGGGGGCCATCGCCCGAGCCCAACAGCCTGCTCAGTCCGGAGCAGCTGGCCACGCAGTTCGTGGTCCGGGAGCCCCGACGCTGGAGCAGCGGACTCCCGACCGGCTACTTGCTGGTCCTCCCCGTCGCTGCGGCCTGAACGAACCAGCAACAAACCCTGTCCACTCGAGCCCACCGCGAGTATCCTGTGTACGCCCAGAGGGAACTTTTGGACTTTCCAGTGCGTGAATTACTGGGAACGGTGTATAGCTTGAAACCGAAGCAGCACCACTCGCGCGCAGAAGTTGCGCCTTGCAGCACTACCAGGAGGGACGGGGCAAAACCCCGATCAGATGAAAGCTAAGAGTTTCTTCAAGGGCCCGGGCATCTGGATTGTTGTCGTCGTTGGCTTGCTCCTGGTGGCATTCGCAACACTGGCTCCGGGCGGTTCCACACGCATTGACACCAAGGAAGGCCTGGATCTCCTGTCGCAAAGCGGCAAGGTCGAGCAGGCCAAGATCTTCGACGCCGAGAACCGCGTCGACTTGGTGCTGAAGGACAACCTGAACCTGGATGGACAGGACAAGGGCAAGAATGTCCAGTTCTTCTACGTCACGGATCGTGGTCCGGATGTCGTGAAGGCTGTTACCAACGCCAACCCGGACAAGGGCTTTACTGACCAGCCCGTCGAGAACAACTGGTTCTCCGGCCTGTTCTCGCTCCTTATCCCGGTGCTGTTGCTCGGTGTCCTGTTCTGGTTCCTGCTGTCCCGCATGCAGGGCGGCGGCTCCAAGGTCATGCAGTTCGGCAAGTCCAAGGCCAAGCTGGTCAACAAGGACATGCCCCAGGTGACGTTCTCCGACGTTGCCGGTGCTGACGAGGCCGTGGAAGAGCTCCAGGAAATCAAGGAATTCCTCCAGGAACCGGCGAAGTTCCAGGCGGTCGGCGCCAAGATCCCCAAGGGTGTGCTGCTCTACGGCCCTCCGGGTACCGGTAAGACCCTGCTCGCCCGTGCTGTCGCAGGCGAAGCCGGTGTTCCGTTCTTCTCCATCTCCGGCTCGGATTTCGTGGAGATGTTCGTCGGTGTGGGTGCCTCCCGCGTCCGCGACCTCTTCGAGCAGGCCAAGGCCAGTTCCCCGGCAATCATCTTCGTGGACGAGATCGACGCCGTCGGCCGTCACCGCGGTGCCGGCATCGGCGGCGGAAACGACGAGCGTGAGCAGACCCTGAACCAGCTCCTTGTGGAGATGGATGGCTTCGACGTCAAAACCAACGTCATTCTCATCGCGGCGACGAACCGTCCCGACGTCCTGGACCCCGCACTGTTGCGCCCGGGCCGTTTTGACCGCCAGATCACCGTGGAAGCTCCGGACATGATCGGTCGCGAACAGATCCTCAATGTCCACGCCAAGGGCAAGCCCATGGCTCCCGGCATCGACCTCAGGGCTGTTGCCAAGAAGACCCCCGGCTACACAGGTGCCGACCTGGCCAACGTCTTGAACGAGGCCGCGCTGCTGACCGCCCGTTCAAATGCGAACCTCATTGATGACCGTGCGTTGGACGAGGCAATCGACCGCGTCATGGCCGGCCCGCAAAAGCGCAGCCGCGTCATGAAGGAACTCGAGCGCAAGATCACCGCCTACCACGAAGGCGGCCACGCCTTGGTGGCGGCAGCACTGCGGAATTCCGCCCCGGTCACCAAGATCACCATCCTTCCCCGCGGCCGTGCACTCGGCTACACCATGGTGATCCCCGAGGATGACAAGTACTCGGTCACCCGCAACGAGCTGCTCGATCAGATGGCCTACGCCATGGGCGGCCGCGTCGCAGAGGAGATCGTGTTCCACGACCCCTCCACCGGTGCCTCCAACGACATCGAGAAGGCCACCTCCACTGCCCGCAAGATGGTGACGCAGTACGGCATGAGCGAACGCGTCGGTGCCGTGAAGCTGGGCCAGGGTGGCGGCGAGCCGTTCCTCGGCCGCGATGCCGCACAGGAGCGCAACTTCTCGGACCAGATCGCGTACGTCGTGGACGAGGAAGTTCGTCGCCTGATCGACCAGGCACACGACGAGGCCTACGCCATCCTTACCGAAAACCGGGACGTCCTGGACCGCCTGGCACTGGAACTCCTGGAACGGGAAACCCTGAATCAGGCTGAGATCGCCGAGATCTTCCACGACATCCGGAAGCGCGATTTCCGCGAGATCTGGTTGTCCAAGGAATCCCGTCCGGTCCAGTCCATTCCGCCGGTGGAAAGCCGTGCAGAAAAGGCCGAGCGGGAAGCCCAGGAGGAGGCCAAGAAGGCCCGCCTGGACGAACCGTTGGACACCGTAGCTCCGCACGCACAGGGCGTCAGCAGCCAGGACTCCTTCCAGGCACCGCAGCCCGACGGCGGCAACGACCACCCGCATCACGGCTAAGCTTTCTGCTGTGACTCATTTCGACGACGACGACCTCGCCGCCGCCCACGGTTCCGCCACGGGCTCCAAGGCCCACTCCAAGGTGGACCGTCCGCGCATTGAAGCGGCTGTCCGCGAGATCCTGCTGGCAATTGGTGAAGACCCTGACCGTGGCGGGCTGCAGGACACGCCAAAGCGCGTGGCCAAAGCCTATGCCGAGGTGTTCGCGGGCCTGCACCAGCACCCCGCGGACGTCCTGTCCACCACCTTCGACCTCGACCACGAAGAGCTTGTCCTGGTGAAGGACATTCCCTTCTACTCCACGTGCGAACACCATCTGGTGCCGTTCCACGGAGTAGCGCATGTCGGTTACATTCCGTCACATGACGGCAAGGTGACCGGCCTCAGCAAGCTGGCACGGCTGGTGGATATCTACGCCCGCCGGCCGCAGGTGCAGGAGCGCCTCACCACGCAGATCGTGGAGGCCCTGGTGAAGCACCTCAACCCGCGCGGGGCGATTGTCGTCGTCGAATGTGAACACATGTGTATGTCCATGCGCGGCATCCGCAAGCCCGGCGCGAAGACCGTCACCAGCGCGGTGCGCGGTCAACTCCATGACCCGGCCACCCGCGCCGAGGCCATGAGCCTCATCATCGGAAGGTAAGCATTTATGGACTCCCTCGCTGCAGCACCCGGAACCGGCCCGGCCACAAGCCCGCTGCCGGTTCTCCGCAAGCCGCGGCCCGCGGCCAGGTTCGAGGACCTGCCCACGGACCGCACGCTCGTCATGGGAATCCTCAACGTCACCCCGGATTCCTTCAGCGACGGCGGCACGCACCGCACACCGGACACAGCCATTGCGCTGGGCCTGCGGATGTTCTACGCCGGCGCTGACATCATCGATGTCGGCGGCGAGTCCACCCGTTCGGGCGCGGAACCTGTTTCCCCCGAAGAAGAACAGCGCCGCGTGCTGCCGGTGATCCAGGCCCTGGTGAAGGCCGGTGCGCTGGTCAGCATCGACACCATGCACACCTCCACGGCGGCCGCCGCTGTTGAGGCCGGAGCTGCCATCATCAACGATGTGTCCGGCCTGACCATCGAGCCCGATATGCCCGAGCTCGTGGCCCGCACCAAGGTCCCGTACATCCTGACGCACCGCCGGGGCGACGCCCTGACCATGGACAGCCTGACGGACTACAACAACGTCACCGAGGACGTGGTGGCCGAGCTCAGCGGCGTCCGCGACAAGCTGTATGCCGCCGGCGTTGCCCCGGAACAGATCATCGTCGATCCCGGTATCGGGTTCTCCAAGAACGAGAACCAGAACTGGGAACTCCTGAAGAACCTGGACCAGTTGTTCGTCCTGGGACACAAGGTGATGGTGGCCGCTTCACGCAAGCGCTTCCTTGGCTCGCTCCTCACAGTGGCCGGCAAGTCGGCAGCGCCGTTGGAGCGCGACTCCGCCACCGCCGCCATCACCGCTCTGAGTGCTGCCCAAGGCGCTTGGGCTGTCCGCGTCCACGACGTCGGCCCCAGCCTTGACGCCGTCAAGGTTGCCGCCCGTATCGCCCGCTGATTGGATAACGCTGTGGACAGGATTACGCTGACCGGCGTCACCGCCGTCGGTTATCACGGGGTGTTCGATTTCGAGCGCCGTGACGGCCAGCCCTTCGTCGTGGATGCCGTGCTGCACACGGATTTCACCAAGGCTGCCGAGACCGACGACCTGCAGTACACAGCGCACTACGGCGAAGTCGCCGAGTTGATCACGAAGCACATCGAGGGCGAGCCCCTGAACCTGATCGAGGGTCTCGCGGTCAGGATCGCCGAGGCCATCCTCGCGAACTACAGCGTGACCGCCGTCGACGTTACCGTCCACAAACCCAAGGCGCCCATTGAGGTTCCGTTCGGCGATGTGACCGTCAGCGTCCACCGGGAGCGATCATGAGCCCTGGCTATACCAAGGTCATTCTGGCTTTGGGCAGCAACCTGGGGGAGCGCAACGACACTCTTTCCACGGCCGTTGCCGACCTCGTTGATCCGCCGGAGGTCCGCCTCCTGGGGGTTTCTCCGGTGGTGCAGACCAAAGCGGTCGGCGGGCCGGAAGGACAGCCTGATTTCCTGAATATGGTCATGGCGGTGGAGACCACGCTCACTCCCTTGGAGCTGCTCAAGCATTGCCACGAGATCGAACAGAAGCATCACCGAACCCGTGAAGTGCGTTGGGGTCCCAGGACCCTGGATGTGGACATCATCGTTTTCGGGGACCTTGCAAGCGACGACCCCGTCCTCACCATCCCGCATCCCAGGGCAGCCGAGCGGGCTTTCGTGCTCTACCCCTGGTCGCTGCTTGAGCCACACGCCCGGCTGAATGGCCACAGCGTGGCTGAACTGGCCGCCGTCGCAGCCGACATGCCGGACATCCGCAGGTTCGACGGCTTTGGCGACGTCGCCGGCGTACCGGCCACAGGGGCGGTGGAGCCGCAGTGAAAGCCATGCGCCCGGTTGTTTTGGTGCTCATCGCCGTCATCGCTGCCGTCGTAGGCTGGCTGGCCACTGTCTCTACCAACCGTTTCAGCATGCCCACCCCTGTCCTGCCAACGTCCGCGTTGATCACCATGGGTGTCATCGCCGGACTCACGCTCGTCATGGGCGTGCGGGTCCTGCGGTGGCGAAACGGCAAGAAGAAGAACATGCTGAATCCGATTCTTGCCGCCAGGACCCTGATCCTTGCCCAGGCCTGCGCTTACGCTGGAACGCTCCTCCTTGGCTGGCATGCGGGTATCGGCGTGGACCTCCTGCGGATCGGCACGCTGCGCAGCGGTGAAGGCATCCTGTGGAACGCACTGCTGATGGGTGGCGGCGGTGTGGTGATGGTGGTCGTCGGCCTGGTAGTGGAGCGTTTTTGCCGGATACCGCCGGAGGACATCGAAGGCGGCACCGCCGGTCCTGAAACCCGCCGGGGCGAAACCAAAGGCGAAGGCGAATATGCCTACCGAGGCGATTGACCCTCCCGGCGTCCAGTGGCTCCGGGTTTCCCCCAAGTACGTCACTGTCCGCTTGGTGGAGTGGGCCATCGGAAATGTGCTGATGGTTGCCTTCCTCAGCCTGCCGCTTGTCTTCGTGCTTCTGGGATGGTGGCGGTGGCCCCCGTTGTGGCTGGCCATTGCCGTTCCTGCCGTGATGCTGGTGCTTGCACTCTGGCGTCTGGCCCTCATTCCGCGCCAGGTGCGTGCCATTGGATACGCCGAACGCGACGATGACCTGCTCATTCGCCGGGGCATCTTCTTCCAGCGCACCATGGTGGTTCCGTACGGCCGCATGCAGTACGTTGATGTCGCCGTCGGGCCGGTTGAGCGCAGCCTGGGGCTGTGCACGCTGAAACTCCACACCGCTTCCACCGGTACGAATGCCCAGCTCCCCGGCCTTCCTGCCCAGGAAGGCGCCCGCTTGCGCGAACAGCTTTCGGCCCGCGGAGAAGCCAGGCTGGCCGGGCTGTGAGCCCGGGAGACTCTGCGGTGGTGTTACCGGACAAAGCCGTCGACGGCGACTGGAAGCGGGTCCATCCTGCCTCGCCTTTCGTCCGCGGCTGGGTGGCGTTGGCCGCCGTCGGGTTCTTCTTCAGCAGGGACGCTTTCGAGCGGATGCTGCAGGGCCGGGATTTTGTGGATCCGCACCTGAGCGGCCGGGTGCCATGGCTCCTGGCCGGTGGCGCTGTGGTGCTGCTCCTGACAGTCGGCGGTTTCATTCTCAGCTGGTACTTCACCCGCTACCAGGTGGCCGAAGGCTTTGTCCGGGTGAACACGGGTTTCCTGTTCAAGCAGCAGCGGCAGGCGCGCCTGGACCGCGTTCAGGCCATCGACATTGTGCAGCCGCTTCTGGCACGGATTTTCGGTCTCGCTGAACTCAAGTTTGAGGTGGCCGACGCCGGCGAGTCGGCCGTGCGGCTGGCGTACCTTCCCATCGACCAGGCCAAGCAGCTGCGCGCCACGATCCTTGCGCGGGCGGCGGGTGTGGTCAGCGGGGCCGGGTCGGAGCAGGAGATCCCGGAAGCCCCGGAGCATGTTGTCCTGTCCGTGCCTCCGGCGCGCCTCCTCGGTTCGCTGCTGCTGAGTGAACAGACCGTGGGCATCCTCCTCGGGGCCGCCGCGGTGGTCTCAACCTCGGTCCTTCTGGACAACACAGCAATCTTCCTGGCCCTCATCCCCGCCATCCTAGGTATCGGCGCTTCGTATTGGAGTTCATTCAACAAGGGCTACAACTTCACCGCGGCCATATCGCCGGACGGCATCCGGCTCCGCTACGGACTCCTGGATACGCAGGCCCAGACCCTCCCCCCGGGCCGTATCCAGGCCGTGATGGTCAGGCAGCCCCCCATCTGGAGGCTCTTCGGTTGGTACCGGATGCACGTCAATGTGGCCGGCTACGGCGCCGCGGGGAATTCCGACGGCGCTGCCCGCACCATGCTGCTCCCCGTGGGGTTGAAGCCGGACGTCCTGCGGATGATGTCCTTGGTGTTGCCGGATCCCGGGGTGGACGAACCCGCGGCCGTCTTTGATGCCGGTTTGGAGGGACTGGCGCCGTCGGGCCGCGTCCCGGCCGGCACTGATGGATTCGTTACGACACCCCGCCGTGCACGGTTGCTGGCTCCGTTGGGCTGGCGTCGGAACGGCTTTTTGGCCACCGGGACCGCCCTGCTGATCCGGTCCGGCCGATGGTGGCGCACCCTGGTAATGGTGCCGCATCAACGCACACAGTCCATGGCGTTGCACCAAGGGCCGCTGGCACGGCGCTTTGGTGTGGCTGATCTTGTCCTCCACACCACAGCGGGCCCGGTGCTTCCCCGCGTGTTCCAGGCCGGGGTGTCCCAGGCAGTTGAGCTTTTCGACCAGCAGGCCGCCCGTGCCCGGGAGGCACGGAAGCGGCAGACCAGCGAACAATGGCTGGCGCAGGTGGCGCCGCAAGCCCCGGAAGTTGCCGCAGCGGCAGCACAGCCAGAAGAACCCCAAACACCTAACCAGGAGGACCGCCACGATGGCTAAGCCAGGACGACTCGGAGTCGGGATCGTAGGTGCAGGCAAAGTGGGCGCCGTCCTGGGCGCGGCTTTGCGCGCGGCCGAGCACGCCGTCGTCGGGGTTTCCGCTGTGTCCGAGGCGAGCCGCGAGCGGGCCGAAAATCTGCTGCCCGGCGTCCCGATCCTTGAAATCCAGGATGTCGTGGAGCGTTCCGAGCTGGTGCTGTTGGCCGTGCCGGATGATTCGCTGGGCGAATTGGTGGCGGGCCTGGCAAAGCTGGGAGCCTGGCAGCCCGGCCAGTTGGTGGCCCACACCTCGGGCCGGTTCGGTGTCGGAATCCTCAACCCTGTGCGGTCCGCCGGCGCGATTCCACTGGCCCTTCACCCGGCCATGACCTTCACGGGCATGAGCCTGGACCTGACCCGCCTCATGGACTGCACTTTCGGCGTCACCGCGGACGCTGCCATGCTGCCGATTGCCCAGGCGCTCGTAGTGGAGATGGGAGCCGAGCCCGTGGCGATCGCCGAAGCCGACCGCACCCTCTATCACGCAGCCCTTGCACACAGCTCGAACCACATGGTCACCTTGGTGGCCCAGGCCTCACAGATGCTGCGGGAAATCGGCGTTGAGACACCGGAATCCATGCTCGGTCCGCTGCTGCGCGCCACGCTGGAAAATGCCCTCGCGTCGGGCGAATCCGCACTGACCGGCCCGGTGGCCCGCGGAGATGTGGGTACGGTAACGGCGCACGCCCAGGCGTTGAAGGAGTACGACGCCGGCGCGGGCGGCGATGTCCTCGCCGCCTACCAGGCCATGGCCCGGGCCACCGCACGCAGGGCAGGCAACAGGGGACTGCTGCGCCCGGAACAATTGACTGGTATCGACGAGGCTTTGGACGCAGATCCCAAGGCGCCGGAAGGAAACTGAACAACAATGGCCATCAAACTCGTCACCACAGCATCGGAATTGCGTGCGGAAAGTGCCCGGCTTCTCGCTGAAAAACGCGGGAGTTCTCAGGGCCTGGTCCCCACCATGGGCGCACTGCACCAGGGCCACGCAGCGTTGGCCCGCACTGCGGTGGCTGATAACGATGTTGTGGTGGCCACGATTTTCGTCAACCCGCTGCAGTTCGGTGATGCCGTGGATCTGGACCGTTATCCACGCACGCTTGAGGCCGACATGGACCTCCTCGATGCCGAAGGCGTGGACCTTGTTTTCGCGCCGTCCGTGGAGGAGGTCTACCCGGGCGGGCAACCGTTGGTGCGGGTGACCGCCGGTCCGCTGGGCGAAAAGTGGGAAGGCGCCTCGCGTCCCGGGCATTTCGACGGCGCCCTGACCGTGGTTGCCAAGCTGCTGCACTATGGACTCCCCGGCGGTGCGGCAGCGGACCGCACGACGGCGGCCTACCGTGCCTACTTTGGGCAGAAGGACGCGCAGCAGCTGGCCTTGGTGAAGCGGATGGTCTCGGACCTGAACTTCCCCGTGGAGATTGTTCCCGTGCCGATTGTCCGAAGCGACGACGGATTGGCGCTGTCCAGCCGCAACCGGTTCCTCTCGGACGAAGAGCACGAGGCCGCCCTGGTGTTGTCGCGGGCTTTGCGCCTTATTGAGTCGCGCGCAAACGCGCACGAACCGCTTGACCTGGATTCCGCCGTCGCGCTTGTTGAATCCCAGCCGTTGGTGGAACTGGACTACTTCGACGTCGTCGACCCCGCCACCTTGGAACCCCTCGCCGAAAACTGCAAGGAAACGCCGTTCCGCGGCGAAGGGCTGGCGATTATCGCGGCCAAAGTCGGTCCGGTCCGGCTCATCGATAACGCCCCATTGTTTTCCTAAGGTTTGGTTTTTCCCCCGTGACGGGAATTCGCTGGGCGTTTAGACTGTTCAAGTCTTCACCGGCACCGCTCGCCGGACACCAAATCCAAACCTTGGGGAATCCTCATGTCTACCGACGTCACGTCCGACGCTAACGGCAAACCCGAATCCGGCACTTCCGGAGCCGCCGCCTCGGCAGGGACAACGTCCACGCAGGCTCCGGCCTCCGGAAAGATGTCGCGTGAGTCCGTGACGGTCATCGTCACGCTGCTGGTGGCGACCTTCGTGGTGATCCTCAACGAGACCATCATGAACGTTGCCTTGCAGCGCCTCATGACGGATCTTCAGGTGAGTGCTTCCACGGTTCAGTGGCTTGCCACCGGGTTCATGCTCACCATGGCAGTGGTCATCCCCACCACGGGCTTCATCCTGCAACGCATGAGTACCCGGGGCGCGTTCATGCTTGCCATGGGACTCTTCAGCGGCGGCACTTTGCTGGCGGCGTTGGCACCCGGATTCCTGGTGCTGCTGCTGGCCCGCATCGTCCAGGCCGGCGGAACGGCCATCATGCTGCCGCTGCTGATGACCACCATCCTCACGCTGGTTCCCATGTCCAAGCGCGGCGCCGTCATGGGCAACGTGAGCATTGCCATTTCCGTGGCGCCTGCGATGGGGCCCACCGTTTCCGGCATCATCCTTGACCATTTCTCGTGGCGTTTCATGTTCGTATTCGTGCTGCCGGTCGCCTTGGCTGCTTTCGCGATTGGTGCCAAGTACCTCACCAATGTGGGGGAGCGCGAGAAGACGACCCTCGACGTCACGTCCGTGATCCTGACGGTTCCGGCCTTCGGTGGACTGGTCTATGGCCTTAGCCAGATCGGTGGTTCCAACGCGGGGGTTGTTCCGGTGATCGCCCTGGTGGTTGGCCTTCTATGCCTGGCGCTGTTTGTCGTCCGGCAGCTCAAGCTGCAGAAGTCCGATGCTCCGCTGCTGGACCTGCGCGCCTTCAAGTTCCGCATGTTCACGGTGTCCACGCTGTTGATGGTGGTGGCAATGATGGCGCTGTTTGGCGGAGTCATCTTGCTTCCGCTGTACCTGCAGAACACCTTGCACTTGCAGCCCCTGGAGACCGGGCTGGCCTTGCTGCCCGGCGGTTTGGCCATGGGCCTGCTGGGCCCCGTCATCGGCAGGATCTTCGACAAGGTGGGCCCTCTGCCCCTGACCCTGTCCGGTTCGGTCCTGATGGTGCTGACCTTGTGGCAGTTCTCGCGGCTGGATGAGGCCAGTTCGCTTGGTTGGGTGATTGCCCTTCACGTGGCCCTGAGCTTCGGCCTTGCGCTGCTGTTTACTCCGGCCTTCACCACGGGCCTGAACCCGCTCCCGCCGCACCTCTACTCGCACGGTTCGGCGATCATCAGCACGGCCCAGCAGGTTTCAGGTGCAGCCGGTACCGCGCTGCTAGTGTCCATTTACGCTGTGGTTTCTGCTTCGTCTGGTCTGGTGGCCGGCATGCAGGCGGCCTTCCTGGCCGCGACCGTCATTGCCCTCGCCGCCGTGGTGCTCAGTGCCATGATGCGGAAGACCGAAGGCGCGGGAGGCCACGGCGGCCACTGACCCTCACTCACATCCCGCGGGTTTGGACGTGACCCTCGCTCACATCCCTAGGGTTTAGGTGTGACGCTTGCTCACGTTCCGCGGGTTTGAATCGGACGCTTGCTCATTTTCTTCGACGCTCTCTCACTTTGGTGGGGGAGCGTTGTTGTTTTGGTGTCGGGTGTCGTCGTTGGGGGTTCGACGGCGGTTGTTGGGTTGGGTGCGTGGGTGTSGGGGGGGTGTGGGTGGGTTGTGATGGGGTTCACGGTGGTTGTTTTGGTGGGTTTGGGGGTGGTTTGTTGGGTTGGTGGGGTTGTTTGGGTTGTGTTTGCGGGGTTTTTGGGTGGTGTTGGGGTGGATTTGGTGTGGGGGTGGGGCGCGTGTAAAGTTATTCGA